>JACRMA010000074.1 GCA_016235085.1 Candidatus Zixiibacteriota bacterium
AACGAGGTGCTCCCCGACGCCAATCATCAGGCCCGTTTATTAATGTCGGATATTCGCCGCAAGCGCCCCACTCTCGATTTGAAACCCAACGTCATCGAGGATCGCATACCAGGCTATCACATCCTGATCAAGACCATCGATCAGAAGACCTCCGCCATTGCCGAAGTCACCATCTTCGACCAGCAGGAGCAGAGCAGCCCCCGCACTGTCGTCGCCAGGACCGGCGTCATGAACTATTCCGCCGACGGACGCACTCTCATCATGAAACTCCGGGACGGTGAGATTCACGAGATTGATCCCGCCGATCCGCGGAAATACCGGCGGACCGCGTTCCAGGAGCAGACCTTCTATCTCGGGGGCGTCGAAGACGAATGGTCGCGCACCAGTTCGGATTATCGCACCGACCGCGAAAAATCCTCCGCGCTCATGCGGGAGGATATTGCCACGTGGGAGAAATCGATCGAGCCGCACCTCGCGGAAATCAACCGCGTGTGTTCCACGATGGTCGCCGCCATCCTCGTTGCACCGCCGCTGGCGGGGGTGGCCGAGATCTCGCTGCCGTTGGCTGACGCCAGTTACACACCGGCACCCGACTCGTTATCTGCCCAGCAGCGGGCATTGGACCGCGTGCATCGCGTCACTTCGCTGATTCAACGCGAAGAGGCGGCGATCGACAGTCAGGAACGGATGATCAACCAGTACTTGATCGAGATTTACAAGAAGTACTCGATCCCCGCCGCCTGCGTTGTCTTTGTGTTGATCGGTTGTCCCCTCGGCGTCCGGGCCCGACGGGGCGGCTTCGGCGTGGGGATTGGCGTCTCACTGGGGTTATTCCTGGTCTACTGGGCGTTTCTGATCGGCGGTGAGGAATTGGCTGATCGCGAGTTCATTACTCCATTCACGGCCATGTGGTCGGCGGATATTCTGATCGGACTGGTCGGGCTGATCCTGCTTTGGTAGGTCAACAGTGAAGTGCAGCTTGGACCGCGTCATCTGCTAGGCTATCTGACCGCGGGCAGGCTGGGTGTACGTGCCAAGTCCGCCAGCGAAAGGGCAACATCATGAACCGTCTCGACCGCTACGTCATGGGCCGGTTCATGTTCAGCCTGGTCTGGTCGCTCATTGGTTTTTGGACGATCTACCTGATCGTTCATCTCGTCGAACACCTCGACAAGTTCATCGACAAGGGTGTGCCGGCGAAATTCGTCGCCCTGTACTATTACTATTACACGCCGTTCATTCTCATTCTGGTCATTCCCGTTGCGGTCTTGCTGGCGACGCTGTTTAGCATCGGATTTCTGAGCCGCCGCAACGAACTATTGGCCATGCGCGCCGCGGGCATCTCGCTTTTTCGCACCGCCATGCCTCTCTTGTTCCTGGGTCTTGTGATCACCGGCATCGTCATGGTGGCGGGCGAAACCATCTATCCCCGGATGGAGCAGCGCCGGACCGATCTCACGGATCAGTTCCTGTCGGGAGGTTCAAAACCCTCGCGCGTGATCTATCAAGCCCTGTTCTCGCCGGGCATGGAGGGCCGCATCTTCTATTTCAAGTCGTTCAATTCCCTGCAGCAGAGCGGAACGGACGTGACGGTTCAAACGTTCGACCAGGGACGAATGACCGAACTCCTGGAGATGAAGAGCCTGCGCTTCGAAGACTCGGTTTGGGTGGGGACATCCGGACAAAGACGATTATTCGAGACCACGGGCGATTCCGCGACGCACTATGAGACATTTGAAAGTCGGGAATTTCGGCAATGGCGTGAATTGCCCACCGATCTGATGCGCAAATGGGTCGAACCTGAGCGAACAGGATACTTCGATCTCAAGGCCGCCATCGCGAGGATTCGCGCCACCGGAGGCGACCCAACATTCCAGGAGACGGAGCTGGTCCTAAAGATCGCGTACCCATTCTTGAACTTTCTGGTGGTGCTCATCGGCTTTCCCATCGCGGCACGGGCGCGGCATTCCGGCACGGCGTTGAATTTCGGCATCGCGATGATGATCACGTTCGCCCTCCGCGTCGTGATCGAAGTGTTCCGCTCCTTTGGGCACAATGGCGACATCCCGGCCTGGGTTGCCGCTTGGACTCCTGACATTGTGTGCTTTGTGGTGGGGTCGCTAATCCTGCTCAAATCGCGGAAGTAGCGCGCGCCTCAAATAGAAGGTGGGCAGAGCCCACTCTAACATGCAGGGTTGGGTCTGCCCACCATTATCGCACGAAATGCGAATCGAAGTCGTTTGTCAGGTCCCCATTTTCCATTCGGCAAGGTACTTCTTTTGCTCGGGGGTGAGATGGTCGATCTTGACTCCCATTGAAAGCAGCTTGAGGCGGGCGATTTCCTTGTCGATCTTGACGGGCATCGAGTGAACTCCCAGCGAAAGCTTGCCGCGGTTCTTGACGATATGTTCGACACCGAGCGCCTGATTGGCGAACGACATGTCCATCACCATGGCCGGGTGCCCCTCGGCCGCCGCCAGATTGATCAGACGTCCTTCGCCCAGCAGATTGATCCGCTTGCCGCCCTTGAGCGTGTATTCTTCCACTTCGTGGCGGATCACCCGCTTCTTGACCGACATTTTCTCGAGCGCCTCGATGTCGATCTCGACATTGAAGTGCCCCGAATTGGCAACGACCGCGCCGTCTTTCATGCGCGCGAAATGCTCGGCGCGAATGACGGCGATGTCACCAGTCAGCGTAATGAAGACATCGCCTTCGCGCGCCGCCTGCGCCAGCGGCATCACGCGATAGCCGTCCATCACCGCTTCGAGAGCCTTCACCGGCTCCACTTCGCACACGATCACATCCGAACCCATGCCTTTGGCACGAATGGCCACACCTCGGCCGCACCAGCCATAGCCGCAAACCACCACCTTGGAGCCAGCCAACAAGTGATTCGTAGCCCGCAGAATTCCATCAATGGTCGACTGGCCGGTCCCGTAGCGATTGTCGAAGAAGTGTTTCGTTTCCGAATCGTTGATGGCAATCACCGGGAACTTGAGCACCCCGTCCTTCGCCATCGCGCGGAGCCGGATGACACCCGTCGTCGTCTCCTCGAGCCCCGCCCAGACATTGGCTGATTCACCATTGGTGTGCAGGGCGCTAACGAGATCAGCGCCATCATCCATCGTAATCTGCGGATCATTCGCCAGAACCGACGCGATGTGCTGGTAATAGGTCTTGTTGTTCTCACCGCGGATGGCGAACACGCCGATCTTGGTGTGCTTGACCAGCGATGCTGCGACATCATCCTGGGTGGACAACGGATTCGAGGCGCACAGCCGCACCTCGGCCCCACCCGCTTTCAGGGTCTCCATGAGATTGGCCGTTTCGGTCGTCACGTGCAGACAGCACCCGACACGCACGCCAGTCAGCGGTTTCTGCTTACGGAATCGTTCACGGATCAGACGGAGAACCGGCATGTTACGCTCGGCCCAGTCGATCCGCAATTTCCCGGGGTCCGCCAGTTTGATATCCTTGATGTCGCAATCCATATTCGAATCCTTTCACGGCACCCGGGCGGGGCGCCAGGAGTATCCAGTTGAACCTATGCGCCTTTCTGAAGATCAGCGACCTTGTCGGTCTTCTCCCAGGTAAATGTCTCCTCGCTCCGCCCAAAGTGGCCATAGGCGGCCGTGGGGGTGTATATCGGACGGCGGAGCTTGAGCGTATCGATAATCCCACGCGGGGTCAGATCGAAGTATTTGCGAATGAGTTTCTCGAGCCGGCCATTGGGGAGCTTCTCGGTTCCATCGCAGAACACCATCACCGAAACCGGCTCGGCCACGCCAATCGCGTAGGCCAGTTGCACCGTGCACCGCTCGGCCAGCTCGGCCGCCACGATATTCTTGGCGATGTACCGCGCCATATACGTCGCGGAGCGATCCACCTTGGTCGGATCCTTGCCGGAAAACGCGCCACCGCCATGGGGCGCCATTCCGCCATAGGTGTCGACGATGATCTTGCGGCCCGTCATTCCCGTGTCGCATTGCGGACCGCCGACGACGAATTTCCCGGTCGGATTGACGTGGTAGATCGTGCGGTCATCCAGCATGGACGGGTCGATGACCGCCTTGGCGACATGCGTGATAATTTCCTGACGGGCCTCTTCGGTAATGTGATCACCACTCGCATTGAGAATCTCCGTCGTGTGCTGCGAGGAAAGCACGATCGTGTGAATGCGTGCGGGTTTGCCGCCACGGTATTCGACCGTGACCTGCGACTTGCCGTCCGGACCGAGATACTTGAGAATGCCCTGTTTGCGCACGGTGGCGAGCCGGCGCGTCAGTTTGTGCGCGAGGGTGATCGGCAGCGGCATTAATTCCGGCGTCTCGCGGCAGGCGAAGCCGACCATCAGGCCCTGATCCCCCGCGCCGCCGGTATCAACCCCCTGCGAAATGTCCGGGGATTGCGGCCCGATCGCGTTGAGGATGGCGCAGGTCTTATAATTGAATCCGTAGCGGCTGTCGGTGTAGCCGATATCACAAACCAGCCGGCGGACCAGTTTGTGAATATCGACATACACGTTGGTGGTGATTTCACCGCCGACAATGACCAGCCCGACGGTAATAAACGTCTCGCAGGCCACACGTCCTTTGGGATCCTGCCCGAGAACGTCGTCCAGGACAGCATCCGAGATCTGATCGCAAACTTTATCCGGATGTCCTTCCGTGACCGATTCGGAAGTAAACAGAAAGTCTTCAACCATTGTGTTCCTCAATCCTCCCTCAAATGTCCACAACAAGCCGGGCGTTCAAAACTCGAACCCGACTTCCGAAGAATCTCCAATATTCAAATGCTCGGCACCGCCCACGACATTGGCATTGGAACCGATCATGGAATCCTCAATCACGCACCGGCGAATGCTGGCGCCCTCCGAGACGATGGAATTCGATACAATCGCCTCGACGATCTCCGCCCGGTCACCGATCGAGGCGTACGGCCCTACGATCGCATGCTCGAGCCGCGCCGTTGGTGACACATACGACGGCGGCAACACCAGCGAGCCAGGAATCTCGACACGGCGGGAAAGCTGATCCAGCAGGTGGCGATTGGTCAAAAGCATCGTCTCCAATTTGCCGCAGTCGTACCAACCCTCAACGGTGATGGCCGCCATGCGGCTGCCGCGCTCCACCATCAATTGCAGCGCATCAGTAACCTGGAGTTCCCCGGCGACAGCCTGATTGCGCGACACCACCGTATCGAGACAATCGCGCAAAAGCCCGGTATTCTTGATACCGTAGAGTCCAACGACCGCCAAATGTGATGGAGGAACTTCCGGTTTCTCGACCAGCCGTTTGATCCATCCCCCTTCGACCTCAACCACACCGAAACGGCGCGGGTCGGCCACCTCACGAACGCCCAAAGCCTCATCGGGACCGGCCATGAATGTCGCGAAACTCGTTTCGATGATCGTGTCACCCAGGATCACCAGCAACGGGTCGTCACTGGGAATTTCCTTAAGTGCCAGATGGATGGCGTACCCCAACCCGCGCAGGTCACTCTGGTGGACAAATCGCACATCCAAATCGTAGTGACTGGTCACGTACGATTCGATTTGATCGGCAAGGAAACCGACGACGATCCACACAGTGCCGAGGTTTGGCACACCGACCAGACGGTCGATGATATGGCCCAGTATGGGTTTCCCCGCCACAGGCAGGAGCGCCTTTGACAACGTGTGCGTGTGAGGCCGAAGGCGGCTGCCGATTCCGGCGGCTGGAATGATCACATTGGTCATGAGGCCGAGAACTCCCAATCACGGAGCAGCGATCCCTGATCTGTGTCCGATCCCGATTCTGGCACTCCCTCGTGGATCGGAATCACCGGACCATCCACTCCAGCCTGCCAGTGTACGCTTCCAGCGGCCAATTACAAGTGGATTTTGACTGTCCCCCTTTCGTGCACAGGGCAGTTTTCTTGACATCAAGGAGACGAGGGGTATATTCGACTGCCGCCCATCGTGATGCGTGGGCGCCAAAAGGGAGGGTGGCCGTGAACATCGGCATATTGACTGGCGGGGGTGACTGTCCTGGACTGAATGCTGTAATCCGCGCCGTGGTCGTCAAGGCAACGAAGCACAACCACTGGCGCGTCACCGGGATTCTGGAAGGGTGGCGCGGCTTGATGAAAGATGGTCTGGCGCGTGAAATTCTTCTGCCCGAGGTCTCCGGAATTCTCGGACGGGGTGGGACCATTCTAAAGACATCGCGAACAAACCCGGGGAAGACGCCCGGCGGCTATGACGAAGTTCTCAGCCGGTCGAAAAAGCTCGGTCTGGACGCAGTCATTGCCATCGGTGGCGAGGACACGCTCGGCGTCGCCTCAGCTCTGCAGGACCACGGGCTGAATGTCATCGGAGTTCCCAAGACGATTGACAACGACATCGTGGGTACCGACTACTGTTTCGGGTTCGACACCGCCGTGAACACGGTCATGGAAGCGATTGACCGGGTCAGAACCACCACCGAATCGCACAAACGCGTAATGGTCGTCGAGGTGATGGGCCGGCACGCCGGTTGGATCGCACTTCAGGGCGGCATGGCGGGGGGCGCTGACGAGATTCTACTGCCGGAACGCGAATCCGACCTGAATGAAATTTGCGCCTTGATCAAACGGCGCCACGAGAGTGGAAAGGACTTCTCCATTGTCGTGGTCGCTGAAGGCGCAAAGGTCTCTGTTGATGGCGCCAGCGGAAAACAGACGATGATTCTCCAGGACGGCAAGCTGGATGAGTTCGGACACGTTCGACTGGGTGGAATCGGACAAACTCTATCGGAACAAATCGAGAAATGCACGGGCTACGAGACGCGGATGGTCATGCTCGGCCACGTGCAACGAGGCGGCTCGCCACTCGCGTTTGACCGGTACCTGTGCACCCGGTATGGCATCGAGGCGGTTCGCCTGATCGAGCGGAAAGAGTATGGCAAAATGGTGTGCTTGCGGGGAAACCAGATTTCTTCGATACCGTTATCAGAGGTTGCCGGGCGAACCCGGACCGTTTCCGAGGAGTTGTTCCAAGAGGCAGCCCTTTTCTTTGGATGATACTGTGAAGAATTTCCCGATTCCGTCAGTTCGACCTAACCCTGGTGTTGCTTCACGGCGCTTTTTGCTCCTCGCGATTCTGACTCTGGCCGGCATCTTGGGCAGTTCAAGCGGATGCTGGGCCAGCCCGACAAAGGGAGATCGGTTTTCTCTGCGTGGAGGAATCTGGCCGCATCGGGCGATCTCGGCGATCTTTGGATCCGTCAGACTCTCTCCGGCCGACACGACTCACTATCAGGCGAGGCTGGCCAAACCGGCTTCGATTGCACCGTTCATTGAAATCCAGGGACTATTCCATATTCGCAATTCCTGGTGGGCCGAGGGAGATTTGGGTTGGTCCGGGCGCCGAGACGTGGATGTCGCCGGTTTTGCACCAGAAGACAAGGACACGGTGCTGTTGGGGATCGGGCGGATCGATTTCTTTCCCATATTTGCCGGTGTGCGCGCGATGCACGAATTCGGGAATATCGATGCTCCGCATAACATTTACGCACGTGCGGGACTCTCGATGGTCATCGCCAACGAATCGCCGAGCCATGTCCATGACACCCTGATGAAGTACCATTTCTACGATCCCGGCAGCAAGCTGGCCCTGGGGTTCGCTGTCGGCACCGGAGTCGAGGTCCATTACCTGGGGAATTTCTTTCTCGTGGCGGATGTTGCCTACCGCTACACCAAGTTCGACTACGCCAACAGAGGGAAGATCGATCTGTCCGGGTTCTGGATTTCCGCCGGAATAACCCTTAGAACGCACTAACTCTCAATGGCGCCGGCCACACACATGCCGCTACGCAGAAGACGCCAGCCGACGCAGCGCCGTCTATTCCAGCTGGCGCTGCTTACCGGATTGGGTCTGGTCAGTCTGGAAAGGCCTGCGGCCGCGCAGATGCAGCCCATGCCTGTTCGGGCAGAGGAAGAGCGTCACCCCGGCCTGTGGGGCAAGAGCGCGATGGGGGGACAGCTCGGTCCCTGGTTTTCCTCCAATCTGACCAGTTCCTCGCCTGACCTGCAATTGACCGTAAACTCGACGGCATTCTACATGGAGTTCTTCTATCAGCCCCGATTGAGTTCCATTGCAAATCTCGATCTGAGTGCGGGTGCGGTCAGCCGCGGCGAAACGAGAATTGAAACTTCGACGGAGTCGAGTTACGGCACAGCCACGATTTACCCGATCGGATTCGGGCTGCGGTTGGCACCGTTTGCCAAGTCCCTGACGTCACCGATTCAACCGATTCTGAGATTCGGCGCAAGCCTGCTGGTCGGCACAGAACAGTTTGAAGCGGCGCTGCGCTATCCGGACGGCACCTATTACGGGACATCCATCAGATCACGTTGGGCGCCGGGCTTCTACGGGGCTGCGGGATTTGCCTGGGTGCTGGGCGAGAAATTCGCCCTGACGGGATGTGTCAAATACCAATACGCCCGGTTCAGCAAGGATCTGTTCGGGGCGAAAGATTACTCCGGCGTTCAGGTGCTCTTCGGGGGAATGTACCTTTATCGCCCAACTCCCCATCGAGGGTTCAATCATTAATCAAACAGGAGACTCGAAAGCCATGGCCATCAAAGTCGGTATCAATGGATTTGGACGGATTGGGCGGCTGGTCTACCGTGCAGCCCACCATACAAAAGAACTCGAATTTGTCGCCGTCAATGACATCACCGATGCCAAAACACTGGCGCATCTCCTGAAGTACGATTCAATCCACCGCAAAATGAATGCGTCAATCGCGGCGACCGCGGACGGCATCACGGTCGACGGCAAGCTTCTGAAGGTTACCGCCGAGCGAGATCCTTCAAAACTCCCGTGGAAGCAGCTTGGCGTCGACGTTGTGCTCGAATCGACGGGATTGTTCACTGACAAAGCGAAAGCATCCGCACACCTGACCGCCGGCGCCAAACGTGTCTTGATCTCCGCGCCGGTGAAAGACGCCGACGGCACATTTGTCATTGGTGTCAATGACAAAGAGTATGACCCCAGTAAACACTTTGTGATCTCTATCGGCTCATGCACCACAAACTGCCTGGCGCCGGTCGCCAAGGTAATTCACGACACATACGGCATTGAATCCGGATTCATGACGACAATTCATGCCTTCACCAACGACCAGCGTATTCTCGATTTGCCTCACAAAGACCTGCGCCGTGCCCGCGCCGCCGCGATGTCGCTGATTCCGACATCCACCGGAGCAGCTAAAGCCATCGGTCAGGTTATTCCGGAGTTGCATGGAAAGCTCGATGGGATCGCCGTGCGCGCCCCTGTGCCCGATGGCTCGCTGGTCGATCTGACGTGCATCACGGCCAAGACCCCGACCGTCGAAGGCATCAATGCCGCGATGAAGACCGCCGCCAACGGACCGATGAAGGGGGTTCTGCTCTACTGCGAAGATCCCATCGTCTCCATCGATGTTGTCGGTGATTCGCACTCATCGGTCTTCGATGCCGCGGAGACACGTGTGAAGGGAAATCTCGTAAAGGTTCTCTCCTGGTACGACAACGAGTGGG
>JACRMA010000075.1 GCA_016235085.1 Candidatus Zixiibacteriota bacterium
ACATATCGTTTCGGGTGGCACAACGGCGACACCGTTGGTGGACCAGCCGGGTACCTACACCCTGACGGTGACCGTGACGGCGACCGGCTGTGCGGCCAGCGATGCCGCGGTTGTAACGCTGGACAACACGCTGCCGAACGCGGATGCGGGACCGGACAAGGCGCTGACCTGCACGATCACACAGATTGCGCTGGCCGGTGCGTCGTCGACGCCGGGAGCGCTGTTCAGCTGGGCAGCAACGGATGGCGGTCACATTGTGTCAGGTCCGACCACAGCCACGCCGATAGTGGACGCGGCGGGGACATACACGCTCACAGTGACCAATCCGGCGAATGGATGCATGGCGACCGACGTGGCCCTGGTCACGAAGACGCCGAACAACCCGCCGGTCTGTGTGGTGCCGCATGACACTTCGATCACAACGACCACCGTGCCCGTTACGATCTGCCTGCCGGTATCGGCAACAGATGCCGACGGGGATGCAGTGACCTGCACGAAGACAAGTGGCGCAGGCACGCTGTCCGGCGGTCAGTGGTGCTTCACCTGGTCGGCGCCAAAGGACACCTCGGTACTGGTCGAAATCCGCTGCCGCGATGCGTGCGACAGTTGCACTTCGCAGTTCCGCGTGACAATCCTCTACCGGTCTTTGATTCCGCCGTGTGAGGGAAATATCGCGCCGACATGCAACCTACCTCATGACACGACCATCATGCAGTGCATTCCGACGATTGTCAGTCTGCCGGTGAGTGCGACCGACGCGAACGGAAACTTCAAGTCCTGCACGATCGTGTCGGGACCCGGCAGGATTTCGTCGCGTGGCAACTGGAACTACACGCCCTACGGCCCGGACACGGTGACCGTAACGATCCGCTGCACCGATTCGTGCGGGGCGTTCTGCGAAGGGACATTCACGGTGTCTTTCGTGCCGGACAATCTGAAGCCGGTTTGCAAGCCAGTGCTTGACACGACCGTCCATGCCTGTCCGTCGGTTCCGATCATGATCCCGCTATACGCAAACGCGATCGGGCTCGTCGACTGCTATGTCGCCGGCGGTCCGGGAACGCTGATCGACGGCTACTGGGTCTACACGCCGACCGTCAACCAGGATGTCCGGGCGACGGTGCAGTGCCAGTCGGTGTGCGGCAAGACGTGGAAGTGGTCGCTCACAGTACGCGTCCGGATGGACGGGACGAATTGCGATGGCGGGTCGCTCTCCGCTCTGTCTGGAAGCGTGCCGATGACGGCCATGGCGCTGGATCCGTGCCGGTGTCCAAAACCGGGTGACATCGATGAAGATGGCCAGGTATCGGTGAGCGATCTGGCGATCCTGTGCACGGTAGTCTTCGAGGCTGAAAAGCTGAATGATACCGGCGCCTGCCCGGCAATCCAGCGTTGCGACGTGAACTGCGACGGAGTCGTGGACCGCAAGGATGTTGATGCCGTGACAACGTACATCTTCAGTCAGGGCAAGTCCCTCTGCGACCCATGTCCGAAGCGTTAGCCAGGAAACCAAAGCAGTAACGAAAGAGGCGGGAACCGCAAGGTTCCCGCCTTTTCATATCTCCCATTCTTCCCATTCTTCCCATGACGGAAAGCCGCTACTCCGCTATCGCCACGAGACCTTCGCCGCAAGATTGAAGAAGAAGAAGTTCAGTGGCCGCAGGAACCGTTCCGTCCTGGGGCCAATCAGCGCTCCGAGCTCTTCGAGTGTCGTGCCCACTCCAAGCCGCAGCTCCTTGATCGGTTCGCGTGCGGTCGCATGCGTCGTCGAGTACCCGGCGCCGAAAAGCAGCGGAACGTACCGGTTCTGAATCGGTCTGTACGTGATCCAGTACACGAAATCGTCATACTGCCGGTCGTTGTAGGCGACGATTCGCCCATCGCCGTTGAAGAAGCGCGGTTTGACCGATACTTTGATGTCCCAGCGCGGGTTGGCTATCGCGGAATGGGCATATGCCGCCGCCGCGCCGATCGTGTTGAAGATCAGATCGGAGACACCGAAACCCTGCTGAGGATTGTAGGCATCGATAGGGTATTCCACCAGGAACGTCAGAAACCAGGCCTCAGTCGAGCCCCACAGGCGTGCCTGTCGTGCATCCATTCCGCTCCAACGATAGCCGCCTTCGATGACCCGGCTCAGCCGGTAGGCGACGAGCAAATGCGAGACTTCATCCGTCATCGCCAGGCCGTCTCCTTTGAAATCGGCCTTGAAATGAAACCTGCCCTTCGAGGCTCCCCACGATGCCTGGGATTGCCGGAACGCCTCCACACAGGCGGCCGCGCTAAACCCGGTCCAGAGGAGAAATCGGCCCCGGCCGGGGAGAGGGCCAAGCTTCGAGTCGCCGGCTGCCGGAAATGGTCCCGATTTGGGCAAGGCCGCCACACCCGGAGAACTCAATATCGGTTCATCCGATTCGCTGGCCAATGCCGCTGCCATCGTTTGCGGCCAATCGGGGACCGGATCGCCTCCGGGCACATCCACGTGTTCAAGGAATTCCTGCCCGCCGGGCAATGCCTCCCGGGCGCCCGAGGCTGTCTCGTACCGGATCACCAGGCTGGCGCTGGCGGGTACGGCCAAAACCAGTGCCACAGCGAGGGCTGCGACTTTGGGTAAAATTTGACGAATTTCCGCGCGTCCAATGCTCACATACTATAATAAAGCATGATCCGTGGAATTCGCAAGCCCAACGGCCCAATTCTCGCGCGCGAACCCTCAAATGACCTTTCCGAGTTTGTGACAACTTCCAGGTCTTTTTTGCAACTATGCAAACCGTCGAACCGTTAAGTTGACCCAGCGGTCACTTTCTGACCGTGGAGTCCTATGCCAACGCGAACGACTGTCGCTGCCACTGTGAGGCCCCGCTCCGCTGGAGCGACGGCACGCAAGGCGCGCGAACGCAGCGCCCGTCGTCACGAAATCGTGCACGCCGCTCGTGCCGTCTTCGCGGAAAAGGGTTTTGCCAACGCCACCCTGGAAGAAATCGCGGAGCGCGCCGGATTCGGCAAGGGAACGGTCTATAACTACTTCGATAGCAAGGAAAGCCTGTTCTCCGCCGCCATCACCGACCTCCTGGACGATGTCACGGCCATTGCACGTGATGTCAGCGTCATGGAGCTGCCGATCCGCGAGGCGCTGACAGAATATGTCAACCGGATGATTGCGTACTACGAAACAAATTTCGACTTTTGCCGGATGATGATGAGCGAGTGGGTCCGTCCCGAACTGGAGGGTGTTGCCTGCCCCATCAACCAGATTCACGCGCGAATCCAGATGGTGGCGGAGCCGCTCGCGCAGCTGTTCAAATCCGCCATGCGCCGCCGCCTGATCCGCCGCTCCGATCCGATGATTCTGGCGAAGATGTTCATCGGCATCGTACATGATTACTACGTGATGAATATGGTCCCGCCGCTTCCGGCTAGAACGGTCCGGGCGCAGACGGAATTGATCGTTTCGGTGTTTTTCGAGGGTATCGTCGCCTCGGCGACAAGGGCCAAAGCCTAAATCCGGGAAATGCAGGATGAGACAAACACTTGCAGTGAAGACGTTGCGTTGGGTGTTACAAATCACCTTCGGGGTGTTGCTGGCGGCATCGGCCGCGGCACAGCAGCCACTGACGTTGTCCGATGCCATCAAGCGCGGGCTGGAAACCAACGAGCGGTATCGCATCACCCAGGCAGAGCAGGATCGTGCCGACGCCCGGATCAAACAAGCGCGGTCCGGAATTCTTCCGGACATCCGATTTGACGGTTCCTATACGCGGAACTTCAAGCTCGCGGTGAACCGCATCATCTTTAACGATGTGCCGATGACCGTCCAATTCGGCACGCGGCATACCGCGAGCTGGGGCGTGTCGGTTGAACAATCCCTCTGGGAGGGCGGACGCGTCTTCGCCGCCTGGGCCGCCGCGCGCAGCTACCACGGCATGACCAATGAAATGGTCTCGCAGGCGCGCCTCGATCTTGAAACCGAAGTCGCCCAGGCCTTCTTCGATGCCCTGCTGGCACGCCGGCTGGTCGATGTCTCGCAGCAGTCGTTGTCGCTGGCCGAGGAGAACTTCGCTGTCGTCGACAAGAAGTTCGCCCAGGGACTGGTCTCCGAATACGACCACCTGCGCGCGCAGGTCCGTCTCTCGAACCTTCGTCCACCGCTGATTTCGGCGCAGAACAACCGTGAGCTGGCCGACTCGCGCCTGCGTACGCTGATTGGCATCCCCTCAGGAACCGGGATCGAACTGCAGGATTCCGAACCGGATTCCTCCAGTTGGGAAGCCAATTCGCTGGAGCAACTGGTGGCCGATGCGCGACTGCATCGCCCAGACGTCCGCGCGTCGGAATACGAGGTTAAGATTCTGGGCAATGGCGTGCAGTCGGCGCAGGCCGACTATTGGCCCAGTTTGAAATTGAAGGGGATGTTCAACTGGCAGACACAAACCGACCAGTTCAAGTACCGCCCAGGCGACGTCTCCAAGTCGTGGCTCGGAATGGTCCTGGTTTCATACCCGATTTTCGATGGTTTCCGCCGTTCGGGTAATATCGGTCTCGCGAAAGTGGACCTCTCGCAAGCGCGTTACCGGCGCGAGGCACTGCTCAAGGGTGTCGCCCTCGAGGTCGAACAGGCGCGCAATAATTTCCATGAAGCGACCCAGCGGCTTGAGGCACAGAAGGAAACGGTCGCCCAGGCCGAACGCGGTTTGCAAGTCGCCAATGTGCGCTATGAATCGGGCGTTGGAACCCAGCTTGAGGTTCTTGATGCCCAACTGGAGCTGACCACTGCGCGCATCTACGCCCAGACCGCCCGCCACGACCGTCTTGTGGCGCGCGCGCAATGGCGCCGGGCCATGGGCGAACCGGTGTTGAACACAATCGGAATGGAATAGAGTTCTCTGTGAGGTTATAGCGAAGGAGCCAGATGTGGCAAGGCAGATGAGATTCGATCAAACACGTTACCTGACCGTCCTGGGTGCAACGCTTCTTCTGTTTGCACTCGGATGCTCCGGGGAAGAGGCGAAGGTCAACGGCGATGGCCGTGTGCCGGTCGTTGTTGCCATCGCCGCGCGCGCCGACCTGCAACGGACCAGATCGTATACGGGGACAGTCGAGGGTATCCGTCAGGCGAAAGTCTACGCGCGTATTCCGGAAACCATTGTCTCAATTCATGCGAAAGAGGGGAGCACCATCCGGGCCAACGCTCCCTTGATCACCTTTGATGAAAACGGTCCCGGGTCGTCGGTGCGCCAGGCCCGGGCGGTCTATGAGGATGCCAAGAAGACGTCCGAGAAATTCGACCGCCTGCTTCAGCAGGGAGCCGTCAGCGAAATCGAGCGTGACGCGCACAAGACCGCTTTCGAAGTGGCCCGCGCCAACTTTGAAGCCGCCCGCGACGCCGCTGTCCTGACCGCGCCAATCAGCGGAGTGGTCACCGAGGTCTATGCCCGCGTCGGCCGTCAGGCCGGAATGGGTGAGCCGATGGCGCTAATCGCCGCGGTCGATACGGTACGCATCCTGCTCGACGTTTCGGTATACGAATCCAAGGATTTGACGAAGGGCCAGCAGGTACGCGTCCGCTCCGAACAGGATACGTCGCTCGTCGGCACTGGGTGGGTCGATGAGATTTCATCCTCCGCCGATCCCGGCTCGCGCTCCCTCTCGGTGGAAATTCTCGCACCGAATCTGGATCACCGGTTGTTGCCGGGAATGTTCGTTGGCACCACCATCGAGCTGGAGCGCCGCAAGCAGGTTGTCTGCATCCCGCGCGATGCTCTCGTGTATCGCGAATCGGGCATCGGCACCTACCTCATCCGCGACTCCGTTGCCCATTTCCAGCCGATTTCCTCGGGCGTGGAGTCCGGCAAGCTCGTTGAGGTCGTTTCCGGATTACAGGCCGGCGATCAGGTCGTCACGCTCGGCCAGAACAATCTACAAGACGGCACAAAAGTCAATCCGGTGAGCGAGTGATGAATTCGCAATCGAGGACCATGATATGATTCTTGCCGATACCGCGATCAAACGACCCGTTTTCACCGTCATGATTATCCTGGCGCTGATGGTGCTGGGCGTCTTCTCCTATAGCCGGATGTCCGTCGATTTGTTCCCCGATGTGAACTTTCCATTCATCGTGGTGCTGACAGCGTACCCTGGGGCGGGACCGGAAGCTGTCGAATCGGAGATCACCAAGAAGATCGAGGATCAAATCAATACAATTTCCGGATTGAAACACCTGACCTCGACGTCCACCGAGGGGCTCTCCCAAGTTCTGGCCCAGTTTGAACTGGGGGAGAAGCCCGCCGACAAAGCGCTCGAAGTGCGCGAGAAGATATCGATCATCCTCGCCGAACTTCCCGATGATGCGATGGAACCGATTATCCAGCGGTTCGACCCCGCCACCGCGCCGATTATGTCCCTCGTGGTCTCCGGGCATCGTCCCCTCAAAGAAATCACGACGATGACCAAGGACGTTATCAAACGCCGCCTCGAGTCCATCACCGGCGTGGGGGCGGTCCAGGTGGTTGGCGGCGCCGAACGGGAGATTCAAATCGCGCTCGACTCGCGCCGTCTCGACGCGTTCGCCGTGTCCGTTCAGGAAGTTCAGGGCGCCATCAAGATGGCGAATATCGAATTCCCCACAGGACGGATCGATCAGGGAAGCACCGAATTGACCCTGCGTACGTTGGGCAAGTTCTCCAACTGGCGGGAGTTTGGCAATCTGGTCGTTGCCCACCGCCTGGGCGCTCCGGTGCGGCTCTCCGATCTCGCTACCATCTCCGATGGTGTCAAAGAACAGCGCAGCTTCTCTCGCTACAACGGGGAAGAGGCAGTGGCGCTCGACATCATTCGCCAATCCGGCGCCAACACCGTACGTGTGGCCGATGACATCCGAGGGCGCATCGCAGGTCTGAGGTCTGAACTGCCGGGCGACGTCTCTATCGAAGTCGCCTCGGATAATTCGACGTTCATTCGCGACGCCGTCGATGACGTCATGGTCAATATTTACTATGGCGGCGCGCTCGCAGTCCTGGTCATCTTCCTGTTTCTGTACAACTGGCGCACGACGCTCATTTCGGCGCTCGCGATCCCCACGTCGATCATTTCCACATTCACGTTCATGTATCTGTTGGGATTTACGATCAACTTCATGAGCCTGCTGGGCATGTCGATCGCCGTCGGACTGCTCATCGACGATGCCATTGTCGTGGTCGAGAACATCTACCGGAATTATCACGGGGGCGCCGACGCCCACACCGCGGCGGCCAAAGGCACTGCGGAAATCGGTCTCGCTGTCATGGCAACGACGTTTACAATCGTGGCCGTGTTTCTGCCCGTGGCATTCATGGGTGGTATCGTGGGCCGGTTCTTCTTCGAGTTCGGACTGACCGTGACCGTGGCTGTCATGGTTTCGCTGTTCGTGGCGTTCACACTGACGCCGATGCTCTTCTCGCGTTTGGTGACGCGCCCCGAAGAAGAGGAGCACCACAGCACGAAGTGGTTTGGGGCACGCTGGCTGAACCGCTTTGAACTGGCCTTCTATAGACGATTTGAGTGGCTGAAGAATCTGTACAAGGGCGCGCTGTCGTGGTCGCTGCGCCATCGCCTCGCCACTTTGCTCATTGCCATCCTCGGATTTGTCTCAAGTTTTGCGCTGATTCCGTTCGTGGGCACCGAGTTCATACCCCTGCGTGACGAAGCCCAATTCTTCGTGGATTTCGAGGCCGCACCGGGCACCACGCTGGTTGAAACCGAACGGCTCATTGGCGGGATCGAACAAAAGATCCACGAATTCCCCGAAGTCACCGGCATTTACACGGCTATTGGCTCCGGTCAGCGCCAGGTCAACGAGGGTACAATCACCGTCAAACTGACACCGAAGACCGAGCGCGAACGCAGTGTGTTCGCCCTGCTGACGGCCATCCGCGATCACTTGAAGAATGTACCAGGCCTGTACTTGAGCTTTGCAACTGAGCCGTCCGAGGGCGGCCACAACAAACCGCTCAATCTCTCGGTTCAGGGCGATGACTTGCGAGTCCTGCGTCGTCTGGCGGCTGCTGTCGAGGAATCTACGCGTACCGTAACCGGTGCCCGTGATGTGCGCAATTCCCTGGTCGGTGCACGTCCCGAAGCCCAGATCGTAGTTGATCGCGACCGCGCCAGCGAACTCGGACTCTCCATGGCGCAGATCGCCTCCAGCCTCCGGATTCTGGTCGATGGCGATGACGCCACAACCTACAAGGAGGGCGACGAGGAGTATAAGGTCCGTCTCCGGCTCGCCGCGGAGGATCGATCCAGCGCGTGGGCGATCGAGAATCTGAATATCCGCAGCAGCCGTGATATCCCGGGCCGCGAGCATTTCTTCGTGCCGCTCAAAGAAGTCGCCCGTCTCGACCAGCGCGGCGGGCCCACAGAAATCCGCCGTTACGACAAACGACGCGAGGTGCTCATCTCAGGCAACATTGCCTCAGGCGCGTTCGCTGGCGACGTGCGTGACGCGGCGTTCAAAAAGACCCGGAATATCCCGACGCCTCCCGGCTACAGCATCACCGCGACCGGTGAAGCCGAAATCCAGCAGGAATCGTTCAGTTACATTCTCGTCGCCATGTTCCTGGGAATCATCTTCATCTACTTCGTATTGGCCTCACAATACGAGAGTTTCCGCGATCCGTTCGCCATCATGCTCTCTTTGCCAATGGCTCTGGTGGGGGCGCTCTTCGGACTCTTCTTCTTCGGCAGTGCGCTTTCGATTATGTCATTCATCGGCGTCGTACTCCTGATGGGCCTGGTGACCAAAAACGCGATCCTTCTGGTCGATTTCATCCGGCAAGCCAGAGAACGGGGGGAGAGCCGCACGGAGGCGATCCTCGCCGCCGGCCCGATCCGCCTGCGCCCGATCTTGATGACCACTCTGGCCATGATCTTCGGCATGCTGCCCTTGGCGCTGGCCATCGGCCCCGGCGCCGAACTGCGCGCCCCCATGGCCCGCGCCGTCATCGGCGGCCTGATCTCTTCGACAATGCTCACGTTGATCGTAGTGCCCGTTGTCTACACGCTCCTGGATGACCTGACCACCAAGGTACTCCGGCGCAAGAAGACGGCGTAGCCTAACAAGATTATTGCGCGCGGACGCGCCCTCACCCCAGCCCGCTCGGCGGGAGAGGGAGTTCGCTTGCCGTTATTCGTATGAGTTATGCGTGCGGGAGTATCCTCCCCTCTCCCGTTTTGGGGAGAGGGGGCGGGGGTGAGGGCCCTGCCGCACGCATCACGCACTCGAATTCATCTCTTCCCCCCCCCGCGAGAAAACCTCATCGCCCCGCCCCGATTCTACGTAAATTGATACTGCAATCGCTTTAGCGGCACCCTGCAGGCCCATATGAGTCCCCACACCATCCCCGCCTCAAAAATCCCCGGTCGGCGACGACTCTATCTGGACGCCCTCTACGATCCTGACCGGACCGGACGGTTCTTCTCCTGGCCACACCCCACGTCGGCGGCATTTGAGGCCTGTTCCCGCCGGGTGGATTGCGCTGCCTCCGATCGCGTGGGAATCACTCAGCTTCTGGTTGAACAAAACCAGAATCTCGGCGCGCCGTCTGCCGCGATTCGTGCGGCCGAGGAATTGGCTCAGCCCGGCGCCGTGGCCGCCTTCACCGGCCAGCAAGCCGGATTGTTCGGGGGACCGCTTTACACAGTCTACAAGGCACTCACGCTGCTCGGTTGGGCGCAGCGCCTTCGCACCACCCTGAATCGTCCTGTCGTCCCGATCTTCTGGATCGCAGCCGATGACCACGATTTCGACGAGGTCCGCTGGACCGGTTTCCCCGATCTGGAGAATAAAGTCCGCTGTCCGCGCATCGACATCGATGGACTCCCGGATCGAACCCCGATGTCGCAGGTCCTCTTGGGCGGCTCTGTCCGCGAGGTTATCGCCGAGATGCGCTCGGCGCAATTGGAAACCGAATTCTCTGCATCGGTCTTCGACGCCCTTGAACAGGACTATGCGCCGGGGCGAAACATGGTCGACGCATTCGGCCGGTGGCTGGCCCGATTGCTCGGTCCGTTTGGGATGGTCATGTTCAATCCCGCCGATCCGGCGGCCAAGCAACGTTGGAAACCGCTCTTCGCGCAGGAGCTTTCGGGCAGTGATGAAACCGCCTCCGCCCTGGCGGAGATCAATCAGCGTCTCGAAGAAGCCGGCTACCATCAACAAGTCGAGCATCCCAAACAGCACACCCATCTGTTTGTGACAGAGCATGGCCGTCACGCGCTGAAGTCCTCCGCCGATGGCCATCTTTCGATTGATCCGAATCCAGAGCCGCTCTCCCGTGTTGCTTGGTTGCGCCGTCTGGAAACCAGCCCCGCGGACTTCTCTCCGGGCGTACTGTTCCGTCCGATCGCCCAGTCGTATCTGTTTCCCGTCATCACCGCCGTCTGCGGTCCGTCTGAAATCGCGTATTGGGCGCAGTCCCGCGCGCTCTTCGATCGGTTTGACGTACAGATGCCGATTGTGCTGCCCCGATCCTCGGCGACCATCGTCGAACGCAAGAATCGCAATGCGGTCGAGGCGCTCGGTCATGAGGTCTCCGAGTTTTTCGGCGATATCGAAGCGGTGATTAACCGCCATTTTGAGCGCTCGTTTCCGATGACGCTGGAGCAGCAGTTCCGGGAAAGCCGCGCCGACTGGGAAGAACGCCTCGCCCGCCTCAAAGCCGAGGTTATCGGATTCGAACCCACACTGGAGATGACCTTTGAGCAATCCTCCGGACGAATTGCCATGGCGTGGGAGAGTCTTGAAAAGAAAGTCTTCCAGGCCCACAAACGCAAAGGCGACGAGATTCGCGCCAAGTTCTACAAGCTCGCGGCTCACCTGTATCCTGAAGGCAAGCCGCAGGAACGCGTCTTTGGGATTCCCTACTATCTAAACAAATACGGATTCGATTTCATCGGCCGTGTTCGCGACCAACTCAAGATTGGCACTCCCGATCACCAGATCATCGATCCATGACTTCGATTCTATTCGCCGTGATTAACCGTAGAGGCGTATTGCATACGCCTTTTTCCCCATGGCGAAACACCCATCTCTTAGCCGTAATCTGACATGACCTCCCGCCGCCCCCTCCGTATCGCCATCACTTGCTATCCCGTCCCCGGGGGATCGGGAATTCTGGCCACCGAACTTGGAGCCAAGCTGGCAATGCGCGGCCACGAGGTTCACTTCATCAGCCACGCGTTGCCCTACCGGTTGGACCGATTCAAGACGGAATTGTACTACCACGAAGTCGAGACACCCGATTACCCGCTCTTCAAGTATCCCCCGTACACGCTCTCGCTGGCGTCGAAAATGATCGAGGTATCGCAGCAATTCGGACTGGATGTCCTCCATGTCCATTACGCGCTACCCTTCGCGATCTCGGCTTATCTCGCCAAACAATCGATGCGCGAGGGCGCTCCGAAAACTCTCTGTACGCTCCATGGCACTGACATCACGTTGGTCGGCTCGGATCGCTCGTTCTATGAAATTACCCGTTTCTCCATCGATGCGGTCGACGGTGTCACGGCGGTTTCCGAATACCTGCGCAACAAGACCATCAGCGTATTCGGGACATCCCGTCCAATTGATGTCATTCGCAATTTCGTCGACACCGACCGATTCTACGCCCGGCCTGCGGGCGTCTGCCGTCACAAGTATGCCCCGGAAGGGGAGAAGGTCGTGGCGCATCTTTCGAACTTCCGCGCCGTGAAGAATATCCCCGGCGTGATTCACATGTTCGCCCGGCTCCGTCAGCGGCTCCCGGCCAAGCTCCTCCTGATTGGCGATGGCCCGCAGACCGCCGAGGCGTTTTCACTCGCCAAGTCGCTCGATGTGGCGGCCGATGTGAAGTTCCTCGGCAATCGTGAGGATGTCGACGAAATTCTCTGCGCCGCCGATGCCTTTCTCCTGCCATCGCACTACGAAGCCTTCGGACTGGCGGCACTCGAAGCCATGGCCTGTGGCGTGCCGGTGGTCGCCTCCAAAGTTGGCGGTGTTCCGGAACTGATCCAGGATGGCAAGACCGGATTCCTCGTCGGACCAGATGAATACGATGCCGGCGGCGAACGGCTCTTCCAGATCCTGACCAACCCCGAATTGGCCGGTCGCCTCCGCGAGAACGGCCTGAAATCAGTGAAGGATAATTTCACCGCCGATGCCGTCGTGCCATTGTACGAGGACGTGTATTACAGATTAATACAGGAAGGGAAGTGAGAAGTAGGGTGGGCTCTGCCCACCTATGCGCGCCGGAGTCAGACAACACGATAGCGATGTCGGTAGGCCGGACACTCTTGTCCGGCCACTCAAATCCGCAATACCGACGGTCTATCAACACGCCCAGACGCCTGAGTCAGGAGAGCGACAGAGCAGAGCCCCGAAGGGGCGACCTAATTCAGCCCAGGCCGAAGGCCTGGGTCAGAAAGAGCGAGAAATGCAGAGCCCTGCGAGGGCGACCTAATGTATCCGAATTCACGAATCGATCTCGTTGGCCATACTCTAGAACGCCCCTTCGGGGCTGAAACACGACGGCATCGGGACTTCAACCTAATTCTCAACACTCAATCACATCCGTAAGGCCAAACCAATGACTCAAACCACACCAACCGTCGACGCTCTCGCACTGGCCGCCCACCGCGACGATATCGAAATCACGTGCGGCGGCCTTCTGCTCAAACTGGCCGACTTGGGATACAAAACCGGAATCGTCGATTTCACAGCAGGGGAGATGGGTACCCGCGGCACCGCCGAGGATCGCGCCGCCGAAGCCGCGGCAGCGGCGAAAGTCCTGGGATTGACCCACCGCGAGAACCTCGGCATGCCCGACGCCAAACTGGAGAACTCGCTCCCCAATCGCATGGCCGTCGCCGACGTCATCCGCCGCCTACGCCCGCGCCTGGTGATCCTCCCACATCGCGAGCAACGCCACCCCGATCATCGCGTAGCAGGGGAGATTGCCTACGACGCCTGTTTCATGGCCGGACTCAAGAAACTCGACCTGCCCGGTGAACCGCATAGACCTCACAAGATCCTGTATTCGGCATTCTCGCGGCAGCCGCCGTTTTCCATCGTCGTCGAAATCACCAAGCAGTTGGACCGCAAGCTCGCCGCTGTGCGTGCCTACACCTCCCAATTCGGGACCAAGGAAGGCGCATCATCGATCTATCAACCCGGCGTCGATATCTTTGAGCTGATCACGATCGATGCCCGGCGGATGGGCCAGATGATTCGCAAGCCCTACGCCGAGGCATACGTCATCCGCGAATCGATTGAGATCGAGGACCCGATGACCATGACGGTTCCGTCGATTTGATCGGAAGTCTGGGTAGGGGCGTACTGCGTACGCCCGTTCCCCTCGCACGCCTGGTCTCCGCAAACTTGCGGCAACGCCCTAAACGATTGCATATATTCCCCCCGGAAGCGGATTCGGTCTGGTGGCCGGCGCGGACTTCAAATCCGTAGGCGGTCGGCTTCGGGTCGGTCGCGGTGGGTTCGATTCCCACCCCTTCCGCTTTGTTTCAACAGGATGTTTTCACGACCATGGCCGAGCCACCAACATCCTCCCGTCCCCCATCAGTTGAAGTCCTGCTGAATCATCCCGATTTGGCGGCAGCGCTCGATTCGGCAGGACGCGCCACCGTTCTCGACTGTATCCGCGCCGAACTCGACAGTCTGCGCAAGCGCATCGGCTCCACACAGAGCTGGCCGGATGCCCCGAACATCATCAAAAGCGTCCTGGTTCGTGTGGAGAGCCACCGTCGCAGGTTCCACCAGCGAGTCATCAATGGCACCGGCGTGCTCCTCCACACAAACCTTGGTCGCGCCCCATGGGGACACGATCTCCTCGACCGGATCAGCACCAATCTCACCGCTTATGTTTCACTCGAGTACGATCTGGAGAAAGGTGAACGCGGCAAACGCGGCCGGGCAGTGGAGGCCGAACTCGCGGCACTCGCCGGTGCCGAATCGGCCTTGGTGGTCAACAACAATGCCGCGGCGGTGTATCTGGTACTAAGCGCACTGGCGTGGAACCGTGAAGTGATCATCTCGCGCGGCGAACTGGTGCAGATCGGCGGTGGATTTCGCATTCCGGAGATTCTCGCCCGCAGTGGCGCTGTCTTGCGTGAGGTCGGAACAACCAATCAGACCGCAATATCCGACTACGAAAGGGCCTGCGGTCCGCAGACGGCCTTGATCCTCAAGGTTCATCGTTCGAACTTTATCCAGTCAGGCTTTGTCTCCGAGGTTGACCCCAAGGCGCTCGCCTCCCTGGGTGCGAGCAAACAGATACCTGTAGTGTGGGACATCGGCTCCGGAGCCATCGGTCCCGGTATTGTCTGCGAGTACAGCGCAGAACCGACGCTCCACGCCTCCGTTGCGACCGGTGTCGATCTGGTAACGGCGTCAGGCGACAAACTTTTCGGAGGACCTCAAGCCGGAATCATCATCGGCAAAACGGCGCTGGTCGAGCGACTCCGCACCGATCCGTTTTACCGCGCACTCCGCCCCGATAAATCGGCGCTGCTCGCTTTGGAATATGTCGTCAACGCGCATCGCTCCGGCAAAGCTGCCGAATTGATACCCTTGTATCAAATGCTCGCGATGCCTCTCGACCTACTGAAAAGCCGTGCTGACAATTTGGGTGATGCCGCCCGCAAGGCCGGAAGGAATGTCGAGGTCGTTCCGGTGAAGGACACATTCGGCGGCGGCAGCGCCCCCGAACGCACTATTGACGGCTGGGGCATTCGGTTTAGTCCTCCGCCCTCTGCCGACGAGCTTGCCATGAAAGCCCGCCAATTTGATCCGCCAATTATCGGCACCGTCTCCGATGGCAGGTTC
>JACRMA010000064.1:0-43460 GCA_016235085.1 Candidatus Zixiibacteriota bacterium
AGGAGATTGCTTCGTCGCTCCCTCCGCCTTCGGCGGAGACGCTCCTCGCAATGACTCCTCGTTCAGTTGATTCCACAAAAATGTCATTGCGAGGCGCGGTTTTTTGCGCCGAAGCAATCTCATGCTTGCGGAGTCTCCCAACCTCACCCTGGGTTTTTCAACACGCCCCAAAGATCGCGGCCGCACCCGTGACTCAATTGGTCATTTAAACTTTCGTGGCGCGTGGCCGTCCCCCATGGGCGTGGCCGCGATCTCCGATCGCGGGAGGCCGGAGGCCGACATACAGGCGTACCCGAGCATCCACCCTCGCCCAACCACGGGACCAAAATCGTCCTTCGGCCGACCGCGATCGGAGATCGCGGCCACGCCCGAGAGCCTTCGATTGTAAATCTAATCCTGGGTGCGCGTTTCTACCGATCAACCTCACCCAGCACGATGTCATACGACGCCACTGTCGCCACCACATCGGCGATCAGCATCGGCTTCTTCGCATGCTGGACAACCGCATTGATCGATGAGATTGCGGTAAAACACGGAGAGCGCGCCTTGCAGCGCAGAGGAATATCGGAACCATCGGAAATGATATAGTAGCCCAGCTCGCCACGCGGAGATTCGGTGCGTCCGTACACATCCCCTTTCGGCGGACGAGCCTTGCGAGGAATCGTCTCGTGAACATCCCCCTCCGGCAGCCCATCCAGCGCCTGCCGGCAAATCTTCACCGACTCGGCCATCTCTTCTATCCGCACCCAGTATCGATCCCAACACGACCCCAAGGGACCGAACCGGCCTTTGCCCAAAGCCACGTTCCATTTGAAGCGGTCGTAGATCGAGTACGGATCGTCGCGGCGCAAATCCCAATCGACGCCCGACCCGCGCAGATTCGGCCCCGTCACGCCGTACGAGATCGCGACCTCCGGCGGCAAAACTCCGACATTCGCGGTACGCGTGATGAAGATGTGGTTGTATGTCAGAAGGTCGTTGAAATCATTGATCTTCGGCTCGAAGTAGTCAAGGAACTCGCGCGTTTTCGCGACCCAGCCCTCGGGTAGATCGCGCGCCAGCCCACCCACCCAAATGTAATCGTAAAGCAGCCGGGCCCCCGTCAGCCATTCGAACAGATCGAGAATCATCTCGCGGTCACGAAACGCCCAGAGAAACGGTGTGAACGCGCCCATATCAAGGCCGTACGTTCCAAACGCCACCAAGTGGCTTGCGATCCTCTGCAGCTCGCAGATGATCACGCGGATGTACTCGACGCGCTCGGGAACCTTGATTCCCATCAACCGTTCGACCGCCACCGCAAAACTCATGTTCTGGCTGAGCCCCGCTAGATAATCCATCCGGTCGGTGTAGGGCACAATCCCCGCGTACGGAAGATTCTCCGCGTGCTTCTCAAAACAGCGATGCAGATACCCGATGTGCGGGCGGATGCTCAGCACCACTTCGCCATCCATGGTCAATTCCAGCCGCAACACACCGTGCGTCGACGGATGCTGCGGACCCATGTTGACCTTGTAGGTTTCGGTGAGATACGCACCCGAGTATTTCTCGGGCGGGGCGGGGATATTGATCAGAAGATCGTCGTCCTCGATCTCGTACCGTGGCGGAGCCTGGGGCGCAAAGACATCGGGCATCGTTCAATCCTATTTGAGAAGCGTCAACATCAACTGGGAACAGCCGGAGCCGGCGGCAAGGGCAGGAAATGGCGCCGCGCATCGAGCTTGAACTGGCGGCGGTCACGCAACCGCTGGTCGCCGACCACATACACGTAAACCCAATTCACTTTCTTCGTCGCCTCGATCTGCGGTACGGGCCAGCCCTTGGACCCCAGCGAATACTGTCCACTCGCCATGTTCTCGAAATCATAGACAATCAGCCCCATTCCGGTCGAATCGGCGACAATCACGCGCAGATTCATGGGGCGGTTCAACCGGATGTACATAAACTCTTCATAATCCGCCGCGGGTGTCTTCACCCCCTCGCGATCCGATTTCGACTCAATGACGATCGCCGTGTCGACATTGAACGGCCGCAACGTCGAGTAATTGGGCGCCAGCCGCGCAAAATCCGCATCACTGCGATACAGATACCCGTAATTGTGATCGAACAGCTCCGCGGACGCTTGGTCCGCTGTACGCTGCCCGCTACCGCCGCCGGAACACCCGGCGACAGCCAGCAATCCCACCAGCAAAACGGCCGAAAGAAGGCACCACTTTGAAGTCGTATTCATTTCCGGATTTGCTCCCAATCTCCGCAGGTGGAAAGTCTAAGCATAAATCCCGATTGTAGTCGTCTTCCCCCCGACAGACTCCCGGACCCGCGCCGTTTCCGCCTCCGGATAAGTCGCATAGTGATGAATCAAATTGTCCCGGTTGTACACCGAGTTTTCGTAATCCGGTGTCATCTTGAGGCACTCGGTCGGACAGGGATCGACGCACAAGGCACAGAAACAGCACTTGGCGAAATCAATGTCGAATCGCAACACGTGCAGTTTCTTCTTCTGGCCGTTGGATGTCTCGCCCAGATCCTCTTCTTTGCCGGCCTTCGCGGTTTCAATCGCGATGCAGTCGACCGGGCACGCCCGCGCACATTGCAGGCAGCCGATGCAGTCCTCGATGATGTTGAACAGCCTCCCCTTGGCCCCCTTCGGCAGTTCCCAAAGCTCGTCGGGATACTGCAGCGTGTTGGGCTTCTTGAAAAGGTGTTCAAAGGTCACCCGCAGTCCCACGAGCAGGGACCAGAATCCGGTGACTTGGCGTCCGAAGTTTCCCATTGCCTGCCTTTCAAACCCGAAATCGAGCCTACATTCCTTCCAGGTCCGGCTCCTGCCGTTGCGGAGGATTCGCCCGCAAATCCGGCGTGTCCTTTGATACCCAGTGGCCGCGGTCGGGATTCATCCCTTCTGCGTATGGAACCCTCAGGCCGCGATACGTCTCCTGGACCACATAGTCCTTCCGCAGCGGCCACCCTTCCCAATCGTCCGGGCACAGAATCCGGCGCAGATCATGATGGCCGTCAAAGACAATCCCCATCATGTCGTACGCCTCCCGCTCATGCCAGTCGGCAGTCCCAAACACGGTCGACACTGTGGGGACATGCGGATTCTCGCGATCGGAGAGTTCAATCTTGAGCGTGAGCTTATGGTTATGCTTGATCGAGTGCAGATTGTACACCACCTGCAGCTTGTCTTTGAGGTCAACCGACGACAAACACATCAGCGAGGTCAGGTCGATGCCCGGCTCATCTCTCAACCAACTGCACACTTCGGCAATCGACTGCGCCTCGACCGTGCAACTTGGATCAACACCTTCGGCCAGATCACCGATGCGCTCATTAAAACGGGCCTTCAGCCTGGCGTGGATTTCTTGCGTCGTCATTTCGCTTCCGCCTACGCCGCCATCACCGGCGCCAGTTTCTTGCCCAACATCTCTTCCCGCTTGATCTTCTCCTGAATCATCATCAGGCCTTCCAGCAACGCCTCCGGACGCGGAGGACAACCAGCCACATAAACGTCAACCGGAACGATTTGATCTACGCCCTTGAGGACATGGTAGCCGTGCTTCCAGTACGGTCCCCCGCACGTGGCACAGGAACCCATCGAAAGCACATATTTCGGTTCCGGCATCTGCTCGTACAACTTCTTGACCCGCAATGCCATCTTCATCGTCACTGTGCCGGCCACGATCATCAAATCCGATTGCCGCGGCGATGCCCGCATCACGCCCATCCCGAACCGGTCGATGTCAAACCGACCGGCGGCTGTGGCCATCATTTCGATCGCACAACACGCCAGTCCGAACGACATCGGCCAAACCGACGACTGCCGCGCCCAGGACAAGACCTTGTCCACCGAGGTGATGATCACGTTGTTGCCGTGACGCCCTTCCAGAGGCAACGTCTGTTCGGCCTTCTCCCGAATCTTGATTTCCGTCTGGGTCTTGCTCATGAATCTTCCTTCTGGACTGGCAAATGGCGCGATGCTCACGAGGAGGCCTGGCTGCCACCCGAACATCGGGCCCAAGCTCACATGCTATTGTACCAGTTGCTGTTGCAAGAAGTCAACGGGTTTGTCCCCGCGCTCACTTTTCGGTGGCAAAGAAAGCAGTGTATCGATATTCAACACCATTCCCTCACGCGACAAAGCGCCGATCTCGGTAATGCCCGTATCCATCCGAATCGCATCCTCCGGGCAGGCTTCGACACAGAAACCGCAGAAGACGCACCGCCCGATATCAATATCAAATACTTTTGGCCGTTTCTCGATATTCGGATCATCCACTTCCTCGGCGGCAATTGCCGAGACGAAGCGCATTCCGTTCGACATACCGGAGAAGTGCCGCGCCGTCAAAACCAGCCCGCGCCAGATCTCCGGCAGATAGATCTTCTCCCAAAACGTCAGCACCCGCCGCCGTTCCGAAACATTGATGACGCGCACCGTTCCCATCGCACCTACCGTCCAATCCACAAAACGATGATTGCCGTCACCAGTGCGTTCGCCAGCGAAAGCGGCAGCAGAATCTTCCAGCCAAGATTCATCAGTTGATCAAAGCGGAATCGCGGCAGCGTCCACCGGATCAGCATCTGCAGCCAGCAGAAGAATGAGACCTTCAGCACAAACGAAATGACCCGCAACGATTCCACCAGCCAGGTGTTCATGTCCCACGTTGATCCCCACGGGAACACGAAGCCGCCGTCACCCAGATACGGTACCTGCCAGCCACCGAAGAAGAACGTCGTCACCATCGACGCAACCAGGATCTGCTCGATGAAATCCGCGAACATGAACATCCCGAACTTCATCGAAGAGTATTCCAGGAAAAAGCCGATAATCTCCGACTCGCCCTCCGGTATGTCGAACGGAATGCGCTTCGTCTCGGCAATTGCCGCCGTCATGAACAAAAGGAATCCCAGCGGCTGGAGGAAGACACCCCACATCGGCAGAAACCCGAAGAGCACCCCCCCCTGCGCCCGCACAATCTCCTGCAGCGAGAGCGTCTGGAAGATCATGACCACACCGACCAGCGTCAGGCCGAACGTAATCTCGTAGGAAATCATCTGCGCGGTCGCGCGAACCCCGCCCAGCAGCGAGTAATTGTTATTCGAAGACCAGCCGGCGAGCACCACCCCATAGACCGCCACCGACATCATCGCAAAGATGAACAGGATGCCGACGTTCACATCGGCCACCTGCAAACCAATCGACTGGCCGGCGATCACAATCGAACTGCCGAACGGAATCACCGCAAACGATAACAGCGCAAAGAAGATCGAAAGCACCGGCGCCAGCGCATGGATGAACTTGTGCGGCGTATCCGGAACGAAATCTTCCTTGGTGAACATCTTCACCGCATCGGCGATGATGTGGAACAACCCCCACACCCGGAATCCGAGGATCGAGGCCCGATTGGCGCCGATCCGGTCCTGCATCACGGCCGACTGTTTGCGCTCCACCCACGTGAGCAATCCACCCAGGCTGAGCGCGAACATGACGATGAAGATCGTCTTGCCGACCGCTGCACCGATTTCCATTCCTGCACTCATTCGACTGTATCCTACGCCGTGGCCGTGGCCGCACTGCGCCGCGATGGATTAACGCCGGCGTCACCGAGCTTGCTATACGTCAGACCAGAAAAATACTCGACACTTCCCGCCAATTCCGTGAAGCAACTCTCCGGCAGCCGAGGCGCTGCCTTGAGCTCCCAGCGATTGGCCAGATCAACCAGCATCTCCAGAAGCGGGCGCGACTGTCCGACCGGAGGAATCGCCTGATCGAAATGCTGCACCCGTCCTTCGAAATTGCAGATCGTCCCGTCCGTCTCGGCAAATGTCGCCATCGGCAGCGCCACAGCCGCCAATTCGGTGAGAACTGAGCCATGCGTCTGGATGGCAATCAGCGTCTCGACATTCTTCAGCTTTTCGCGCAACGCCTCGGCGCTGTAACGCGACAGCAGTCCATCACCGACGATGAACAATGTCTTGAGTTTCCCGGCCCCCGCCGCTTCGAGAATCGTCTCCACCGTCGGATCGGCGGTGTGGGGCGCTCCGATAATCAGACCGGCGCCGTACGCATTGGCGAACGTATCCGATTTGCGCAGCAGGTTGTCCTCGACGCCGTTGGGATCGGCGGGGCAACGGTGCGCAATCTTTTCAATCTTCATTCCCTGCTTGAACAAACACCGAACTGCGTACAGTTCCTCATTCGAAAGATCCGGCGTGGCGATCACCGCGGCCGCCGCCACACCCGTCCGGCCGACCTGATGCGTCACCTGTTCATCGACCTGCGACAAGGCCAGCGTCCAGTCGGCCTTCTCCTGTCCCTTGCCGGTCAGACGGACCAGCGGTTGCAAAAGCCGGTCTTCGGATTCGAAGCGCTTGTACGAATACCGCCCGGCATCGCACATCCAGTGCCCGTTCACTTCGCCGTTGAAACGCGGCTTCAAGCGCGCGACCAGCTTGCCGTCGTTGTGGTGCGAACGGCGCCGATTCGCGTGGATCTCGATATTGCACCCGCGCGAACACCCGTGACACACCGACTCCGTCTTGTCGAGATACCACACCCGCACTTTGAAACGGAAATCCCGGTCGGTCAACGCCCCCACCGGACAAACATCCGCCAGGCACCCGGAATACGGATTGTCAACGGTGACCCCTTTGACTGGAAGAAGCTCGGAGTGGTCACCACGGTTGAAGATGCCGAGCTCATGCGTCTTGCTGACCTCGTCGACAAACCGCACACACCGCGAACACAGAATGCAGCGTTCCGAATCGAGCATGATGTGCGGCCCGATCGGCATCGCCTTATGCTTCTTAAGCTTGTTCTCGAGCAGCGTCGAGTCATACTGCCCGAACTGCATGTAGAATTCCTGAAGCTTGCACTCCCCGGCCTGATCACACACCGGGCAGTCGAGCGGATGATTTGCCAGCAGGAATTCGAGAATCGCCTGCCGCGCCACGATCACCTTCTCGGTCGTCGTGCGCACAACCATGCCTTCGGTCACGAACGTGTAGCAGGCAATCTGCAGCTTCGGCGCCTTCTCGATCTCGACTAAGCACATCCGGCACGACCCGGCAATCGACAATCCCGGATGGTAGCAGTAACGCGGGATATATATCCCGAGCTTCTCCGCCGCCTGGATTACCGTCGTCCCGGCCGGAACATCTATGGTGCGATCGTCGATCGTAACTTTAGGCATCGTCTGTCTGCTTCACATTCCAACGGAGTACAGCGGGCAGAGCCCACCCTACACGGCCACGGCTGTTCTTTCTCCGATATGAGTGACCGGGATCGGCGCCTGGCCCACCGGCCGCCCGCGCTTGATCCACTCCTCGAATTCCGGACGGAATTTGGTGACCCAACTGATCACCGGCAGCGCCGCCGCATCGCCCAACGGGCAGATCGTGTTCCCCAGTACATTCTTGGCAATTCGAATCAGATTATCCGCGTCACCCATGCGTCCATCGCCATCAAGGATGCGTTGGATGATCTTGGTCATCCACGCCGTCCCTTCACGGCAGGGCGTGCACTGGCCGCACGATTCGTGCGCATAAAACCGCGCGAGAACCAGAAGCGCCGCGGGTATGGAAACGCTTTCATCAAACACCACAATCCCCGCCGAGCCAAGCATCGATCCAATCTTGGCCAGCGAATCAAAATCCATCGGCACGTCGATCTCCGCCGCCGTCAGAATCGGCGCGGACGATCCACCGGGAATGACCGCCTTCAACTGCCGTCCCCCGGAAATCCCGCCCGCGTGCTCATAGATGATCTGCCGCAGCGGCGTACCCATGGGGAGTTCGTACACACCCGGCTTGTTGACGCGCCCGGAGACTGAGTAGATCCGCAGTCCGCCATTGCGTTCCGATCCCAGATCGGCAAACGCCTGTCCGCCCATTTCAATGACGAACGGCACGTACGATAGCGTCTCGATGTTATTCACCACCGTCGGACAGCGCTGGTATCCCTCAACCGCCGGGAATGGCGGTTTCAATCGCGGCCAGCCGCGTTTCCCCTCGAGCGATTCCAAAAGCGACGTTTCCTCGCCGCAGATGTACGCCCCCGCGCCGCGATGCACAACAATGTCGAGCGCGAAATCGTGTCCCAAAACACGGTCGCCCAAAATCCCCGCCGCCTTCGCTTCCGCAATCGCGCCTTCGACCCGTGCGATCGGCAGATCGTACTCACCCCGGATGTAGATGAACGCTTTGTGCGAACGGATGGCGAAGCACGTGATGATGATCCCCTCGATCAAAAGATGAGGGTCATAAATCATGATATACTTGTCTTTGACCGTGCCCGGCTCACCCTCGTCGCCATTGACGACGAGATAACGCGGCTTCGGCGAATCCTTGGGCAGAAAGCTCCATTTGCGTCCCGCCGGAAATCCCGCGCCGCCCAGCCCGCGCAAATTCGACTTGATCACGTCCTCGACAATCGCCTCGGGCGCCAGCGCCAGAGCCTTCTCCACACGCGAATACCCGCCGTTCGCTTTCGCAACCGCCAGCGTGTGCGAGTTCTCGATGCCGATATTCTTGGTGACCAGCTTCAACATATTCAATCAGCTAACTCGATAATCAGTTGAGGGAGGGCGAGGCTCCTGCCGAGCCTCTTCAGCTCACGGACAAGGGGCTTTCAGCCCCTTGCGCTTTCGGCGCGAGGGTCTCCCGCAATCGCGTTCCTACCGTGCCTCCTCCACAATCCGGTCAATCTTCTCGCGCGTCAAATTCCCCTCGTACCGTCCGTCAATCCGCAACGCCGGCGCGCACTCGCAATACGCCAGGCACTCAACCTCTTCCAGGCTGAATCGCCCATCGGCGGAAACTTCGCCGGGACGAATCCCCAGCTTCGCGACCAGATGCTCCATCAACTCCGGTGCATTCGCCAGCCAGCAGGCGATGTTGCGGCAAATCTGAATGTGATGCCGTCCCAACGGTCCTTGCGGAAACATCGTGTAGAACGTCACCACCGAATGTATTTCATTTAGCGGACGCTTGAGGACTTCACCGAGAATCACTTCCACCTGCGGCGAGATCCAGCCGAACTCCCGCACCGCCAGCCAGATAATCGGCAACGTCGCCGATTTGGTGTCCGGGTACTTCGCGAAAATCGCGTCGATCTCGCGCCGCGCCGCCTCGGACCAACTCACCGGTCCCGGATGATCGATCATGTGGCCGGAGCTGCTCATCGGTCCAATTCTCCCGCGATCATGTTGATCGTTCCGAACGTCGCGATCACATCGGCGATCATCCCGCCCACGATCATCTTGTCTAGCCCCTGCATCAGGTAGTAACAGGGGGGACGGCAGTGCACCCGGTACGCGCGTCCCGATCCATCTGAGACCATATAGAATCCGAGCTCGCCATTGGCCGCTTCATTGGCGATGTAAATCTCCCCCTGCGGCGGCTGAATCCCCTGACCTTCCATGATCAGCATGAAATGGTTCATCAGCCCTTCGATGTTTCCGTACGTGTTTTCTTTCGCCGGCAGAACCGCGCCCTTGGCGGAAGCATTCAATGACTGCGCCGCAATCTTGTCGGTCCCTTCCAGCGTGGGATCGGGCCGCACTGTCCGCAACAGCAGATCGGCGGTCATCCCCATCTTGGCTGCATCGACCATCTGGGAACCGGACAGAGGCCTGCCGCTCAGATCAACCTGAACAGGCCCGGCGGGAATCTGCTTGATCGCCTGACGGATGATGCGCGCCGATTGCCGCATCTCTTCCATCCGCACCAGATACCGGTCGTAGTTGTCGCCCGCCGTTCCCACTGGCACATCGAAATCAAACCGGTCGTAGACCAGATACGGTTCGTCCTTGCGCAAATCGCGCGGCATCCCGGTCGAACGCAACACCGGACCGGTGAACCCCAGCGCCCACGCTTCGGCTGGCGAGATGCAACCGACGTCTTTAATGCGGTCGATGAAAATCCGATTGCGCGTCAAAAGCCGGTCAACCTCGTCGACCTCCTTTTGACACTTATCGAGAGCCTGCTCGACGCGCTCCAGCCAACCGTCGGGGAGATCGCCCTTCACGCCGCCCACGCGCACGTACGAAACCGTCAGGCGCGCTCCGGTCAATTCCTCGACCAGTCCGTACAGGTACTCACGCGCCTTCATCAGATAGATGAACGGCGTCATCGCACCCATCTCCATCGCACACGCTGCAATGCAGGTCTGATGATCGGTAATGCGGGAGATTTCGGAGATGATCACGCGGATATAATCGCAACGTTCCGTCGGGTGGATGTCGAGCAGTTTCTCCACTCCCATCGCGTACGCAACGTTATTGATCAGCGGTGAAACGTAGTTGAGACGGTCGGTATAAGGGAACGCCTGCCCCCACCCCACGACCTCACATTCCTTCTCAAACGCGCGATGCAGATACCCGATCTCCACATTCGCGCTCACCACCTTTTCGCCATCCAGCTCCGTGATGATCCGGATCACGCCGTGCATCGCCGGATGCGACGGCCCCATGTTGATCATCATCGACCGGCTGGTCAGACCCGGCCGTGATGGCGGTGCATCCGATGGGGTCAGCGGCGTTGTGATGATGGCTTCGGTCACTGGGTGTCTTTCAATTCTGGATTGCTTTAGAACGTCATCCCCAGCCGGTCGTCGGGAATCGGACGCTCCTCGATCAATGGCTGCCGCTTGTTCACCGGGTAATCTTTGCGCAACGGGTGGCCGGAGAATTCCTCGTACATGAGAAGGCGCTTGAGATTCGGGTGGCCCGCAAAGCGAATCCCGAACATGTCGAACACTTCACGCTCCGGCCAGCTGGCCGCCGGATACAGGTCAGTGAGCGATTGTACCGAGGGCTCGCCATCCGAATTGGGACGCGTCTTCAGCCGAATGCGCGAATTCTTTTCTCGTGAATAGAAGTGCACGACCACTTCGAACCGCGGCTTTTGCTTCAGCTTCAACCGGTCCACGGCGGTCAGATCCGCGAGAAAATCGAAACTGCACTCCGGATCATCACGCAGGAATCGCGCCGCATCATGGTACCGCTCCGGCGTAACTACCACGGTCAGGTCGCCGCGAAACGCGTGCGTTTCGACAATCGCGTCCCCAAACTGCTCCCGAAGACGTCCGATGAGGGGATGTTCGCCGGTTGCGTCCGTCATGGAATCACTCAACTGGCTGAAGCACCGGCATTGCGAACCGGGCCAATTAACGGATGCCGCTGCTTCTGGATCTTCGCCTGCAATTTCATCAGGGCATCCAGAACCGTCTCCGGACGCGGCGGACAACCAGGTATATACAGATCCACTGGAATTATGCGGTCAATCCCCTGCACCGTGGCGTAGTTGTCGTAGAAGCCACCAGTGCAGGTGCACACGCCAAATGCCACCACCCACTTGGGCTCGCACATCTGATCGTAAACGCGCCGAAGCACCGGCGCCATCTTTTGAGAAATCGTCCCCACGACCAGAAGCATATCGGCCTGCCGGGGCGAAAATCGCGGCCAGGCCGCGCCGAAACGGTCGAGATCATAGTGCGCCGCCGATACCGACATGTATTCCATGCCGCAACAGGCAGTCACAAACGGATACGGAAACAAGGACCACTTCCGCGCCCAGGCAATACCGTCGGACAACCGCGACGTGAAAAATCCTGGAGCGTCGCCGCCTACTCCCATCGGAGCGCCCCTTTCTTCCACACATACCACAAGGCCACAGCGAGCAGCCCGACAAATACTATCATCGAATACAAGGCCGTCGCCCCTATTTCCCGGAACACGACCGCCCACGGGAAAAAGAAGGCCAGATCGATGTCGAAAACGACGAACAGAATCGCGATGAGGTAGAATTTGACCCCGAAGCGGTCCCCGGGAGTGGCGAATGGCTCAAGCCCGCACTCGAACGGTGCCTGCTTAATGGCGCTGCGGTTCTTGGGCCCCAGAATGGCGCCCAGAATCCACATCACGCCAACAATGACGCCGACAAACGCGGCGACGACCAACAGAGGCCAATAGTGATAAATTTCTCAAACCTCGCGAAAAAACAAGAACGACCGCAGCCGTTCTTCGTTAAGCGCGTCCCACCGTCCCGCGGACGGCGGGTCCGTGCCGTCTACTTCAGGAAATGCTCGGCGTTCTTCGCCGTGAAGTCGGTCCATTTCTCGGGGACTTCGCTCTCCTCGAAAATAGCCTCGACCGGACAGGCCGGAACACAGGCGCCGCAATCGATGCACTCTGCCGGATCGATATACAGCATCTCGGCCGCCTCGAATTCGGCCTCTTCCTTCGTCGGATGGATGCAATCGACCGGGCAGGCGTCAACGCACGCGGTGTCCTTGGTTCCGATGCAGGGTTCACAGACGACGTAAGTCATGGATTGATTCCTCCCTTGGATTTCGTTCAACGTCCAGCCAACAGGCGGCCAGTCTAACCTTTGACCCCACTCGTTGCAAGTAAAACCTCATGCCAACTGTCGTAACTCAACACCCATGAAGGAACCTGTGACAGCCGTGTCAAATTCCCCCGGTGTTCGTGCACGGAAACAGCGCGATCTGGCGTTCTGGAACCGCTCGTTTCCATCGGTGATCGGGCGACTTCGTTGTTCTGCACGCTCAAGATCCGGCGCTGTGGCGAATCGATTTCTCCCCTGACAGCAGTCTGCCATTGACTTGATACTCCTGCGGAATCGTCCATCTCTCCCGGCCCTCCGCGGTTCTCCATGCCGGACAATAAGTTGTCCCCGGCTGGCGGTGTGGCTTCAGAGGTGTTCATCCAAAATTCTCGTCACTATTCGGACTAATTCAGTCCGAATCCCAATCAGGCTACGCGGCCATTACGGGACCATTTGACCCACAACAGCTTATTGCGTCAGTTCTCACCCCATAATGAGTCAAGAGACTGGCACTCTTGACATTTACAGCCTGCCCGAACCACGCGAATACGCGACCAGACAGGGTTGACAGATTTGAAAAACCCTATTAATTGACATTCTGAGATGGCTTGACGCTCTGAAACGGTCGGGCCGGGGCTCTTGACCCAATTGAGGCATTGCCGATCCTTGTGATACCTGCCGCGAATCTGTCCTGATCACGATTCGCTCCGTTTTACCAAACCCAAGAGTCTATTCCTCACCCCTTGTGGAGGTGTGCTCATGTCGACTGCTCTTCATACTGCTAAACTCTCCGTGCTCATAACGGTCCTGCTGCTCATCGCGTCCGCCGTCGTGGCGACACCGTCGGTTGCCCAGACGCCGGATACGGCGCTCTATGTCTGGATCCGGGACACGTTTGCTTTTGCCGGCCAGGAAATCCATCTCCCGGTCATGATCTCCAATCTCCGCGACACGATCGCGGCCTACCAGATTCAATACACAGTGGATCGCCCCAACATGATGTTCTTCACCGACTCGCTGATGCCCGACACAATCATCGCCTGCGCCAATCCGCCCTCCTGCACCGTCCTCGACACCGTCGTCGATACCGTCCTGAAGACAATGGTCGATACCCAGACGACGCAGACCGCCCCGTGGGAGTACGTCGCGGGCAGGAACCTGGGCGATCCCGGCCTGATCCGGGTTACCGCCATCGCGGATTTGACAGGGGATCATAAGCCGGCCGGTATCCCTCCCGGAACAACCGATGCGGTCCTGATCAAGATGATTGCCTTCGTCTTTTGCCCGCCCGACCCATTCGGCGGAGGCCAGGTGCAACTTCTTCCGACGACATTGAACAACGATTTCTCCGATCTCCACGGGAATTTGATCGTGCCCCTCTCCACCCGCAGGGCGACGATCACAATCCTCGATCCGGTGCCCGGCGATCTTGATTATTCAGGGACCAGCGACGTTATGGATGTCGTCACGATGTGCGGGTGCGCCTTCGAGAACCAGTGCCCCACCTGCGGGGCCGTCAGCGCCGATTTCAATTGCGATCACGTGACCGACGTCTTCGACGTGATCTTCCTGATCGAATATGTTTTCGCTGGTGGTCCGCCACCCGGCTGCTGAAACGCGGTCGTTCCACTCAATGGCAACTGTGCTTTTGCGTTGCTAACGACAATTGTATTGTGATGTCGTTGCGAGGCGCGGCTCTTTGCGCCGAAGCAATCTCGCCCTTGCACAACTGCCACCGCCTTTCGGGGGACTTCTTCAAGACGCCTGAAAGCGGCGGGTTTGTCCGCTACAAGGTCGTGCCGATCCGGTCGAACCGGACCCGGCTCGGGAAGTGGGCGAGATTGTAGAACGGAATCGCCAGGAGGGGCCAGAGATATGGACTCTCCCAGCGCGGGGCGTTCGGATCGGGAGCCCATGACCAGTAGATGCACACGGCGTTCCCGCGAATCATCGACTTATCCAGAAATCCCCAGGTGCGCGAGTCTTTCGAGTCGTCACGATTGTCCCCGAGCACAAACACGCACCCCGGCGGGACAGTCATTGGTCCGAAGTTATCCCGGTTCGACAGATCGCCCGAGATGACATGTGTGTCGGTATATCGCACGCCGGTCGCGTTCGGCTGCGGCTTGTTGTCGACATAGACAGTCTTGTCACGGATCTCCACTACCTGCCCCTCGACCGCGATGCAACGCTTCACGAAATCCTTCGAGGGATTCAGCGGATACTTGAAGACGACCACGTCGTTCGGCCTCGGGTCACGGAAATGATAGGCAAACTTGTTGACCAGGATGAAATCGCCCACCTGCAAGGTGTCCATCATCGAATCCGAGGGAATCCGATACGCCTGGACCACAAACGCCCGCAGCACCACGGCGATCACCGCCGCCACCAGAATCGCTTCCAAATACTCGCGCGATGTGCCCCGAATCCTTCTTCTCACGGCATCTCCCCTACAGCTACGAACCCGACGTCTTCGAGCCCTCTATAGAGTACTAGTCGGCTGTTCATCGGCCGGGATTGAGCCCCTCGCACCACCCGCCGGCAACGCCATGCCTCCCCCCACCGCGAACCGGGCGAAAGCGACCGATGTTCAAACCGTCACGTCGACGCTTTGGCAGGACAACACCTTGCGACGCCGCCGCCCCGGCACATCGGTAGGCCGGACTCTCTAGTCCGGCCTCTTTGCCGTGCGGGTGCAAAAAGGTGGGCAAAGCCAACAATACCTTATTGTCTCACAACAACTAACCGCATGTCTGCGCGGGACGCAAAACAACAGCGATCGCATCTCCCTGAAGTGATGGGGCGGACACCCATTGTCGACGCCGCCATCCCGGCACATCGGTAGGCCGGGCACTCTTGCCCGGCCTCCGCATCCGCGCGCGGGAGCAAAAATGTGGGCAAAGCCCACCCTACTCGTTGTGAGACAATGAGGTATGGTGGGCTCCGTCCACCCACTCGCGCGGGAGGACCGCCGCCGCGCATCTGTCCCCAAGCCCGCCGCTGTCACTTCATCCCACTCTCAAAGAAACATTGCAACCAACTGGCCTGATATTGCGTATTAATCAGTGGAATCAGAAATATCAGACGATTCCGAAACTGGGAGATAACAGCGATGACCAAATTGAAAACCGACTGCACCACGCCCGACGCCACCAACCCCTGCTGCTGCCGGGTGGAGGCCGTGACCACAGTCGATGCCCGCGGCCAGATGGTGATTCCCAAGGAAATCCGGGAGCGCGCTCAGATCAAACCCGGCGACCGGCTCGCCATCGTCAGTTTCGAGCAGGAGGGGAAATCCTGCTGCATCTGCCTGGTGAAGGCAGACGAATTCGCCGGGACCGTTCGCGATTTACTCGGTCCCATGGTCAACGAAATCAACAAGAGTTGATATAAGTAGAGAGGAGGAACAAGTCATGACCGATCGCCAGACCATCATCGACAATGTGAAGTCCCGTTACGGGCAAATCGCAAGGGCCAGCACCCCGTCGTGCTGCGGGGGCGGCGGATGCGCCACCGAAGCCAGCGACATCAGTCTTGGCTACAAGCCCGAGGAACTTGGCGCCATCCCCAAAGGCGCTTCCATGAGTCTCGGCTGCGGGAATCCGACCTCAGTGGCCGATCTCAAACCCGGCGAGGTGGTACTCGACCTTGGCTCCGGCGGCGGTGTCGATTGTTTTCTCGCCGCCAAGAAGGTCGGCGACCGCGGCTTTGTCATCGGCGTCGACATGACCGAGGAGATGATCGATCTTGCCCGGCACAACGCCAAGACCGGGGGCTATTCCAATGTCAGCTTCCGTCTCGGCGAAATCGAAGAACTGCCGGTCGACACTGGCACGATTGATGCCATCATCTCCAACTGCGTCATCAATCTGGCGCCGGACAAGACCCGGGTGTTCAAGGAGATGTTCCGCGTCCTGCGCCCCGGCGGCCGCTTCAGTGTCTCCGATGTCGTCGCCAAAGGCGCGATTCCGCTGAACGTCCGCAAAAACATGGAACAATGGGCCGGTTGCATCTCCGGCGCGCTCGACAAGAATGACTATCTCCAGAAAGTTGCCGACGCAGGATTCGAGCGCATCGAAATCCGCTCCGAGGTCGACTACGACTTCCAGCGCACCGACGATTTCTCCCTCGCATCCGTCACGGTCGTCGGCTACAAGCCGCTAAATCATCATCCGCGCTGACCCCCCTCGCGCGGAATTTCACGCTCCACCAACGGCCCCGCCCCAACGGGGCCGTTCCCCTTTCTGGCCGCACTTCATTGGTAAGGGAGTTTATACTGAAGTTGGTAAGGGTGCCGCACAGCTTGCTGTGCGATGTCACTGTTTCACGGATAGGTTTCCCGTGATTCACCCATCCCCAACTCGGTAACGGTGTCCTTTTGGGTGCCCCACGGCTTGCCGTGGGAGCGTCCTGTTTCACGGACAGGTTTCCCGCGATTCACCCATCCCCAACTCGGTAACGGTGTCCTTTTGGGTGCCCCCCGCTTGCCGTGGGAGCGTCCTGTTTCACGGACAGGTTTCCCGCGATTCACCCATCCCCAACTCGGTAACGGTGTCCTTTTGGGTGCTCCACGGCTCGGGAGCTGTTGAAGAACTTGTCCCCAACGTCGCGGTAGTTGCGTCGGGGAGAGGCTGCCTCGTCGCTCCCTCCGCCTGTGGCGGAGACGCTCCTCGCAATGGCAAGTGTGCCAATGACAAGTCTGACTTTGCGTTGCCAACGACATGTGAGATGTCGTTGCGAGGCGCGGCTCTTTGCGCCGAAGCAATCTCACCCTGACACAACTACCGCCGCTCTTCACAGGACTTCTTCAACACACCTCTTGCCGTGGGATGATCCTGTTTCACGGACAGGTTTCCTGGCATTCACTCATCCCCTGGCTGGTAGGGCAGTTGAATCGTGCACCACCCGCCACGACAGACTTCGCTATGATTCACATGAGAATCAGGATTCCAATCCGCTTTTCTCAGGTGCTGTATGGAGTCTTGGTGAATCCAGCTCGTGAAGTCGCAACATCCCACCTCTGACCCACAGGCCGAGTATCGCACACTAACAACTTGCCCAACTGATCTAAAAGTGTTATACTTGCGATGATCGCACGCCCTATCGCGATTGATATCGTCACAGAGCGGTTCTCGAATATACTCCACTGTTGGAGGTTGCGAATGCGCTGTCGAAAACTCATTCTCTCCGTCACTGTATTGGCTGCAGTTATGATCCCGTCTTCCCTTGCCTGCGCGCAGGGATTCTGCTTTTCTGGTGGGGGGCCACTAAATTTAGGAACGAGTCCAGAGGCTATCTTCGCAGTTGACTTAGACCGGGATGGCGACCCGGACTTGGTGGCTGCGAGTTCTGTCGATGGCGATGTAGTGGTCCTGAAGAACAAGGGGAACGGAGACTTCTCCTTCCCCACATTCTATTGGGTGGGAGGATTGCCTGATGTCGCCATCGCGGCCGATCTTGATGGAGACGAGTTTCCCGACCTGGCAGTTACCAGATCAGCGACTAATAGGATCGCGGTTCTGCGGAACAACGGAGACGGCACCTTCGCCCATCACGTGAACTATAATGCAGGTCGTCAACCGTGGTCTGTATGCGCCGCAGATCTGAATGGCGACGGCAATCTCGATTTGGCAGTCACCAATCTTGGCTACGACAGCGTCTCAGTACTACTGAACAAAGGGGGCGCGGTCCTTGGCGCCCCTGTGAACTACGCTGCAGGATCGTTGCCGATGTCCATCATCGCCGACGATCTGGACGAGGATGGTGATGTCGACCTGGCGACTGCTAACAAAGGTAGCGGCAACGTGTCAATCCTGATCAGCAGTGGCGACGGGACCTTCAACCTGCCCGTGTTCTATGACGCGGGGGATCTCCCATATGCCATCATCGCGTCCGATCTCGATGGAGACTGTAGCATCGACCTCGCGGTGGGCAATCAAGCCGAACTAAGTGCGGGTGTCAGAGTGCTCAGAAATATCGGGGACGGAACATTCGCTCCCCCCGTGATCTATGCCGCGGGGATCTGTCCGGCAATCATCGCGGCAGCCGATCTGGATGGGGACGGCGTCCTCGATCTGGCAGCTTCGAATACTTGCGGGAAGACCGTGTGCCTCCTGAGGAATAGTGGAAATGGGACTTTCGGTGCGCCTGTCGCTTACATCTCTCAGGGCTTCCCTGGGACCTTTTCTGGGGCGCTCGTCTCAGCTGACTTCAATCTGGACGGTGCCCAAGACTTGGCTGTCGGAGGTCTCAGGAGCGGCGTCAGTGGCGTGATGCTAAGTTGCAGCCTTCCCTATCAAATAGGTATTGACATTCTCCCGCACCAGTGCCCGAATGTAATAACCACAGACTTGACCGCAGCTTTACGTCCAAAACAGTTGCCGGGAGGTCCTGGAGTAACTCCCACACAAGAGCAATTATCCGTTGCCATACTGGGAACCTGTTCACTAAAGGCGCGACAATGCAATTTGTCTACGGTACGACTTGAAGGTGTGCTCCCACAGAGATGGGAATTCAAGGACGTCGGGCAACCAGCCTTGCCTGACGAGATTGAGTGTGACTGCCCCCTTGCCCGCGCGGACGGCTTTGAAGACCTCGTGTTGTACTTTGATCAGGGGGCAGTCCTCAACGCCTTGCGCCCGTGGCAGGATGGGGACCGGCGGATTCTTCATCTCGTCGCTCGCATGACGTCTGGTACTTCACTGGTGGGGAGTGACTGTTTGACGATTCGGGAAGTTGTCACAATCACACCTCCGCGACCAGAACTCGCGGGCGCAGTAACACCCACCTCCTTGCACGACTGCTCGCCGAACCCATTCAATGCGAACACGACAGTCCGGTACAACCTTGCAGAAAGTGTCCCGATCAAACTCGAAATATTCGATATCCTCGGGCGACGACTGCGAACGCTGGCGGACGATTTCCAGCAGGCGGGAATCCACGAGATTACTTGGGACGGCACGGACGCTCATGGCCAGGCTGCTGCTTCGGGTATGTACTTCTATCGCCTGTCAGCGGGGATGTACGTGAAGTCGAAGAAGATGATCATGCTGAAGTAATCTCGCAAAATGTAGCAAGAAGAGTAAAGCCTGGGTGCTCCGTCGCCCCGTTGCAGGAAGGTCCGTGGTAGAATCCAAACTCGCAACCGCGAAGGCGTTTGGAGAATGCCGGGTCGGGGTGTGCTGTGGTGATTGGAATGCGAGGCCAGGGCGCCCACGGCTTGCCGTGGGGGCTCGCACTTTCACGGACAGGCTTCCCGCGATTCACCCCTCCCCAACTCGGTAACGGAGTTGTGTTGGGTGCCCCACGGCTTGCCGTGGGATGATCCAGCTTCACGGACAGAATCCTCGAAGACTCACGCTGTTACGACCGTGCCCCAGTCCGCCAGGGTGCCCCACGGCTTGCCGTGGGCTGTCACACCTTCACGGACAAGATTCCCAAGCTCCACTCATCACAAGAGAAAGATCGTCCTGCTCCCTGATAGAGGCACTTCATTGGTAGTGGTGCCCCACGGCTTGCAAGAAATCACAACCCACGGCCGCGATTCAACGTACGCGATGGAAAACAGCAAGGGCACTCCGGGCAAGATGCATTTTCGACTCGGTCAATCAGCAGGATCGCTGATCTGATTCGCCTGCGCGTTCGAAGGCTCTTGCCCGTCCGGCATGAGCTTTGCCAGCAGGCGGGACGAAGCAACCACTACCGCAGTGGCATACCACTCACCTGCTTATTCGGCGATTTAGGTCAGTTTGTTCTTGACAAGAGTACCGCACGAGTGTATATGAGACACTGTGTGAGCAGTCCCCTGCCGCTGAAAAGGGGCAGGCGCTGCTGCTACAGCAGGTAGGATTTGCAGTAAGCAGTCTAGATTTGTGGCGCACTGCTCGTTGGCAATTCGAATGGTGCGGGAGTGGGCGGTCTTGGCTACGCGTCAAGCTCCTGGTCCGGCTGGGAATTGCGCCGCAACCCGGATACCATCTTCCGGAGCATTTCGATACGGCTGTCGTTATGCAAACGAGTCTGCCGGAGCACACTACGACCCGGTAAAGAATGGCGGTTGCCTGCCCGCCGGAAGAGAGAATCTGATGACACACGACAGGAGCAGCAGATGCGCGTAAAACAGAGTCTGATTGGACTGCTATTAATTGCCGTGCTGATTCCTGGCAGCTGGTTCGCAGGACAGTATGCTGCCGCTGCTTGGCAGCGGCACAAGGAGAAGAAGGCGTATGATGAGCGCCTCTCGGTACTGAATCTCAATAACGATGAGTTTAGGGTGGGGGGAGCTTTTCCGGACGTAGCACTGCTAAGTGTCGCCGATTCCAGCGTGACATCGGTGTACAGGGAGATCCGCAATGGCGGACTCATTCTTTATTTCTCAGCAAACTGTTCGGGCTGCGAGAAAGAACTCGCGGCTATCCAAAGTGCGATTACGGAGATCGAACACCCGAAGGACGTGATCCTGATCAGCCCGGATTCTTGGAGTAGTCTGCGCGCGTGGCGAGACACCCAGCAAATGAGTCTGCCCGTCTTTGTGGATGTGAACGGGCAGATCAGGGCGATGCACGAGTTCGTGATTATTCCGGCGCTGGCGCTGCTCGATCCACAAATGATAGTGATTCAGAACAGCGTCGGCGGCGGAAGTGCAGAAGACTACAGAGCAATCTTGGAGTGATTGCATTGGAGTAAGGCCTATCCATTGGCGCGACGGAATGCGCCTTTCAAGCCTCCCGCGCTTGAAGCGACGCAAGGATGAGATCCCCGGGGTTCAAACATCGATAGGAGGGTACATGCACAGCAAATGGTCAAGAAGGATCGGAGTAGCGGTATTGCTCTTTGCCTGCGTTTTCGCTTTTGCCGTAGGCTTCACAATCACTTCTCAGCGCTCCTTTGCAATGCCCTGCAATTGCTTGGACTGCTTCAATTGCCAATACGGTCAGTACGTAAACGGGCGTTGTCAGGCTCAACCCGGATGCCCGATTGGCGACTGCTGCGTGAAGCCGGATCTTCCGTTCTAGTTCTGTCTCGCATCAATAGCGTTCATGAACCCTGGGAACGGGCGGGAGTGGGATCAAATCTCACTCCCGTCACTTCATCGCGCGGGTTCCCATCGACACGGCGTCGTACCCGCGGAGCAGACCAACTTACGCACGTGCCAGCCATCTTCGGCACGAACTGAATTACCTGCAACTCCGCGACCGGTGGTGAAAGAAGGTTGGCAGAGCCCTGCTTACCTGCCTGCCGCGCACCGAATTCGTGAGCTCCGCACACCGGTATCCGTCGGAACGATTTCCAGCGGCTTTTCAACAATCCCCTCCGATTGTGGTCGCCAGGGTGCCCCACGGCTTGCCGTGCGAGCTCACACTTTCACGGACAAGATTCCCAAGTTCCACTCATCCCCAAGCGAGAGATCGTCCGGCCCCTTGACAGAGGCACTTCACCGGTAGTGGTGCCCCACGGCTTGGAGCATGTTGAAAAAGGCCGGACAAGAGTGTCCGGCCTACAAGATTGTAGCGATATCGGTCGGCCGGACACTCTTGTCCGGCCTCTCGAATTCACGACGGTGATGGTTTTCCAAGACACCCCTTGCTGTGCGATGATCCTGTTTCACGGACAGGTTTCCTTCGTGTGAGGCGCCCTCAGTTCCGTTCAATGACTTTGACAAATGGAATATCTCCGACTTCCAGGGGTAATACGTGGGGGCATGGCTGTAAATGTGCACTTCAATATCCAACTGGCAGAGACAGGATTCGTGACCGGACGTAACACCACTAAACCAGTTTTCGCGAGAGCAATGGCCTCAGCCCTGCCTCGGGCAATCGGTCCCAGGAAGAGTCTGTTGCTCATGCCCATGATTCTACTCGCCACCACGCTCACAAGCCCAGCTGCGGACATGAGCATGATCGCTGATGGACGGCGTCGGGCACAGTTCCTAGCACCTTACCCTCGCACCCAGGTTAAATTCCACAAGAATGGTACTCCGTCCTGGATTCACGGTGATTTGAGCGGTGATTTCCCGGAAGATCCACCCCTGGATGTCTTCTATATCTTCATGGAGACGAATAAAGGATGGTTCGGCCTGTCAGATCTCAGTACTGAGCTGAGGCTCGAACGATGTGCAGGGCCAGAAGGGCAGCCTGGCCCGTGGCACCTCTACTTCCAACAGATGTACAATGGCCTCGAAGTCTACACGGGAGGAATCGGAGCCAATTTCAATCGGAAGGGGATACTCGAGTCCGTCAGTGCCGGCATCCACCCAAACATCGACCTGCCCGCGACTCCCACCGTTTCCGAAGAAGAAGCCAAGCGGATCGTCACTCGTGATGTCGCATCGAGCGATTCGCTGGATTTGTCGCGATGCAGACTGATTGTCTACCCGTGGAATGACACCTGCCACCTCGCATGGCAGATTGTTTCCATTCCTGGCGGCAGATACGAGGTCGATGCGCTAACAGGCAACATCATCTCCTGGGACCCCCGTGGCGCATATCCCAAAGTACGGATCATCGAACCGGGGCCGCCCGGACCTGCTGGAATCATCCCTCCGGCGGTGGGTTCTCCACCTGGCACTGCCATCAAGGTGATCACTCGCCCAATTAACGATAGCGTCTCGCGAATGTCGCGCCCGGTAACCCGGGGCACGGCGGTTCTGCCACCGGACCTGCCCAAAGTCCCCGCAGATACCAATCCCAAGAAGAAGTCCGATCATCCCGATTCGCCCCCCCCCGCACACCCCTTGACTCCAGCCCCCGCACCGCCTTGATTTCGGTCAACGTTCCACCGCGCAAGCGGATGATTGCTGTCCTGTTTCGTGAGCGAACTGATGGCCTGGTTGGTGCACAATGGAGCCTGGGACTGGACGATCCGGGATGCCGCCGATGACCCCGAAACCGGCGAGACGGCGGATCTGAGGGATTTCTCGGCCGGCGGCTCCGCGCTCGCGTTCCTGCAGGCCGTCGCAGCCGACCACGCCAACGCCACCACGCTTCGCGATCTCGCCCTGGAACGCTACCGCGGCTCCGACATTTCCAATCTCACCGACCGCCGTCTCCTCGAACTGGTCGCCGATGAGCTGGAAACGGGCCGCCTCCAAATCATCGAGCGATACCGCCCGCTGCACATCGGCGGACGGGCCCAGGCGCCCGCCGGGGACGAGGGCGGGGATGCCCCGTTCGCACCGCCGGTGGAACCGGAGAAACCCGAAAAGACCTGGATCACCTTCGAGGTTCTCGACGACGACACCGGCCAGCCCGTTGCCGGCGTCACCCTGGCGATCAAACTCCCCGATGGCTCGGTGAAAAAGCTGGCAACCGACGGCAGCGGCAAAATCGAGATCAAGGACATCGACCCCGGAAGCTGCGATATCGAGAGCATGACCGACGCCGACGCCCTCGAAGTGCTCTCGATCACCTGAGCTTGAGAGATACCGACTCACTGCCATGGGATTCGACAAACGCGATACGGCCAGGACCTACACACCGGCAGACGGCGACACGCTCAAATCGATCGCCGATGCCGAGGCGGCCGCCGGCAATCCGATCACATGGCAGGATCTCGCCCGCTTCAACTGGGGCACCGCCGATCCCAAGATCGCCGAAGAAATGCTCCGCGACGAGTTGGGTTGCTATGTGCGCGGCGACGACAAGAAATTCGTCTTCTCGGGCGATTGTGAAGTCCGGACGCCTTTTCTGATCCCGATTCCCTACAAGAAATCAGGCCTCTCGACAACACAGACTCACACGCTGAAGGTCAAGCGGAAGCCACCACCGCCCAAGCAGTACAAAGCCTGCGCCGGCATCAGCGGCGCAACGTTCGAATTCGACAAATCCTTCCTGCGTCCGTCCGTCGCCGACGATCTCAAAGACGTCGGCAAAGCCATGAAGGCGAACCCGGACGCCAAGGTCTTCATTTTCGGGCACACCGACAAGGTGGGCAAAGAAACCTACAACAAGAAGCTGAGCGAACGGCGCGCGCGCAGCGTCTACGCGTTTATCACCAATCAGCCGGACATTTGGGAGGAACTCTACAACGACGAGAATTGGGGAATACGCGCCGTTCAGGAAATCCTCAGTGACATGGGCGATCCGTATGATCCGGGACCGGTCACCGGCTACGACAATCCGCAAACCCAAAAGGCCGTTAAGAAATTCCAGGTAGACAACGACCTGAAGATCGACGGGATTGCCGGACCCAATACGCGCAAAAAGCTCTTCGAAGCCTACATGGCCGGGAAACACGATATCGAGATCGATGACGGCCAGTTTATGGATCCCAAGTTCATGGGGTGCGGCGAATTCAATCCCCTGATCGAGACGGAAGAAAAATGCGAGGACAACCGCCGCGTCATGTTCTTCCTGTTCGACCCGGCACGGCTGCCCAATCTGCCGTGTAAACTGGGCGATCTGGCGCCGTGCCACAAACAGATCAAGGCACCGCTGCCCCGCTACAAAGACGAATTCCACTGCAGTTTCTACGACAGCCTCGCCAAGGAGTGCCCGTGCGAGGGTGGAACTCCCCTCATCGGTCTGTACAACTGCGGCGGCTGCGCCTGGATCGACACAGAAGTCTACTGTGGAGACGAGGCGAAATTTGAATGCACGATTACCGGTGGGCCGCCCGACGGACCGGTCACCGTCGAGATTCTCCACCCGTCAACCGGCGCCGTGGCTGCCACCATCAACGCCACCATGACCGGCGGGAGCATCAAGGACAAATGGGTGGCGAAGGCGATAACCGCCGATTGGCGGACCGATGCCATCCCCCTGCGCGTCAAGGCCGTGGGGATCGTGTGCGAATCCAGCAATGAACTGACATTCAAGAAACGGCCGACAACCGACTGGGTACTGGTGGAGAATGGCCGTCCCACTGGGAATGGGTTTAGCGATGTGTACGAGTACCACGACGCGCGTCTCGAAGCTGACCGCGTGCATTACAGTCTCAAGGTGAAGCTGACGGGCGATCCATTCGACGAAACCAAGCGCCAGGCGGCCAAGAAGCTGATTCAGGATGTTTGGAACAATGGCTTCTCCACCAAAAGCTTCCATCGCAAACTTTGCAAGCGCGGCGACGCCTGCGACTGCAAATTTGATTGCTGCAAAGCGGGGTTCCGTCTCGACTTCAACTTTGTCGACAGCGGTCAGCATTGTCTGGTGACAGTGCACCACACGGCGCCGGGAGACCCCACGTATCGCAGCAGCATGGGACACACCGAGGGCGACTGGGGCGACCCGGCCAAATCCCCGTTGACAACCTATCCTCACGAGACCGGACATGTGTTGGGCCAGTACGACGAATATGCGGATGGAGGAATCGATCCGACCTACAGTGCGGCCAATCCCGACACGCAGCCGCCCAATGCGGCCGCCCTCGGACAGCCGAATCTGATGAGCACACCCAACAATCAGAAACTATTGAACCGGCATTATCGTTATGTTCGAGACTTCTTGAATTCCAAAGTGGGTGCAGACAAATACAAGATCATTCCGCCATGAGGCTGCTGAGAGACGTTCCGCTATGGCTGCTCTGCGCCGCTATTCCTGTGATCGTCGGCAATTGCCGTGCGAGGGAGACCATGAGATTCGATAGGCTGGAATACATCCAAAACGAGTTCCCCGGATCACCGAATACGCTGGTCATCGATGGGAACGGCCAGGTTGGCTACGAATCCCATTCCAATGAAGCCACCCCCAAGGTCCCGGAAATCGGAACCTGGCGGATGTCGCTTCGTGCTGATACCATGGATACACTCCGGAAACTTCTGGATTCACCGCCAATCAACTCCTTGCCGGATCACTGGGGACGTCTGCGGCCGGGTGAGGATTCCCGGCGCATTCGTGTCGTGGCGGGATCGGACACGGTTGAAAAGCTGGTGGGCTACCGGGAACCCGTTGATCCCGGCATGCAAAAGGTGATCGACGCCCTCGACCAAATTGTTGTTGAGGCCCAGACACATCCGTTGAACGTAATGCGGATCGCCTTGGAACAGCCATCGGTGAGCCCCGACAGAGTGCTGTCAATTACCCTTTCGCTATCGAACCCCGGCTCCGAGCCGCTGACCTGCCGCAACGTGGCGACAATGATCGGAGAATCCGATGGCCAACTGTCATTCCAGGCATGGCCCGACAAGCCGCGATCCGAACTGAAGTCGGAGGAATTGTTGGTTCTGAGCCCCACGAGCATCAAGGACACCTCTCCGGACGGCAACTCGCGCAGCACTCCCGCCTGCCTCGAACTTCTCCCGGGGAAATCGATATCCCGTCTCATTCGGCTGCCGTTTGCTTCAAGTACGACCGGTGGCTATTTAATCCGCGCGGTCTACATGAACCCTGCGACACAACTCGAAGGGCACCCCGTGCTCGCCGGAGAATTGTACTCGCTGCCAATCCCTGTCACGATTCCCTGAGACGGCAGGCGAATCGGCAGCGATCGTTCCACATTCGCCCAATCGGCATGCACTACAGTTCAGCCGTGGACGCCGGTCGCGCGCGGGACGGACAGCAGATCCTTCGTCGCTGCGCGACTCAGGATGACAGCGTTGACCATTCGTCTAAAGGGTGGGCTCTGCCCTCCGGTGCCTTGTCATTGAGCACGGCCCTGACCCTCTAACACTGAGCGATCAATCCCACCCTGTCATGCTGAGCGACCGACTCTACCCTGTCACGCTGAGCGATCAATTCCACCCTGTCATGCTGGACGACCACCCCACTCCGTCATGCCGAGCGACCAACCTACCCTGTCATGCTGAGCGATCAACTCTACCCTGTCATGCTGAGCGATCAACTCTACCCTGTCATGCTGAGCGATCAACTCTACCCTGTCATGCTGAGCGATCAACTCTACCCTGTCATGCTGAGCGACCGTAGGGAGCGAAGCATCTGCTGTCGATGCCTCCGCGCGCCGCGGCGGACTCGTTCAGGGTGACAGCTACGAGGATTCGTCCAAGAGCGGATTTTGCCTGCCTGGCATCCGGTCAAACGGCAAGACCAATGTCTTTGCGTGTCCCCTGTAGCGCAACTACTTCCCCGACCCCTGCGCCGCAATCGCAACCGAGTCCAACAGGTAACGCAGCCGCCTGGGATTGGCGTCCTGGTCGCCGAGTGACTGCCGTTGCTCGTAGGTGGCCAGGGCTGCGGACGCCTGCTCGTATCGTCCCATCTTGAAGTAGACCCACCCCAAATCAAGATAGGCCAGATTGTAGTTCGGGAATCGTTGCAGTGTGGCATTCAAGATTCCGATCGCGCCGTCATAGTCACCGAGATCATAGAGCGTGATTCCACAGGCAATCGCATAGTCGGGCTGGGCGGGATTGTAGCTCATTGCAAATTGAAGATGGGGCAGCGCCAAACGTGGCTGCTTCAAATCGCGCAACGTCATCCCGAGATGGTAGCGATAGTCAGGCCGCGTGGAATCCATCGCCACGGCACGTTCCAGATAGGGGAGAGACTCATTCGCCTGCCCCATCACCCACAGCGTTTGACCGGCGCCAAAGTATCCATCGGGATCGGTGGAATCGGCGGCGATGGCTGCTTGGAACGACGCCAGCGCGGAATCGGTCTGTCCGATTGTGCTCAAGGCAATCCCGCGCTGGATGGAAAGGCGCGCGTGCGGCCCGAGGGCCAGCGCCCGCCCGAGCTCATCCGCCGCCAGATCCCATCGTCCCATCTCGCGCCAGTACCGCGCGAGCACCTCGCGCCCGGTTCCCGCCTTGCGGCTGCGGGGATCAAGCTCGAGCAAATTCGAAAATCGTGTCACGCTCGCGCCCGCACTGGCATTGACCCACACCCAAAGCCCCAGCGTAGCCGCCCCCACTGCCAACGTAGCCAGCCGGCGTGGCCGCGACCACGACCATTGTCTCCGCGCAATCAACACTGCCAGGAACGTGACCACCGGCGCACTGAAAAGGGCGAACAAATCCCAATCGCGCGGAAACGAAAGTTCGGGATTGAACAACAGGAAGGCAGCCACCGTCGGTGCGATCAGCAGGATGTCAGCCATCGCAACGCGGCCTCCGTCCCTTTTGTCCTCGGGCCACAGCAGGAGAAAACCAATCGGCGCCAATAGGACGAGTTCATTCAGAATATCCGCCAAATGGCGCCAGTCGATCACACTGTAGCGCGCGCCCCAGAGCGCCAACAAATGGTTTCCAAACCCCAACTGATCCCGGTTCGGTTTGAGATACCAAAGCGCCAGCGTCACGGCAACAACCACACACACTGAAACACCCACCGGCAGATATCGCCGCCGGCCCGGCACGTCCGCCCTGCCGGCCTCCCAGATCAGTGCAGGAGCCCACGCCAGCGCCGCCAGGTGCGACCAGACCGCCACAGCCCAAAGCGCGACCGGCCAGCCCCATCCCAAGCGCCCATGGCGATGCGCCAGCAAAGTCAGCGTGAATAACGACAACAGCGCCCAACTCAACGCATACGACTCGGCGTAGCCGAAAAACAGCGCCGACGATCCGCCGGCCAAGATCCAGAGCGCCGACAAACGTGCGCAGGAGCCGCGTTCATTCGAATCTCCACCGATCACTCTCGGCCAGAGTAGGAAAGCCCCAAACAACAGCAGCGCACCCGAGAACACACCCACAATGGCGAGAGCATCACGCCCCGACACACTCCAACCGGACAGCGCATTCTGGTGCAGGAGCGCCGCCAGAAGCCCCGGCAGAAACTCCTGAATCCCGTATGTCCCTGGTTTGAGCCGCTCGATTTCGTCGATACGCAAATACCCGTCGCCGAGAAGTTGCGTCGAAGCCCGTGCCACCCAGGTTAGGATAATCCAACCCGCCAGAATCCCAGCAAGGAGGATTCCTCCCGGGACTCGTGGGCCGCGCTGTGTGCCCGCCTTGGAATCCGGTAAAAGCCAGACAACGGCAATCACAGCGATCAGGAATACGCCGAAGAGAACCCATGCCATCGTGGGCAGAAACGCGAGATGATTGAATCCCCACAACCGCCGGTCGGGGAGAAGCCCGGCCAGACCGTAGATCAACCCGCAGCCAACAAGGGCGACCGTCGCCCGCCAGCGTTCCCGCTTCTGCGCGCGAAGATCCGTCATCGGTCAAACGTTGAAGCGGAATATCAGATAGTCGCCATCGGCGATGACATACTCTTTCCCCTCGAGCCGCGTCTTGCCCGCCTTGCGCACCGCCGCCGGAGAGCCAAGCGTCAGCAGATCCTCGACCGGCGTGACCTCGGCCCTGATAAAACCGCGCTCAATATCAGAGTGAATGACCCCCGCGGCCTGCGGCGCCGTCGCGCCTCGCTCCACCGTCCAGGCATGCACGTCCTTCTCGCTCCCGCCCGTGAAAAACGTAATCAAGCCCAACAGCGAGTACGATGCCTCGATCATCCCATCGAGTGCGGACATGGTCAGACCCAGATCCGCCATGAACGCCGCGCGGTCCTCCGCCGACAGGTCGTTCAGCTCACCTTCGAGCTTGCCGCGCACCACATGCACTTTCGATTTGGGGCCGAGATTCAAGGCCGTCTGCCAGTCCTCGGCGCTGCGGCTGGAACCGCCATCGGGAGCGTTGATCACCGCCAGAAGCGGCATCCCGGAGAGAAATCCGTATCCGCGCATCAACTTGAATTCCGTCGGCGTGAAAACCAGTTCCCGGACCGGCTTCTCGCTCTCGAGTGCCTTCTGGCAACGGACCAGCGCGTCATGCTCGACTTGATTCTCGGTGCGGCCCGACGACACCTCGCGTTGCAGCCGAGTCAGACGCTTCTCGATCACAGCCAGGTCGGCCAGAATCAACTCTTCGCACAGCGCGTGTGCCTCGGCAACCGGATCGGGATTGTCTCCGAAATCGCGCAACACCATCATCAGCGCATCGAGTTCGCGCAGCATCGGCGGCAACGATGCCACCTCCGTGGCGTCGCCGGTCAGCGCCGGGAAATCGACATACTCGATTTCCGTGTGCACCTTCTTGGGAGGAAGGAACAGATCGAAGAGCCGGTCAAGCCGCGGATCGGGCACCTTGACCACGGTGCGGCGGATTTCATCTTTGGCCAGGTACGCGTCGACGTCGGCATGCGCCGCCGCCACTGCGTTGTAGATCGTCGTCTTCCCCGAACGGGGCTGTCCCATTATTCCGATTTTCAGCATCGCGCATCAGTCCAATTCATCAAGAGGTGGCCGCGCCACCCTTCGTCAGGTCCGAAAAATACCGCCGCTGCCCCTCGGCATCCGGTGAACAATCCACTCCGTAAATCTGACACTGACGCTGGATCAACGCCAAATGTCCCAATCCCACATCGACGGCGCGCCGCAGCGTGCGCCGAATCTGCTCCGAAATATTCGTGATCTTGTATCGCTCCTTGATCGTCACCAGCGACAGCACCTCGGGATCCTCGTGCAGTCCGGTTGGATCCTCTTTCGATTGGAAACCCATGGTCTTCTGGGATGTGGTGACCTGCTGGGTGAATTGCTCGATCAGGGAGGCCAGCTTGAGCTTCTTGGCGGCCAGTTCACCCAAGTCCTGTAACACCGTCAATTGCTCATCGTTGAGTTTCGAAATGACCTCGTCGCTCAATTGCGCGAATTCCATCGAGACCTCCCCCGGCACAAGACCACGACTTTTCTGCCACCACGTAAGATAGCATCCGGCGCGGCTCGAATGAAGCCTCTTGTGAAATTTCTCCGCAGGTGTCTGGCCGCCCTCCCCAGATCAGAAGAGGAAATTCACCGTTGGCCGCGTATCATGAAGCACATCGCGCTCGCGACTGGCCGAGGCGATGCAATGGTGCACTCAATGCGCGTCTTGATCACGGGCGGTACCGGTTTTATCGGCGGAGAATTGGTCCGGACTCTCGCGGGTATCGGGCATTCCGTGACTGTGCTCTCGCGGCAGTCAGCGCTGCCACTTGGATGGCCAACGAACGTCCAACTCATCCATTGGCCCGGCCCACCGACGGAAATGCCGGAACAGGCACTTGAACAGGTCGATGCGATCGTCAATCTGGCCGGAGAGTCGATCGGGGCGGGGCGGTGGACCAACTCCCGCAAGGATCGCATCTTCGAAAGCCGCATCCTCACAACCCGGCTGCTGGTCGCTCGCATCGCAACCATGCCCACGAAACCCAAGCTCCTCATCTCCGGCTCCGCGATCGACTTTTATGGAAGCCCAGGGGATACGCCGCTCACCGAAGCATCTCCACCCGGCAACACCTTCCTCGCGGTGGTCTGCTCCCACTGGGAGGACGAAGCCAAGGCGGTCATCAAACACGGTGTGCGACTGGCGATCTTGCGTACCGGGCTGGTTTGGGGACCACGAGGAGGCGCGCTGCCACGCATCATGCTTCCGTTCAAGCTCTTTGTCGGCGGTCCGCTCGGCTCGGGCAATCAAGTGCTCTCCTGGATTCATCGCGACGATCTGATTGGCCTCATCCGTTTCATCCTCGAGAATGATCACGTCTCCGGACCGATCAACGCCACCGCGCCAAATCCCGTGCCCAATCGTGAGCTCTCACGAGTGCTGGGAAAGTTGCTGCGACGCCCATCGTTCTTCCGCACACCGGCCTTTATCCTGCGCCTGGCACTGGGTGAAATGTCCGAACTGGTATTGAAAGGACAGCGAGTCCTGCCCAAACGCGCCCTCGAATACAAATACGCATTTCAATTTCCTGAACTCGAAGGAGCGTTACGCAACGTCTTGAACTCGTAGGGTGAACTCCGCCCACCACTTTGGGGCGAATTGAAAAAGACCGGACAAGAATGTCCGGCATACTGCTAAATAGCGATATCGGTAGGCCCCACTCTTGTCCGGCCTCTCGAATTTACGAGCGTGGCGATTCTTCAATGCCCCATTTGCTGCAAGAGCGATACAACTGGAGTTTGACAACACTTTTGTCGTATTCTGATCACTCAAGGTTAATTACGCCAACCCTGACCGTCACCCCACTGACATGACCATCGAAGACTACACATCCGTCTACTTCGGCGCAATCAAACGCCAGCCAACCCCTGCCGTCTACGACGGCAAGTTCGTACACGTCACCAGCCCCAATGGGGCCTTCCTGCTTTTTGCCCCCATGCAATTCTGCAAGTACCACGCCCATATCGTCGCGCACTTCTCGTCCTTGCACAAAGAGGTCTCGTTCATCCTCTCCGGCGACGACGGCCACTTCCGGACACCCGGCTGGTCCATCCGCGGCGGCGGAAAATTCCGCCTCGACAGCACCAGGAGGATCATCTGGCTCTGGGGATCATCCAAAGCCTACGGCGCCTTCGATGGAACCGGCATCGGAGAGCAATTGCGCGATAACGAAGCGTGGGGCGCTTACGAAATCCGGCTGTCTGAACCGAACTGAGTCGGGCAAAGATCACCGCAGAAACAACATCCCCACCCCACCCACCGCCACGATCGCGCCGAGGACTGCGCGGTAGCTGACCCGCTCGCGATACACCAGCACCACCAGCGGCAGTATCAAGACCGGGACAATCGCCATGATCGTTGCCGCCACACCGGCTTCGATGTATTTCACCGAAATCAGCGAAAGCCACACACCCACGAACGGCCCGAGCATCGCTCCCGCCAGCACCACCCACCGGACCATCGGTCGGCGCAATACGCCGAGCGTGGCCCGCGTCTGCCCGGCGGCAGACGCATACGCCCAAATCACAACGGTGGCCGCGATCATCCGCACCAACGTTGCCGCCAACGGTGCGATATCGCTGCCGACGAGCACAAGCTTGGCAATCACCAGCCCAATCGCCTGTCCCGCAGCCCCGCCCAAGCCGAAGAGAACTCCCATGGTCTTTGATCCATGCGGCGAATTGTCACTCTGAAAGTCCCGCTCCGCGGTGACCCAGGCAATTCCTCCCAGTGTAACTCCAATCCCCAGCCACGCCACCCACCCCAAATGTTCGTTCAAAAACACCAACGCCAGCAAGGCGGCGATCACCGGCGCGGAGGACATCAAAAGCGTGGCACGACGCGGACCAAGGATGACCAGCGCTTTGAAGTAACACGAATCCCCCAACACCAATCCGATAATCCCCGAAAGCGCCAACCAGGCTGCATCGCCTGAGCGCATCTGCGCCAGGTCTTGGAATCCGGAGCTAACGATCACCGCCGCCAAGAGGCAAAGCGCGGCAATCGGAATCCGCAGCTTATTGAGATTGAACGCGCCAATCTCGCGCCCCGCTCTCGTGAAGACGAGCGAAGCCATTGTCCAGCATGAAGCTGTCCCCAGTGCCGCGAGTTCCCCCCAAAGCGAAGTCATACGGCAATAAGCGGGTACCATGAGTTTCCCGCAAGAAACCTGCGACCGCGCCTGTGTCATCAATCCAGGAGAGGGGACAGCCGTCTCAGTGAAGTCACACCACCATGACGATGATCTGTGCCAGCTCCGCCTTGCAAAAACGCCGGAATGCCATATATTTATGGATGTCTGCGGTGTATTTACCGACCGAGATATAGGGAAGGACGATCATGAGAAAGCTTCTCGCAACAGCAACGCTGGCATGGCTCTTGGTGGCCTCAGTCGGATCAATGGCAGTGGCGGGTGTCGACCCCGGTGTGGCCGATACGATTCGGTTTGATCCCGTGACTTGGAACGGAGACACCGCGTTTTCGACCGCCATCTACACGACGACCGATGAGGACTTGAAACAGGCAACCATTGTCTTGGGCTGGAGCTCAAACAAGATCGGGATTGATTCAGTCTCGCTCGTGGGCAGCCGCTGGGCCACCCAAGTGACCAGTCCGACCGGATACTTTGTAGCCGACACCGGCCGGGTGGGGGGGACCCCTTCATCTACTCGGTATGTGATTGGCTTCCTGCCCTTCACGCCACTGTTGCCCAGCGGATCCGGACCTGTGTGCCGGGTGTTCTGGAAACGAACCGGTCCTGTCGTCACCGATCCCACGATCGTGGTCGATTCCTCCACTTCAACCAATGGCAGCTCCGTGACGCTCACGACACTCTTCGGCACTTCAGCATACCCTGCGGGTAATTTCATTCCCGCCGTCATACCGGACACGATCCACATTACGCCGTGCCTCTGCGATCACCAGGGGGATATCAACTCTGACGCCGGACTCGACGTTTTCGACGTCATCGCCGTGATCGGCATCGCATTTAGTGGCGAGCCGGATGTCCACGATCCACTCTGTCCGGCCACGCGGGGCGACGTGAACTATGATAGTGCCGTCGACGTCTTCGACGTGATCTATCTCATCGCGTCCGCGTTTAGCGGGGGCGCGAGTCCAGTCAATCCGTGCACACCTTAGCGTTGACCTCTCATATTCACTAAGGAAGGGCGGCAAAGATGGCCGCCCTTTCTCAATAATCGCCTCAACGTCCCCCTTGCGTAGGACGGCGAAGACGATATATTGCAAATAACGTGGAAGCCCCCGACTTCCGGGAGGTGGATAATGAGAAAATCGGTTTCTCTCAGGATGGCCCTGGCGGCCTCTTGTGTGATTCTGTTGGCAGGCACCGACGCTGGCGATCCGGCACGCTCCAATCGGGAACTTCGATCGGGACTCGGTGTGCGCGCGACCGCGCCCGGACTCCAGATCGCGAATTCAACTCGGGACTTCCAACACGACGATGCGATACCCCATCAGATTGCCACCAACGGCCACGGCAACGTCGTTCATTTCGCCTACACGTTCTGGGATGTCATCCCCCAGTCATTGAACAGTATCGATCGATACGTTCACTTCAATACCTATGACCCTTCGTCCGGGACTTTTCTGTTCGGCTCCAATGGGACCACGATGGTAGCGGGCGGGGGGGACCCGATGCAGGCCAAGGCCGGTTACCCAACCTTGGATGTGGACGATCAGAATCGGGCATTGGTGGCTCTGCATGCCCGCGCCCCGGACCAGCAACCCTCGGGCGATTTCTCCTCCTGGGCCATTCAACAACAGTCACCGAAGTCCTCCAGCTTTACCCAAACAGAGCTACCTCAAAGCCGAGGGACACCGACTGTATGGGATGATGTCATTTGGCCACACGTGACAGTTGATCAGATCAATGGATCGCCGGACGTATACCACGTGGTCGCGCATCCCTATGCATTGAGCAGCAATATCGTCTACTGGCGCTTCAAAGAGTCTGATGTCCCCCAGTGGCGCGGGCCATTTATCATCGATTCCTGCCATGGTCTCAGTTACAACGTTGCAGCCGATCGTACCACCGATAGAATTGCTCTCATCACCACGAACGATGATACGACTGCCAGCAATCCGATGGCCTTGCGGCAGGTGAGTTACCGTGAATCCGCCGACAATGGAACATCGTGGATCGATGGGACCGGCCTCGGCGACTCACATCGGAGCTTCATCACCAGTTACAACAACCCTGCTGGCCCCCAGTCATCCCTCGACTGCCTCGGCGACTACGACAACAGCGGGAACCTGCACATTCTCTGGGTCGAGCTCCGCACCACCGGCAGCAGTCAGTGCACAATCCAACACTGGGGTAGCTCATCCGGAACGACGTCGGTCATCACCAATGCCATCTACGACTTCACAGGACCATACGGAGAACGCCCAATTAAGAGCGCCAACCTGGGGATGGGCTTCGGTGATGGCTCGACCACATGCCATGGCCAGTCCAACCTCAATTACCTCTATGTCACCTATGTGCAATTCGGAGGGTCGCCGGCGCAACAGAATGATACCTCTGCGAAGGGATTCCCGAATGGGGACATCTATCTGGCCTCGTCAAACGACGGCGGACTGCACTGGTACCGGCCGACGAACCTGACAAACACATCCAGCCCTGGATGCGATCCTGCCACCGGCGATTCCTGCCAGTCCGAGAACTGGCCCTCCATCGCCCGAACCATCGATGACACCATTCACATCATGTACATCGCCGACCGCGATGCCGGAGATGCCGCCTACGGTCAGGGCAGTTGGACTCACAATCCCGTGATGTACTATCGCATTCCCGGTGGAACGGATCGGGCACCTATCTGCCCCACGATCGCACCGATCCTGGACGCCTCTTTGTCGGACGCCAATGGACCGGAGTGCGAGTATCATACCGATCCATTCGGCCCGATCCTCAACGAGACTCTGACTATCGGCAACACCGGCAGTGGGCCATTGTCGGGAACAGTCAGCGTCGTCTACATAAATCCGCCGACGGGAAGCTGGCTCACGGTCACGGGGGCGGGATCATACACGATCGCGGCCGGTGCTGCGGATTTGTCGTTTCCAGTCACGATGAACCCGGCCGGCTACCCGGAAGGATTGTATCAGGCCCAGATTTCGATTACGCACAATGATACGCTTCAACCCAGCCCCTTCGTAATTCCCGTCGATTTTTTCGATTTCCATGTATTCCAATGTGTCGAATACGCTGTCCTCCACACCAAGTGGCTGTCACTGGAGGTCTCCAATGCAGGACGCCTGGCCCGCAGCAGTCCGAGTGGCGGACTCTGGCGCGCCCCGTGGACCGGCAGCGCCGACTCCGGGAACTCATCATTACGCGACGCCAGTCTCTTGATCGCGAAGACTCCTTCACCCGACACGTTCATCTACCGCAACATCTACGGAATTGGAAACGGACAACCGGGCTTCAGAGCGCAGTCGCCGATCACAATGGACACTACGCGATATGGCACAAACGCGGGCGCGGCAACCGCCAGAACATCGTTCTCGACCATCGACTCCACCATCGGCATCGATGTCCAATACACGTTCCCGCAACGCTCCGATTCATCCAATCTCGTCTTGATTTCCTACAAGCTAACGAATCGAACTGCCAGCCCATTCACCGGACTGATGGTTGGTGAGGCGGCAGACCTCGACGTCATTCCTTCCACAGCAAACGCGCAATATCAAGTCGATGCCCAAAACACGGCATCAATGTATTCGTTGTTGAATCTGATCTACCAACAGGGCTGCGATACCGGCACGACCTCACTCGCCAAGAAATACCTTGCCGGAATGACCGCCATCGGATGTAATCCCGCGCCCCGGGCTTGGTCGGCCCCGAACGACCCCTATCTCACCTCGCGCCCCGGTGGCGGATTCAGTGAAGGCTATTTGTATCAGCAAATGGTCAAGAGCGGATTGGAAATCATTCCAAGTGCGTGGGATCCGGGCGTCGACCGGCATTCCGTGATGGTCTTCGAAACGAATGCGACCCTGTCCCCATCGGATGCGAAGCACTACATGCTGGGGTTCGTGACCTCCACGGTAGGTCCGAGTGATGCCGACCTGATTGCGACAACGAAGAAAGCCTGGAAGTACGCCTTCGGCTGGCAGGACATTGTCACGACCGCCACAATCACCGAGGATGTCGCCTGGTCGTACCGTTACTGGGCGCTGGGATCACATGAATACGGTGTTGCCAGCGGCTGCTGTGGCTGCGTTGTAACGAAAGTCTCCGGCAGTCCCAAGATTACGATCACACCGGATGCGGACAATTGTACCGGAACCATTAACTTCCCGGCCGGGTCTTCGGCAGGCGAATACACCGCGACGTTTCGCGTGACAACTCCGACTTGCGGGGGGCCTGTCTATACGGATGACCATGTCGTGAGAATTATCAGAGCATTCATCGACGGCTGTCCAAATCAGGGGGACGTCGCCAACAACGACGGCCGCGTCGACGTCTTTGACGTCATCCAGATGATAGCAATTGCCTTCAGCGGCGCTCCGAATATTCAAGACCCGCACTGTCCGGTGACCCGGGGCGATGTCAATTGTGATACCACAACTGATGTCTTCGACGTCATTCTGGAAATCGCCATCGCGTTCAGCGGCGGCTCTCCGTGCAATCCGTTTCCCGGATGAAGGATCCTGGGACAGAACGGCGCAGCGCGTTGATTCATTACTACTCGAGATGCCTCGAGGGTCGCTCGATGTAATACCCAGCCCCGGCCGTTAAACTCTATTCGCCCGCGCCCGATTGGCACAGAGGCCGGAATCCCGACGTCCTGAACGTCGGGAACCTGCCTATGCGCTTTGGCGTCGTCTCAACGATTCCATCCGCTACCACTCATAACAAATTGCCGGTGCCGGCTCGCCCTGCAAGATGTGGCCGATGAGGGTTATCACATCAAACACGTCGGCGGCCGAGTCGCAATTGACGTCGGCAACGGAATTATCCAACGCCGCATTAGCGCCGGAAAACGCCACGTCGATTGTGCCGATGACATCCATCACATCGCGCATGCCGTCATTGTTGACGTCGCCGTGGATGATCGAGAGCATCGCCCGGTACGCGTTCGCGCGGCCGTAGCCGTAGTAGGGGTCAACGCCCGCTGGCCCGATATCATCGGTGGCTGACCGCGTGATGATCTCGCGGATCTTGAGGTAGGGCCGGACGGGATCAATCTCGGGGTTTCCCCGGGCCAGGAGCAGCGCGGCAATCCCCGCCACCTGGGGGCAGGCGCCGGAGGTTCCGCCCATCCGCATGGTGTAACCTTGGTCGGGCGCGTCGCCCCGCGAGCCGGTGACCAGGGGATTCCAGCCCAAACCTGCCGATTGATCAATTGTCCACTGGTCGCCCCAGAGATTGATGTCGCCGCTGGGCGCAACGACGTCCAATTCAAAGCCGGTGCGGCTGTAGCTCCACTGCTGGCCGGTGTTGTCCACGGCGCCAACCGCGATCACTTCCGGCATGTTGGCGGGGAAGAGCACCGGACCACCGTTGTAGTTCAGATCATTCCCCGCGGCGAATACAACGACCGCCCCCGTTGGCGGACCGGCGACCATGCAGCCGGAGCAGGGATCCACCACATCACGGATCGCGTTGGCGACGGCCACAATCGGAGCTGTCCCCGGGTACGTCCAACCGCATGAGAGCACACGCGCCCCCTCGTCTCTGGCCCAGCGGATCGCGTCGGCAATGGGGGTTGCATCTGCTCTGATTCCGCTATTGTCGTAGATCTTCACGGGCAGGATTCGGCATCCCCCAAACACACCGGCGACACCAATGCCATTGTGGGATGCCGCCAGTATCCCCGCACAGGCCATGCCGTGATTCTGATTTGGACCAGGGGTCGGGTCGCTATCTGGCGGGGAGGAAGGTATACATGAAATGCAGTTGCCAGCAAAGTCATAGCCTGGAAGGATGCGCGACGCAGGAAGGTCGGAATGAAGAGCGATGCCATCGTCAATCACCGCGACGATTAGCGAGGAATCGGCCAGCGGCACCTGCCACGCCTGTGCGGCAGCGATGTCAATGCCCGGAATGCCCGAGTTCTGGCCCGCGTTGTTCAGGTAGTATTGGTACTGATAGTACGGGTCTGTGGGCGTCGCCGTGCCCGCCAGAACCGGACTCGCGTATTGCCTTGCACACGCCCACTTCACACCCGGAAGCACGTGCATGGCATTGCCGTACGTCAGCGGACTGGCCTTGATGCTGTCATCCAGGGTGCAAGTCCAGAGACTGTGCCGGTACGTGCTCGAATCGACGAATCGCAAACCGTGTGAAGCCAGCAATCCCAGTGCCGAATCGTGCGACAGACCAATATCAAATTGGACATCAACTAAATCTGTCACCTTGAACTCCGCCAAATCTGACTGTGTCATGTACACAGGCACGACGCGATTAACCGATGCATCGGTGTGCAGGTCGCTCGTGGCGCCTTCGAATCCATACCCCGGTTGCAACCCGTAGATCCAGAAACCGCGCTGGAGGTACTCCGGTGTCACCGAGGCATCCAGACACGGGTGAACCGTGAAGAACTCGCTCTGGGTTTGCATCGTCTGGGTGGTGTCAAGCTGAACACCGATCTTCTGCGAAGACGGAACAAGGTTGTACTGGATGTTGAGATCGTAGTAGAATTCCTGAGCCAAAGACAATGAACCACCTGCCGCGGTCAAAGTGCCGACCGCAATCAGAGTTACCAGTATTCTCATCAACATAGAAGTACCCTTCTTTCATGCGTTGAATCTGCTTCTGTTTGTTTCTGCCGTCTACGGCCGTGGGCCGATGCCCAGAGCACTGACCCACTCCCCCGTCAGGGAGTCGGCCGGGATCGGCCAGATCGTCTTTTGCAACGTCATCGTGGCTGCGTCAATCACCTGCACTGGCCCAGTGTCCCCAACGCTGACGATTGCTGGCGCCAGTACGATCCGGTGATCCCCCGGCAGGAAGCGAACCTGGGATCCCCTGATCGGCATCGGATCGGGGTAGTACGGCGCCTTGGTCACCCGGTAGGTCCCCAGATCGACGACATACGGAATCCCGACTTCACCGAACGAAGCCGTTCCCGGGTCTGTGAAGGCGGCCAGAGTACCGTCCCCGGTGATCGTGATCTCACCGTGTGGATAGTTGATTCGATACTCGAACAGCGTCTGGCCGGTTTCAACGTCCCCGACTACAAACCACGAGTTGTAGACGCTCCCGTGGACGCCAATGGCCCGTCCGCGCGCTCCGAGAGAGCTTGCCTGCTTCATTGGCGCGCCGGGCGGTTTTGGTTTCCCCTATGCACTCTGATTCCCGTGGACGGATGTGTGCCACTGACCTTGGTCAATGGTTCCTCTGAACACAACCCACTGACTGAAGTCAGTGGCACACGGCAAAGGACAACGGCCCAGAAGCGGCGGCCAGAACCGAGACCGCCAGAAGGATAGTCGCTAATCTTGTCAACAATGGAATCCCCCTCGTTTCTCTGTTTTGCTCTTGCGTGGTATGTTCCCGGCCTACGGCCGGGGACCAATTGCCAGATGCCCGATGATCTCCCCTGTTAGGGAGTCCGATGGTATCGGCCAGATGGTACTTTCCAATGTCATGGTCGCCACATCCATGACTCGTAGCGGTCCGGCGTCGTCGATGGCGGGCAATGCCGCGGGAGCCGTGACAATTCTGCGGTCGCCCGGCAAGAACCGAATCTGCGATGCAGGGATTTCACCCGGGGGAGCTGGGGCAGTTACCTGGTAGGTCCGTAGGTTGATCACGTACGCTGTCCCCACCTCACCAAACGAAGGAGTTCCGGGGTCCGTGAAGGCGGCCAGAGTACCGTCCCCGGTGATCGTGATCTCACCGTGTGGATAGTTGATTCGATACTCGAACAGCGTCTGGCCGGTTTCAACGTCCCCGACTACAAACCACGAGTTGTAGACGCTCCCGTGGACGCCAATGCCCTCAGCACCTCACCCGTTGACAAGTGAGCGACATACCCGCCGGATAGTTCCCCCGTGGCAGCATCTAATACCCTGAGCAGGCTATCATTCCCGTGCCACAGAGGCTGACCCCGGACGATTACGGCGACCTTGGTTCCGGACACGGGCCCCCACATCGTGAAGAGACTGTCAGTGAAGGTCCGGACGGCGGTGCCGTCCTCTGGAGTCACGATGGTGTTCCCCACTAGCAGTATTGCGCCATCTTGCAGGAGGTGGATTCTTGCGCGACCGCCGCCCCCGCCAAAGTCGGAGCGTGACCAGAGAACCCGTTTGGTTCGGACGTCGAGTTTCCACAACATCCGTGGAACACTCTGTGTCGTGAAATCGAGAACGTACAGCCACCGGCCATCGGGCGACGCAGCCAGGTTTTCCGTGAAGTGTGCCTGCCAGATCGAATCGAGCAGGGTCAGGCTGTCGGCGTCGTAGATGTAGATCCGGTTGAAGGAGGAATCTTCCTCGCTGGACGCGAGGTGTGTCGCGCCGACGTAGAGGTTGTACTTGACGTCTTTCGGCTTGGTCGGATCACTGCAACCGTTGAGATTCGTCAGAGCGACCACCACCGTCGCCAGGGCGATCAGGTTCCGTATGATCATGATGCAACTGTCTGGTTTCATGGCCAAACCCCTCTTTGGTTCAGGTTCATCCAGCTTGAAGGTGTCGTGTCATTGATCTACATTGAGTGTGCCTCCTTTCTTCTGCGAGGCCCGTCCGCGCGCTCCGAGAGAGCTTGCTTGCTTCATTGGCGCGCCGGGCGGTTTCATTTGTCCATACCTGCATCCGCTTCGATACTCCCCCGCCGCCCGGTGGAGGTGAGGCAATTCGTCCGGCGGCGGGGGTGGTCTGGCCCAATCGACACGGAGACGAGCATCACCGGATCGACTCAGTTGCATGCCTAACAACTTTTGTGCCGGTGTGCCCAAATGAGGGGTTTTGAGGGTCCGGTTGTTGATTGCCAGCGAGTTACGACAATGGCACGGAGAATCTTGAACAGCGTTTAACGGGTGAAAATGCGTAGTGACTGCGCAGTGGCGACTGCGCAGTGCTTCAGTGCGACTAAAGCGGTCGGCACTCATTGGACCGCCTCGGTCCGACGACATTCAGAGACCGAATTCGGTTCCCAAGATCAGACTAGAATCGGTTTCATAACCGTCTGAGTGTAATGATGATGAAGGCGAGATGGAGGAAGGCACAAAACATCAACGCATAGTATTCATGCCGGACAATGAGCCGGCGGAATCGTTGGATCCACGAGAAGGTCCGCTCGATAATCCAGCGGTGCTTGTAACGCCGGAGCAGCCGGCCGTCCTGCGGCTTGGCGTTCTTCCGCGAGGAGCGGTACGGCACAATCAACCGGATGCCGCGGCGGGCCAGTTTGCGACGCAACGGGTTACTATCGTATGCTCGGTCGCCAATCAGCCGCGGCAGGCGGGTGCGGGGAACACGCACATCCGCCAACACCTCTTCCAACAGAGTCACCTCGCTGGGCGAGGCCCTGTCCACGTGCAGCCCCAACGGCGTGCCCTTGCCGTCGGTTACCAGCATCACTTTGGACCCCTTGCCCCGCTTGGTCGGGCCGATTTTATCGCCCCCCCTTTCGCGGAGGCGAAGGTCGCGTCCACGAAGCTCTCGGTCACCTTGAGACGTCCCCGCCGCTGCAACCGGCGCAGCAAGACCCGCCAGATGTCATCCCACACTCCCAACTGCTCATACCGCGCCAGCCGCCGCCAGCAGGTGGCCGGGCTGGGGTATCGGTCGGGCAAATCCCGCCAGCGCGCGCCGGTCTTCAGGACCCAGAGGATCCCCTCCAACGTGGCGCGGTCATCCGCCCAGGGTCGGCCCCCTTTGGGGCCGCCTTCCAGTTTCGGCAACAACGGCGCGAGCTTTCGCCATTGCCGGTCCGTCAGCATCGGTTCGATTCGGCGCATGAGGCCCCCCTCATGAACACCACAATCACACCGGCGGACAGGCTTGGCAAGATAAAAATGGGGTTATGAAACTGATTCTAGTCACA
>JACRMA010000064.1:43496-56230 GCA_016235085.1 Candidatus Zixiibacteriota bacterium
TACCAGACGAGGCGCGACTTCGTCTGCACCAGCGACGGGTTCGCCAGGTCGGAACGTGCGAGAGCACACGGATGGCCCGAATGACAGAATCAGTTGGGAGCCAACCGATTTTGTTAAGCCCGCCATCACGGTCAGATCCGTCTGAGATCGGCCACTTCCCGCCACCCCTGAGTGGGCCACTTCCCCGCCCCCAACGATGGGTGACCACCCCCTGTGGAAATAGCGATGTGCAACACTTTGGCCGCCGGTGCCCTGCGCGTAGTAGCCGGGGTACAACGGGAACAGGGCCGAGAAGGACAACACCATTGCTATGAATGCTCTGGCACTTCCAGGCTTCTTGGTCTCCATGGCATTCTCCCTTCCATTCCTTCAACCAGTTGAACAGGACAATCCCGGCTGCCGCCAGCAGAGCGACCTCCCCGACGAAACGAATACTCGCCGTGTTCATCGATTGCTACTCTTGTCCAAAACTACAGCCCATTGACCCAGGAACGCACTTCATCGCGCGCGCACGAGTTCAAAGACAACGCCCGTCGTGTCGTGATCGAGGTCTCTGAATATTTTGGAGGACGTGATATAGCCTCCCTTCCCCGCAAACAGAGACACCTCCTGAGGCCAGGGGAACCACCCGGTGAAGAAGGCACCCAATGTGTCCGTATAGGTCAGAACGCTCGCCGTATCCTCAAATGCTATCCATGCCGAATCGATCGGCTCGCGGCTTTCCTTATCCAGAACCGTGCCGAGCACATTGACATGCTTGATTCCTTCGACAGGGCGTTTATGGCAGCCAGGACCCAATGACAGACAGAAAGTCAGAGGAACCGCTAGGAGGACCGCCAGGATCCAGTCTCTTCTCATCTTCGTTTCCAGCCTCATCGTCACCTCCACCATCATCCATGTTGCAAGCCGTGTAGAGTGAGAAAATCTCCGTCTCTGGCCTACTTTAGAACAACCATCTTCCTGCGCAGGTCATTGTCGGCGGTATGGAGCGTATAGAAATAGACGCCGCTGGCGAGCGGGCGCCCGTGCGAGTCTGCTCCCGCCCAGGTAACTTGGTGATTGCCGCCACTCAGGATACCATCGACAGGTGTCGCCACCTGTTGGCCCAACACGTTGTAGATTGTCAGGATCACATGACCTTCAGTTGGTAACGTGAAGCAAATGGTGGTAGAGGAATTGAACGGATTCGGGGTGTTCTGGGACAGCTTTGCGCCTTCACGGACTGGAGCTCGCACGGCGGTATCGACCGCGATTGGATTGCCCCAGTAGTCCGCGGCCTCGACCATAGGGAGCGAAATGCCCCCCCTGGATGATCCCATGGGGATGGCCAGAATCGCCCCGTCACCTGCTGGAATCTGCGCGCCGCGTGCCATGCCGCTGATCAGAATGCGCAATCGCCGTCCATCGTCGTGCGACGTGACTGTCATCCCGACGGCGCGGTCCACGAGGACGGGCGTGCCACAACAGCCGTCCGGACGGTCTAGATGCAGGAGCAATCCTCCTACTGATGTGTTGCTGGCCCAACCGACAAGGAGCGTATCGCCCCTGAAGTGCGACCGCAAAGCACCTGTTGGCAGTTCGAGCGGCGACGGTTTGGGCGCGATGGAGGCGTCCCCAGTGACAACTCGGACCAGGTACACATGGTCGGCCAGCGTCCTGGTAATACTGTCCGCGTTGACGTCGGTTGCAGCGATCTGAACTGAGCTATCAACCGGGTCCCACACTTTGCCACCCATGATGAGGTGTCTGCCGAATAGTACCGCGTCGCCGACGTCGCCCGCGATGCCGTTGAGATTGATGTCCCCGCGTTTGAGGACGCGAAATCGGAACTCGGTCACATCCGACGCGCCACCATCGGGACGCCAGGCGTAGAAGCGGGCGATGGCGGGGCCGGACATCACCGATGTGTCGACTACCGCGGTGTAATTGTGATCTGCCGTGCGCAGCCTGTCCCATACCGGGCGGCCGATCAGATCACCGCTGCCCTCGTCGTACACAAAGCAGCGGACGTACGCCCACGAGTTCTCCACTCGATAATTGAGCACCTCTCCCGCAAAAGCAATATTAGTGATCGTCGGCATAACGCTCAGATCCGGATCGTGCAAGTATATCGTCCTCGTCCCTTCGTTATTGACGGTCGCATAGTACGGCTCTAGCGGCCACACATGATACCCTGAATTGTTCAGGCCATCCAGATAACGTAAGGCTGGGAAGGGTCAACATTCACTTCATTGCAGAGTATCTTCTTGACCGGCCCCTCTCCACTCATGGTGTAGATGCGCACAACGTCCCCTGGCGCAAACTCTCCCGGCGCAACAGGGCCGATACCAGACCACATGTAATGAGGATCGACTGCATCTACAGGGCCATCGCCATCGGTGTCGCGCCAGCCGATTTGCCCAAGCGTGTACTGACAGATAGTAGGATTTCTGAAGGGGCGGAAGTCGTTCATTAGGCAATTGCTTCCACCCCCGGCACAAAAGACGCAATTGCCATTCGGGGCATGCAGATATCCGCTCGTTAATGAGCAATCCCCGGTGCCGCTGCATCCATAGCCCCCGTTCACGTTTGTATTATATTCATCCGTCGCGCCGAAGCAGTGAAGCACTTCGTGAGCGAATCCTTCACCGAAATCCGGGTCGAAACCTTCCACACCTGACCAATATGCGAGGCCGATGACAGGGCTCTGAAATCTCTTTGTTACGCAGGCATCCATCTCGGCAAGGTCGACATGATAAGCTGTCAGACCACCCTCGAACGCGTGAAATGGCAGTCTATTCTCGGCTTCAACCACGTAGGCTTCGATGGCCCAGTCAGCCCCGTAGATGTTCCGAAGATCAGTTGCGTACTCGAAAGCTGACTGCCAACACCAGCCCTCACTAAAGTCAAGACAGGGGTAGCCCACATTACCCAGCGCCTCCCGGACCCATTGGAAGGACCAGTTGTACCCGCAAATGAACCGGTTGCCCTCCGGCATCGGCCGCCCCTGTATTGGCTCATAGGTAGTGGGAACGCCTTTGTGGATCTCATACACCCATGATACGTCGACATCATGCTCCTCCGCCCGCCGAGTTAGAAGATCGGCCCCTGCCACGATCCCCGCAATGGCCGAGTTTTCTGCGGCGGTTGTCCAGTTCTCCGAACCACCTGTACTTTCCATGAGCAGGATGCCAACTGCGATTCTGCCTATCAAATACTGGGAGGTATAAAGGTAGTCCTGTGGGACCGTCATGACGGGGTTCGCCTGCGCCGCTCGAATTGCGTCACCGCCTATTGGGAAATCCAGTCCCGTGAGTGGGAGTTGATCCCCTGCTCGCGGCAGCGAGTCTACCATTCCAACGGTGGGATTGAATTCGCCAGCGGTCTCAGTTGAGCAAGAAAGGCGAATCAGTATCTGCTCGAAGAGATCCATGACAGGCTTGCCTCCCCGCGATGGGGCATTTGCGGTCGCCGCGATTTGGAGGCTAATCACACCGGGCATGTCTCGTATGTTATTCAAAAACAACTCCGATACATCGCCGATAAGCTTGTTCGGAGGGAAAATGTGCCTGACTCGTAGCCCTGCGTTCTCGATCGCACTTATGATAGTTTTCGATGAATCAAAAGTCTCGGCGTCCAAAGTCACCAAGGCGAGTTGCCGAGGACCCGCCATCGCCACTGTAGAATCTGGTATCGCGATTTGCATTGCGATCACCGCGAACACGGAGATCCGAAGATATGATCGCATTCTAATGCTCCTTTCCGAGGCTCCTGACAAGCGCTTGGAGCCATTCAACGGTCGGCATATGGGCCATCGACCGTAAAGACAACATGCCGTTTGTTCCTTGTCTCATGGCGAAATCTCAGTTTCCGGTTCGCGTCCACCTGGGGCGGACGCGTTCAACTCGCTTGAAGCGCTGATGGGTTTGCTCTACATTGTCGCTGCCTCCTTTCCTTCGAAGGGGCCCGCCTGGGCGTTCCGCAACTGCTTGCAGGCTGTCAGTGGAACGCCGGGCGGTTTTCATCTCGCGATCTCTCTTTCATCCCCTGCGCGCCGCCAGTGGAGGTGGGGTCTGGGCCCGGGCAGCGCGGCAGGGGTGGTTTGGCCATATCGACACGGAGACGAGCATCACCGGATCGACTCAGTTGCATGCCTAACAAATTTTGTGCCGGTGCGCTCAGACAGGGTGTTTTGAAGGTCCGGTTGTTGATTGCCAGCGAGTTACGACGATGGCGCGGAGAATCTTGAACAGCGTTTAATGGGTGAAAATGCGTAGTGACTGCGCAGTTGCGACTGCGCACGATTTGCCAAGCCGCTGATACTCAACATGTTGACTGCGCAATGCTGCGCAGTGGCCACTGCGCACCTTGGCAGCCCTGTTTTTTCGGGTCTCTCGATGCCATCTCATTGCAGTTCAACAGGTTAACCTCGCGGGCGGTGCAAAAATGGCCGTTGTGGAAGGAGCTGCTTTGATTTCATGAGCCGTCCGGAGAATGGAATTTTTCCGTTGAAGACGTGTATTTCTTTCGCAGACTCGCTTAGATTGGCCATGACGAGGGCGCATGGTGAGGTATGCCACGGGAGCGCTGGCAGCCGGCGGGTCCTCCGCTTCGGAGAATCCGCTTGACAAGACCGTTCCTATGCCCCTGACTATATATGGAGCACAAGCTCCTCTCTTAGGTGAGAGTTGGAGAGGCTGCTTCGTCCAAGCAAATTAACCAGTGCCCATAACGGCACGCCAATATTCAACGGTCTCTGCTGGGAGGTGGGGAATGAAACGGCTGTTTCGGTCAGTAGTTTCGGTCGTCGTGTGCACACTTGCGCTGATGCCGGCAGCGTGGGGGAGGGATAACCGGTTCAGGTTTGGGGGACCCATCGGTGATGACGTGGTCCTCGTAGCATCCGCGAAACAGAAGAGGACCACAATCTTCTTCTCCTTCCAGCGAATTCCTGGAATCGGCATCTCATTGTTCGCAACCACCATGATCTTCCCAGGTGAACCTCCAACTTCGAAAAACAGTCAGCACATGCGCTCATCGGCAGGGGGGGCAAAGCAGTGAGCGACCTGACCATCCAACCTTGGATTGCCTCAATTGATCAACTGATCGCTCGCCGCGAGTACGGGACGGCCCTGGACGCGATTCGTCGTGAAGTTCAGGCACGCGGGGAACCAGATTCAAGGCATGAGCGACTTCTGGTCGATGTGATGGCCGGTGAGTGCATGGCGTTCTTGGGCTCGTGCAGAGAAGCTGTAACGAAGTGCCGAAAAGTGGCGAAGGCGCTTTGCCGCAGTGAGAACCATGCCCTCTATGCGCGCGCATGCTTCGTCATGGCCGCGGCACAGCACTACTTAGGTGAAATCGACGAAGGCGCCGACAATACGCGAGCGGCATTGTATGCCTACAAGCGCGAGGGTGACATCCCTGGAATCGTCAGATCTCTTAACTGGCTTGGCAATGTTCTCTTATACAAGTCAGATTACGAGAACGCTGTCTCGTCCTATCAGCAGTCTGTCGATATCGCTCGAAAGAACGGAATGCAACGGTCAATCGCGATCGCGCGGGACAATATCGCCCGTGCGCTACTGCTGCGCGGTGATTTGAAAAGGGCGCGTACGACGTTTCGGGGGAATTGCGAGTACTATCGGCGTGTGGGAGAAGATCTCAGCATTGCGCGCCACGAGCTATCGGTCGCGTACCTGCATGTCCTCGAGCGACGCTTCAAAGATGCCGAAAGGCGTCTGCGCCAGCTCGAGACAAACCCAAGCGTCACATCGCACCTTCGGGAACACGGCGCCTGGTTTGAGTACATGGGTGAAATGCGCCTGGCACAGGAGCGACCTGACGAAGCCTCAGCGCTCCTGGAGCGGGGTATCGGACTAAACAATGCAGACAATGGTATCGACGAGTCCCTCATGGGCCAATCCCGCCGCCTCCTGGCAGAGGCCCGTTTGGCACAGGGAAATCTCGACGAGGCGCTCGCAGAGTGCGACCGCGCATTCGTGTCGATTCGCAGAGTCGGCGAGCGGTTCGAAGAGGGCGTGGTCTACCGTGTGATCGGCGAGGTGCATTCACAACGCAACGAGACCGAGAGCGCGAAAGCGGCGTACCGGAAGTCAGTTGACATTCTCCGTACCATCGGCGCGCGTTTGGAGTGGGCCAAGACCTGTCTGGCCGCGGGACGCTCCGGTGCGTTCAGCGCGCGGGAGCAGCTCGCTTACCTGTTCGAGGCCGAGAGGCTGTTTGACGAAGTCGGTGTCGAGTACTGGTGCGAGCAGGCTCACCAGGCGCTGACGGCGATTCTGGAGAACAAGCCGGAGGCCGCAGCTCCGGTGGCGTCATTGCAGGGAGCGGACAAGGATGCGCCGGCGGTGGTCACCGTAAATCCCACCACGCTGAATACCCTGCGTGTGGCCCGCAGTTGGGCACAGCAGGATATGGCCATTCTGATCACCGGTGAAACCGGCACCGGCAAGGATAAACTGGCACGGTACATCCATGCCATCAGTCCGCGCCGCGACCGTCCTTTTCTCGCGCTCGACTTGAACGCCATTCCCGAGACACTCTGGGAAAGCGAATTGTTCGGGTATCGCCGCGGGAGTTTTACCGGCGCGGTCGAGGAGAAGACCGGGTTGCTCGAGTCGGCGGCGGGTGGAACCGTCTTCCTGAACGAGGTCGGCAATCTGCCGTTCGGCATGCAGACCAAGTTGCTGGAATTCCTCGATTCCCGGCAGGTGCGCCGTCTCGGGGACATGCGGACGCTCACGCTCGACGTCCGTATTATCGCAGCAACCAACCGGCCGCTGGTGGCGGCGGTCGATGAGGGGACATTCCGTTCCGACCTGTATTTCCGGCTGGAGCAGGCGCCGCTCGAGTTGCTGCCGTTGCGGGAGCGCCGCGAGGACATCGTGCCGTTGGCGCGGCATTTCATGGCCAGTTTTGGCGTTCCTGCCGAGATCCGCGATCGGGTGCAGGACCAGGCGTGGTTCGCGCAACTGCCGTCCCGGCCCTGGCGCGGGAATATTCGCGAGTTGCGCAATTTCCTCTGGCAACTGGTCACTCTGACCGGAACACGGCTCGATATTGACTTCGACCTGTGGCTGGGGCATGTGCTGGCCCATGCCGACAGCAACGGGAACGGCCACACGCATGGCCACGGCAACGGGAATGGCAACGGAAACGGCAATGGAAACGGGAGCGGCGAGAGTGAAGGGATCAACCGAACAACGATCCTGAAGACTCTGGAGCGCCGCGACTGGAACCAGCGGGCTGCCGCGCGCGATCTGGAGATGTCCGAAGCGAATGTGCGGTATCTGATCCGTCGGTTGCAGATTGAAAAGCCGGCCGAGCGGATCGCGGTCGGATAGGGCTACAAAAGTACGGCTCCAAACATGCGCTTGTGCGGAGAGGCCGTACGCTTTCTGGCAAGTGCGATCTGCCGGGCGCAGGCGGCGAGTGTTCGCCCGCCTGCGCCACCGAGTGTCAGTCGATAGCCGACAGGGATTGGTGATAGGGGACAGGAGGGTCACATGGCACTAGTGTTCCGCATCGCAGAGTTGACTGGGTTACTTCTCTTTGCCGGTTCCGCATTCTTCCGCCGACCCGATGCGCCAAAGCCATCATTCAACCCCAAGAACTGGACGCCGATTTGGAGGCAGGAGAGTCACTTCCGCGGGCCCGGATTCCTCATGGGGTTCATAGGGCTCCAACTCTTTAGTCTTGCTGCTGTCGCGGACCTGACACTGCAGTTCTGCAAGTGAGAGGGGGGCGGGATGCCGGATGGCATCCCGTCCCGCCCGCAACGTGACGGCTTGATCGCCCATTGGCGGTTAAGAACCGCCGGAGGTGACGACACGGAACGCTATACGTGTTCCAATGGAGGACGTCGTTGGGATCTATTCGATAATTAAGGATTCGTGAGTGGCGGACTGCCTATCCCCACTTCAGCCACTCGAAGAGCAGAAACTGCAAACGTTCGATCAAAAGCGAGATACGCGCCATCACGGTAAAACCGAACGAAGCGCCGAAGCCGACCATCAAAACCCCAATGCCAAACTTGGCGATTCCACCCGTGGCGCCGGTGTGGGCTTTCGAAAAGAAGAAATAGACCAGAGCGGCCATGATGCCGATCAGAATCAGCACATTGTTCAGAATCCCCATTCCGGTGGCTTGCGACGAGTGCATGTAAGTCACCAGATCCACCGAGCCATTGAGCTGCTCGATGATCTTGGCTTTCATCTCCAGCGGAATCGCCACGCCGGTCGACACGCCGATGTAGAACGCCAGGGGGTAACGCGACACCCACGACCATTTCCGGTTGAGCCGCGCCCACATCAGAATACCCAGGAGGATCGGGAAAATGTAGTACCATTTCCCCGCTTCCAGCGGCTGCCACATTTTGGGAATCACCACCGTGTACCAGAGAATGATGACCCAGTACCCGGCCGATACGCCGACCATCAGATGCTCGGCGAATTTGTAGAACGGATTGTCCTTATACAGAAACGAGAAGACAGCGAGCGTCAATAGCGCCGCCACCGTTGTCGCAATCGTGGTTGACCAATCCATTCGTCAGTTCCGCCCGAGCATCAGGCCGATTGCTCCCGCTTCTTGCGCTGTGCGAAATACCCGATGTTTCCAATGATGATGAAAACGATGATGATCAGGTGCGCCACCATCTGCACTTTCATCCCCTGCACCGCTTTGCCCGGCGTGCCCACCAGCGTTTCATACTCGGCCGCGCCTTTGAGTCCGCCGAGAATCCCGAAAATCTGCCCGGTCTGCCAGTACGGATAATAATCCGTGGCCATAACGCCCGTGACCCCGATCGCCAGCGGCACTTTGTAGCGCCCGTTGCCGTACGAAATCCAGTAGTCGGTCGCCGACGTCCCGGAGACATTCAGAATCGCCTTCACATCGTCATAGTTCTGGATGTGCTTCATCATGGGCAGGGAATCGATCGGCACATTAAAGTAGTCCGTGGGGAACGGGATCCGGTAATTCTGCCCCATGCCCAGAATAATCAGCGCCGGGTATGGCTTGTATCCCAGAAAGACGTAATCCACCCCGTTCTTCATCTGCTCGCCGCTGCGCGCCGCGTGGCGCGCCGCCGCCGTGTCGAGTGCCGCCGCCGCCATCGCCGGGCCGTTTTGATGCAGCGCGGTGACGACCACTTTGATCTTCTTCTCGAAACACTGCTTCAGAATCGACAACGTCATCGGATGCAACTCGGCCAGCGTCGAGGGATCGTAGTCAATCGCCAAATGCACCGCATCGCCGGCTTTCAGCGTGTCGATGAAATTGTAGATGTTGCGTGCTTCCTTGGAGATCGGAATGGGAATCGAAAACGGAATCTTCAGCGAGATGAGCACCGCCAGACCGAGCGCGAGGTAGACCCAGCGCCGGTCAATGGCGAACATTTTCTCGGCAAGCTTCATTCGCTAATCCCGCCCCAGATACGACCGCTCAACTCCCAGAACCACCTTCAGAGCCGTCGAGATAATCCCCAATCCCACACCGATAATGATCGCCCGCTTCGCCGCGAGATTGGGAACATTCAAAACCCAATCCGCCGTGCGCGAGACGATATCCGTAAACGGCCCCAGCGGCATAAAACGGATCATCACAATCACCGCCGAGATCAAAAGGATACTCGCCAAAACCGAACGCGCCCGAAACGCGCGATAGGCGGCGGATGCGATAAAGAACGACAACAGCGAGAAGATCGTGGCAATGATCGGCCGCATGATGAAATCGAACTGCCACTTGACCGCCGGCGACGTCTGCCCGCCGAACCACGGCAGTCCGGCGATAATCATCATGGCCAGCCCGATCAACGTCACAATCGAATACTGCCAGTCCTCGTCGCGCTTGCTGATCTTTGCCGCAGACACCCGCACCAGCGAGATGATCCCCAAAGTGAGGGCAAACACGCCGATAATCGGCGGCCAGTCGAGCGCGGCAAATTCGTAGATAAACTCGGAGTTTTCGTGCGGGATGAAGTACTGGAAGACCATGAAGATCCCGCAGACAAATATGATGATGAGCGGCAACTGGCGTTTCATGGTCTCACGTCAACTCGTTAGAAACTCATCCGGAACAAGGACCCAACCCAATTCCACTGCAGCGCCGCGCCCACGAGCCCGAGGATCATAAAGGCGATTAACATCCCCTTGGCCCAGTCCTGCGCTTTGAGTGTGCCGAGCAATTTCGGCTCGCGGCCAAGATACGCCGATGCGGCGTACAGCTCCTCGCCGATCAAGGTGTAGTCGCACGCGACAATGAAAAACGGGATCTGCGTCACGCGATCGGTTCCCGAAATCTGAATTGAACCGGCCAGCGACCCGGTCTCCGCCAGGATCAGCGATTCGGCGTAGAATACCCCAAGATAGAAATTCGTGGCCGTCTGCCGCCGCAGCATCGTGCCGTTTACCGCTGCGACATACGCGAACTGCTCCTGCGTGACAAAATACACCATGTCTTCTTTGTATTCGTCGGGACGGCCGGCGTCGAGGTACGCCTGGCGCACCGTCTCCTGCGCAATCGACATCACGACCGCGTCATAGCACGGCACCAGAAGCTCGGTACGGTGCTCCGCCACCTTCTTGGCGACACGCGAGAGAATCGTGTATGATGCAATCGTCGCAATGTCATCGGGGGCGCCCAATCCCAGGACATACAAAATCGGCCGGTTCATCTCGGTGGCGCGTCCGATCGCCTCATCCACCGCGCCGATTCCCGCCAATGGCCGGATGTACAACTCGCGGCCGCGTTTGGCCGCAGAGATGAATCCCAACACCAGCGCCGTGAAAATCACAACCGGGATGCCGATGTACTGCAGCTTGCTGGTATGGACAATCTGCCCGGTCGCCGCAGCCGGAGCGGACGCCTCGGAGATCCCCATACCGCCCGCCGCCGTCGTGGCGATCACCTTGTATTGAAACGGAGTCGCATCGGGGAGAAAGTCTTTTGCGTCACGTTGTTTGCCGCCACGGTTTTCGTATTTGCTGCTTCCCAGCGGCACCTGTCCCAGCGTATCCCACTGATCGGGAATGATGCGCCAGACACCCTCGTTGTAGATTGTCCCAGGACTGGAGAATACTTGCAGATCGGTTCCGGCCTTCGCCGAATCCATCGGCAAAGGACCGATCAGCCTCGGTGTGCGCAAAATCCTGTATGCGAGAATGTTGTTTTGCCCCTGGCCATCATCCGCCGAGAGCTTCCAGCGCACGGTGAGCGCGTGGCCGTGATCGTTGGGCGCATCCACTGCGCGAACTTCGGTGGGTGGGGCGACAACCATCCCCGCTGGAGGCGCCGACATCACCGCCATCGCCGAATCCGCTTGAGCCCAGGCCGGCGCACGCAGGCCAAGCCATCCAAGAGACGTGGCAAAGAGAAAGACCAGAATGGCTGAGTGAAGCTTGGCGGGTCGGGCTTGTTTCCGCATAAGCGCAACAGAGTCGACAGCGCCCCAAGCTACGGCCCCGAACCGGCCATAGCAACGGATTTGGACCCAAAAGAAAACCCCCGGCGCGAATATTGTCGCGCCGGGGGGGTCAAACCATCCTATGCGAGCCAAACTAGAGTTTGCGCACGTTGGAGGCCTGCGGGCCTTTCGGGCCTTGAACAACTTCAAACTGCACCCGATCACCCTCAGCCAGGGAGCGGAACCCTTCGCCCTCGATGGCGGTGTGATGGACGAACACGTCCTTGCCACCCTCTTGGGAGATGAAACCGAAACCCTTGCTGTCGTTGAACCACTTGACGGTACCTTCCGCCATGATCCACATCCTTTACTAACCTGGGATGAAACGGCATCCCACGTCCGATGGCCCCTATGGCCGGTGAAACGAGTCGAGCTTTTCTTAGATTGTCCTTGGATGTGGTCCGAGCGGTTGGTCCTTGAAAAGTCTACTGTTTCCGTTACATACTGGCAAAGCCAGCATCGATACCTATACGGCAAAAGTCCGGTATTGGTGGCTTTTTTTTGCCTTCAACCGGCTTTGGGGCAAAGAACTCTAGCGTGGGCGCGATCTCTGATCGCGCGAGACCGGAGGTCGACAAACCCCGCTTTCAAGGCCCACAGGCATCACTCGCAGGTGACCTTCTTGCCGTTCGGGAGCACGACCCGTTCCTCGATGCCTCGGCATTGGCCTGCAGCCATGGGATGTGGTTCAAGTTTATGTAGCATAGGCCCTCGTGGCCGTTCTCCGTGGGCACCGCTCATCGTTTGCGGACGAGGTATGCCAATACAACACCGCCCACAAGGGGCTATGCTACAAGGCTTAACGCTCGCCCAATCCCACTCCCAGCCCCGAGGGGCGCCCTAACTCAGCCCAGGCCGCAGGGCCTGTTGAAAAACTCGTCCTCGAGATCGCGGCAGTTGTGTAGGGGGAGGTTGCTTCGTCGCTACCTCCGCCTTCGGCGGAGACGCTCCTCGCAACGACAACTGTGCATTTGCGTTGCCAACGACCACTGTGATGTCGTTGCGAGGCGCGGCTCTTTGCGCCGAAGCAACCTCCCCCTTACACAACTCCTGCTGCTCTTCAGAGGACTTCTTCAACACGCCAGCCAGGCCTGTGTCCGCATCCTCCCTCGACTTTCTACCGCAGCCGCGCTGGGGACGCGGCTATGGGATGTGGTTCAAGCTTATGTAGCATAGGCCCTCGTGGCCGTTCTCCGTGGGCACCGCACATCGATTGCGGACGAGGTATGCCAATCCAACACCGCCCACAAGGGGCTATGCTACAAGGCTT
>JACRMA010000068.1 GCA_016235085.1 Candidatus Zixiibacteriota bacterium
GTCGCGTTTATCGAGCCAATTCCTGGGCACCCCGTGGTACCGACCGACCTGGCCGGTGGCCTTGCGGGCGCTCTTGCAAGCTACAAGATACCAACACAATATATCGCCCTGGACACGCTCCCTCGGACCGGTTCCGGGAAGATCGATCGTCGGCGCCTGGCGGCAATGCTCCGCGAACGGCGCTAGTTCCCCACGTCTGAACCCACCGCCTCCGGCGGTGGGCTAACGCGGTTCCCGGCCCCATGGCTTCCGGGCCTGTTAAGAATCCCAGCCTCTGGTAATGAGAGCGCGGACAGGAGCGGGCGCCACTGAGAGACAAGAACTTCCATGGGGGCAGACACTCTTGTCTGCCCGGTTTTTCAACACGCCATTCCCAGGGAGGCTGCCCGGCCATTGCCAGTCGGCCCTCTATGTAGCGCTCGGCCAAAATGCCGATAAGTGAAACATAGAACGTCACTTTGATGAAGAGGTCATCAATGGGGGGGGAATGACAGAACAGCCATTGGGCGCGGACGATCAATCCCAATCCTCTCAGGAACTGGTGTCGCCTGAATCGCCGACGGCACCATTGCCTGATCGCGAATCCCGGTTTGCCGGACTGTTCAGATTGCGTCCCTTGAACAGGATCGCGGTGCGGTTCCTGTTTTGGGCTTTCGGCCTGGCCCTGCTACCCATCGGAATCCTGGTATGGGTTTCGTTGAACCAGGCCAAGGACGCGATTCACGATGAGGCCATGCGCAAGCTGATTCTCGTGGCCAATGACCGGCATAATCGCGTCGAGGAGCATTTGCGATTGATTCGGGGAGCGGTTCAAAGCGAAGGCCTGGAACCGTTCGTAGCCCGGTTGATCAGTTCGGGTGGCCAGATTCCCGGTGTCACCGTCGATGTGGTCAAAGCCCAGTTGGGTGAGGCCCTGCGATCTTTCGCGGGGTCCGAAGTCGAGGTGCTGGTGGCCGACATGAACGGACGCGTGCTGGCGTCTACCAATCCGGCCCATGTTGGGGGCGATTGCTCGAAGGAGGACTTTTTCCTGCACGGACGCAAAGGTGCCTTCCTAAGCGGCGTGTTCTTCGATACACTAACGCAACAAATGGCATGGGTCGCCTCGGCGCCGATTGTCAACGAGGCGGATCGGTCGCTGCGGGGTGTTTTGATCAGTTACCTCGACCCGGACCATCTCGGCAATGTTCTTGGGACTCGTGATTTTGACCGAAGTCCGGGCAAGGGGAAGGACGACTCGGATTTCAAGGGGCGGACCTACATGGTCGATTGGGCAGGCCACTTTCTCACGCCATCGCCCTTCGCGGCCGACTCGTTGCGGGACTTTGCGCTCAACACCAAGCCGCTTCGATATCTGCACGACAACCGGGCAGGAATGTTCGGGGACTATATGGACAGCCGCGGCGTCAAAGTCATTGGCGCCACGGAGTTCGTTCCAGAGATGAAGTGGATGGTGGTGGTGGAGGCCGATTACAGCGAGGCGATGGCACGCTATGCGCGTCTTCGCAGCGCGCTCATCCTCTTGGCGCTGGTGGTCTTCGGACTCACCCTGGGGCTGGCGCTGCGTCTGGGCGCCACAATCGCTCGTCCGTTGCGCGACCTCGTGCGTGCCGAAGAGCGGCTGACCACCGGTGACGAACTGACCGCCCTGGTGACCGATGAGAGGACGTCGTCTGGCGAAGTCGGGGATCTGATTCGCCGGCGGAACGTCGTGATCCAACGTGTCCTTTCCGCGGAGAAGAGGCATCGGGACCTGGTCGACGAGATCGATGGTATTGCCTGGGAGGCCGAGGTCGGCACCTGGCGTTTCACATTCGTCAATCGCCGCGCCGAACAGATTCTCGGATATCCCCCCGAGCAGTGGCTTACCGAGCCGGGGTTTTGGGTGAGGCATCTCCACCCTCTCGACCGCAGCCGCACGGTCCAGGCGTATCTGGAAGCCAGCATTACCGGCAAAGACCTGCGTCTGGAGTACCGGATGATCGCCTCCGACGGACATGCGGTCTGGCTGCGAGATCAGGCGCATCTGGTCACTGGATCGTTCATGAGTGACGGCCGGCCGATTCGCCAATTGCGCGGACTGATGATTGATATCACGGCGGCGAAGCAGGCACAGGATCTGCTCCAGGAGAGCGAACGGCGGGCGCGCACGATCATCGACATGTCGCACAACGCCATGATCGGCATCGACAGCAAAGGCGAGGTGTCGGTGTTCAATCGCGCGGCGGAGCAGATGTTTCAAATTACGGCCCGCGAGATCATCGGACAGACCATGGTGCGCCTCGTGCCGGAGAAGTACCGCGAGCGGCACGTGAAAGCGATCGCGCATTACCTCGAGACCGGCCGATCCGTGGGTATGATTGGACAGCCACGGGAAATGGAAGGGCTGCGCAACGACGGTTCGATATTTCCGATGGAAATTTCGCTGACGCCGACCAAGGACAAATCGATCCGCGTGATCGCCGTTATCCAGGACATCACCGCGCGGACGCGGGCGGATGAGGAACTGCGCCAGCGCTTCCGCCAGCTTGACGGGATACACGACTTGACCAGCGCTCTGATGCACGCGGAATCGATCGACGAAATCTACGCGCAGGCGATGGCCTGTACGAAGATCTCGCTGGGCGCCGAGCGGGCGTCGATTCTGCTTTCTGATCCGGGGGGGCCGATGCGATTCCGGGCCTGGGACGGACTCTCCGAGCAGTATCGGGTCGCCATGGAAGGCCGGATGCCGTGGCGTGAAGACGACCACAGTCCGCGTCCGCTGCTGGTCTCCGATACCAAAAGGCTTGTCCAGATTGGGCCCTCCCAGCCGACCATCCTTGGGCGCAAAGAGCTGGAGGAAATCGAGCCCATTATCGTCAACGAAGGAATCGGTGCGTTGATGGCGGTTCCGTTAGTTTACCAGGGCCGGCTGCTGGGCCGTCTGATGGCCTACTTCAACGCCCCGCGCGAATTTGCGGAAACGGAAGTTCATCTCGGGCAGACCATCGCTGCCCATGTCGCATTTGCCATTGGCCGGCAGCGTGCCAACGATGTGCTGAAAGCCATTGTCGACGGCGCCTCGCCATCGACCGGCGATGAGTTCTTCCGGATTCTGGTGCGCCATCTCGCCGGCGTCCTGCATGTACGATGGGCATTCGTCGGAGAATCGATAACCGGTGGCGTCGACAAGATTCGAACCCTGGCGGTGTGGGCGGGAAGCGGCTTCGCAGAGAACCTAGAATACGACTTATCCGGGACGCCGTGCGAGGGTGTGATGGGACGCAGCATGTGCTGCTATCCGAAGGGCGTGGCGCCAATGTTTCCTTGTGATCCTCTTCTCGCCGAGATGGGAGTGGATAGTTATCTCGGAGTCCGCCTGTCGGATTCGAATGGAAATTCCCTGGGTATTCTGGTGGTCATGCATGATACGCCGCTCGCGGAGCCGACTGAGGCCGAGACGATTCTGTCAGTATTTGCCGCGCGTGCCGGTGCGGAATTGGAACGGCTCCAGGCGGAGAAGCGCCGCCGTGGCGAGCAGCAGTGGTATACTGATATGTCCGAACAAATCGGTGAGGCGTTTGTCGTCTGTCAAATCGACACAGGCCGGATTGTGGGCGCCAGCGCGGCATTGCATTCCTTGCTGGGATATGCACCGGAGGAAATGCGGCAGGCAACCATTCACAATCTGCTCGCCGCTGATCACGCCTCCGTCGAGCGGTATCTGCGCAGCCACGCCGCAGGGCGGCGCCACACGATCGCACCGGCGCGCTTCCGCACAAAGTCAGGCACGGTCCTCGAGGCCGAGGCCAGCACCAGCCCGTTTATGTCGGGCGGGGAGCAGTATCTCTTTGTCGTGATCCGGGGTGCGGATCAACTCGAGCAGGGACGTCCATGGACGGCCGGCGCCGAGAAGGCGTTTGAGAAGGCGTGAAGTGATCAGTCATCCGAAGCCCATGTGCCGTCTCCGACGCCGCCGAACGCGTGCACTTGTGCCGCTGCCGCTTCTGTTGTTGCTGGCTCTGCTGCACGGCGGGGCGGTGATCGCGGCCGAGAAGCCGGATTCGTCGCGCTTTCCGTCGCGGGTCAACATCCGGCTTATGCGCACGCTTGAGCGGCAACTGTCGGAAATCGAACGGGCGCTGGTCGACGACGCGAAGTTCAGCAAGGAGCGGGTGCGCAATGTGACGATGCCACTGCAGAACTTCATCGACGACGTCGTACTGGCATCGGGCCGTTACACGGACATTTACCCGCAGGCGATTTATGACGTGTTGGTTGAAGAATTCGCAACAGCCAAGCCACGGGTGGAAATCGCTGATCTATTGGTCGAGTACCAGAGACATGGCCAGTTCAAGGCGAGGGCTGAAGCGAAGGATTCGAAAGTTCCGCAAAAGGGGAGGGCGGGCGTATGAGCGCCGCACAACGTCTCGGAGTTTTGGCCGCGGTGATGCTTCTGCTGCTGCCTGCGAGTGCTGCCGGTCAGAGTATCGACATCGGCGGATTTCTCACGCTGGAGGGGGAGTGGCAGGAATTGGAGTTGTCGGATGGCAGGGTTCTTCCCATTGCCGACACGGCGACCGGAGTGAAGGAAGAACAATTCACGATTCCGTTCGAGCGGGCGGAAGTGCGCCTTCAGAATCTGTGCGGACGGTGGCTCAATCTCAGCCTCGGCCAATTGCGCGATCCTTTTGGCCATTGGGAGGACTTTTCATCGCATCGCAATGCCACCCTGACGAAGAACAACGAATTTGTTCTCGGAATCGCCCTGCGCAATCTGGATATGGGCATCACGGCCGACGGTGACTTCACCGATTGGCTTGACTATCGTTTGGGCATCCGAAAGGGCAACAATGTTGCAACGACCGACCTGGGTCGTGAGGATAACAACGGCCGGTACGATGCCGTGGGGCGCTTCGGCGTGCACAACGGGTCCTCGGCGCTGGGATTCAACGCATACTTTGTGGATTCCCGTTCGGATAAGTTTGCACTGGGTGCCGACTGGCAGACATCCATCGCCATGCTGACACTGATGGGCGAAGGTGTCCTGCAACGGAATCAACCGGATGGGCTTCGGAGTCTCGCCACCTACGTTCAGGCCAACTTCAATCTCGCACGCCGGGTGACCGGTCTGCGCTGGTTTGTTCTGTGCGATTACTGGCGGCTGGAGGCCGACTCAAGGCTGGAGCGGGAGGCGCTCAGTCTCGATTCGGGTTTCAAGTACAAGCTCCCGGCGGGAGGCTTGACCCTCATTCTGGAGTTGGGCAGGACATATGTCAGCGCCGCACCTGATCCCTGGCATGTGACAGGCCAGATGGAAGTGGAATTCTAACCGGCACGACGTGATATGCAAATTCGATTGCAGACCAAGGCGTTGTTATCGGTGGGGCTCCTGATGGTGCTCTGCCTGGGTGCCGTGCTGGCCGAGGGATACCGCTCACTTCAGATCGATTTGATCGATCAGGCCGAGCGCCGTTTCAACGGTATCGCGGGCAATCTCGCGGACGGCATCTATCGGGAATATGAAATCGACGACTGGCGGGGACTGGAGAGCTTCCTCTATAACTCCATCTCGCGCGGGTTGCAGGAAGTCCTGACGGCCGCCGTCCTCGATACCGGCGGTTCCGTCGTTGCGTCCAGCCGCCGGGATCTGGCCCGCTCGCGACTCCGGGAGCGGCTGGTCCGGCAGGTCGTTGCGGATGGAACCAAATGGTCGGCCACCAACCGGGATCACGAACCATGGACGATTGAAATTCTCTCTCCGGTGTGTGCGAAGTCGGGACCGGCGCGGGTCAAAGGTGTCGTCTACCTGGTGGGATCATTGCAGGGGATTCAGGATGAACTGGCTTCCAATCTGCGCCATCAGATCCTCATATTCCTCATTGTCAGCAGCCTTGGTTTGACGGGCACGCTCCTCTACATGCGCCGGGGAATTGTCAGGCCGATTCGCCAGTTGTCACAGGCAACGCAACGGGTGGTCGCCGGCGATTTTCGCGAATCGGGAATTCGGCGGACGCGAGATGAAATCGGCGAACTCACGGCCGCCTTCGACTGGATGGCCTCCGAACTGCGCAAGTCGGACGAGTTTCTGAAGGACTACAATCAGACGCTGATGCAAATGGTGGCGGCCGAGCAGGATCGGAATCGGCTGGACAATCTGATTTCCTCCATTTCGTATGCGCTGATCGAAGTCGACAGCAATGGCATCATCAACCGCTGGAACAAGGCCGCCTCGGAGATCTTCGATCTTTCACCCGAGGCTGTCATCGGACGCCCAATTCGCGATGTCGGAATCAACTGGAATTGGAATCAGGTCGATGCGATACCCGGCGACATCGACAACGGCGGCCCGGCGCGCCAGGAACTGGTGTCCTACGTCCGCCGCGATGGCTCGGATGGCTTCCTGACATTGAGCATCAATCGCATCGAGATATCCGAACCAGATTCCGGAATGTCAAATGCGGTGCTGGTCCTGCTGGCGACGGACGTCTCCGATCAGAAGCTCGCGGCTGAGCAGGTCGAGCGATATACGCGGACCCTAAATACCATCAACCGCTGCCGCAATGCAATCGTGAGAGCGTCGGCGGAGGAGGAGCTTCTGCAGGCGGTCTGCCAGACGCTGGTGGATGTCAGCGGATACGGATTAGTTTGGGTCGGGCTGACGGAAGATACACCTGAAAAGGGGATCCGGCCGGTGGCCCAGGCGGGAGTTGCGCATAATATCCTCAACTGCCTGCACATGACGTGGGGGTTTGGAGCCGGGGGGCTGGGAGCGGCGGCGCGTGCCGTCCGCACCGGCAATCCGCAGGTGGTCCGCGATTTTGCCGCAGACCCCGACTTTGCACGCTGCCAGGTGGCTGCTGCGAGTCAAGGCTTTGCCGCCGCCATTGTCCTTCCGCTGACCGGTGACAAAGGCGCCAAGGGAACATTGAATATTTACGCCGTTGAGGCCGGTGCGTTTCAGCGAGACGAGGAGCTCAAGCTTCTGATGGGTCTGGCGGACGATCTGGCTCACGGCATCGGGGCACTGCGCGCCCATGCCGAGGCACGCCGGGCCAGCCTCCACCTGGAAGAGTCACTGTCCTTGATGCGCGCGACGCTCGAGTCCACCGCGGATGGCCTGCTGGTTGTCGACCTGCGGGGGCGGATCGTAACATACAATATCCGGTTCGCGGGCATGTGGGGCGTTCCGCTTCCTCTGCTCGACGGTGGCCGCGCGGATCATCTGGCTCGATTTGTGCTCCAACAGTTGGCACAGCCGCGGGATTTCCTGGCCAAGATCAGGGAATTGAACGCCCGGCCAGAGGCCAGCGGCGGGGATGTTGTGGAACTGATTGATGGCCGGATCTTTGAACGCTACTCGCAGCCCCAGCTCTCCGGGGGGGGGGTTGTGGGACGGATATGGAGTTTCAGAGATGTGACGCTGAGACGGCGCGCCGAATGCGCCCTGCAGGCCAGCGAGGAGTATCACCGCGCATTGATCGACAACACCTCGGACATCGTTCTCGTGCTGAATTCCGACGGAACGATTCGTTACCTGAATTCCTCCGTCCAGCGAGTCCTGGGATATTCACCCGAAGAACTCGTTGGCCGGCACTTCAAAGATGTGATCGTGGCAGAGGATCTGCCTTCCGCTGGTGCCGTGTTCGAAGAGGCATTGGCCAATCCACAAACGATCACGACCGTCGAAGTGCGTGCCCGGCACAAGGATGGCTCAACACGGCTGCTGGATGTCTCCGGACGGAATTTGCTGAGCGAGGAGCGGATTGCGGGCATGATTATCAATGCCCATGATATTACCGCGCGGCGGGAGTCGGAGGCTGTCCAGGGCCGTCTGGCGGCCGCCGTCGAGCAGGCGGCGGAATCGATCGTGATCTTCGATGCAACGGGGATCATCAATTACGCCAATCCTGCGTTCGAGTGGGGCACGGGCCTGGTTCGGGACCGGGTAATCAATCAGAGCATACAATCGCTGCTCGAAGTCACAGGTCATGATGAAGAATCCTCAACGAGCATCCTCGAAGCTATCGCTCACACGGAGTGGTGGCGCGGACGTCTGGCCAGCCGGAGACTGGATGGTGCGCTTTATAATGAAGAGGCTACGATCACACCAGTTTATGATCAATCCGGCAAGCTCGTCAACTATGTGTGGGTGGGCCGGGACATCACCCAGCAAGTCGCGCTCGAATCCCAGCTCCGCCAGGCGCAGAAGCTCGAGGCGGTCGGGTCTTTGGCCGCCGGCATAGCTCATGAAATCAATACGCCCATTCAGTTCGTCGGAGACAACGTCCGGTTCCTGTCCGATTCGTTCGGGGAAATGGCGACGCTGCTCAAACGAATCGAGGAGTTGGTGGGATCACTGGAAGCCCGCCCCGAACTGGCCGAAGTGGTCAGAGAATTCGCCGCCGCCAAGGAATCAGCCGACCTGGTATACCTGAAGGAAGAAGTACCCAAAGCCGTGGAGCAAACGCTCGATGGTGTGGCGCGGGTGGCGAAGATTGTCCGGGCCATGAAGGATTTCTCTCATCCCGATCAGGGGCAGAAGGGGCCGGCCGATCTCAACCGGGCGCTCCAAAGCACGCTGACCGTTGCGCACAACGAACTGAAGTACGTAGCGGACATCGTGGTGGATCTGGAGGACGATCTGCCGAGTGTGCTCTGCCACCTGAGTGATTTGAACCAGGTATTCCTCAATCTCCTGGTCAACGCGGCTCACGCGATCGCCGGGGTCGTGGGCGATGGCAGCAATGGGAAGGGCAAGATCACGGTCCGGACCCGTCGAGTCATGTCGGCGGAGGACCCAGGCAAGGTCGAAGGAGTGACCATTTCGGTCACCGATACGGGGACCGGGATACCGGAGGAAATTCGCGATCGCGTTTTCGAGCAGTTCTTTACAACAAAGGAAGTTGGACGGGGAACAGGCCAGGGGCTGGCAATCGCGCGCGCCGTTGTCGTTGAAAAGCACGGGGGCCGAATCTGGTTCGAAACAAAAGTGGGCAGCGGGACAACATTCTTTGTCCACCTGCCGATTGGCGCCGAGGAACTGGTGGAGGCAACATGAACCGCGTACTGCTGGTCGATGATGAGATCAACGTCCTGGAGGGGCTACAGCGAAAGCTCCATCCGGAGCGGTTGTATTTTGAGTGCGAGTCCGCCCGGTCGGGAGCCGAGGCTCTTGAACGTGTCAAGCAGGGCGGTATCGACGCCATTGTCTCCGATATCAAGATGCCGGGGATGGATGGGATCGATTTGCTGACCCGGTTGAAGGCGGATCCCGCCACCCAGCACATCCCCGTGATTATGCTGACCGGGATGACCGAAGGTGACGCGCGCCGGCTCACGCTTCAGCTGGGTGCCTACGACTTTGTTGCCAAGCCCGCGGACCCGCATGAATTGTCGGCCCGGTTGCGCAATGCCTTGCGGCTGAAATCGTATGAGGATCGCCTGCGTACACAGAATCGGACTTTGGAGGAGCAGGTTTTTCAATTGCAGAAACTCGAGGTGATCGGGATTCTGGCCGGTGGGGTGGCGCATGACCTGAGCAATATTCTCGGCAGTATCGGCGGCCACACGGAACTGGCCGCCATCGATATCAAAGAAAACTCGCCGGCCTGGAATCATCTGCAGTCGGTCATGGAGTCGGTCGACCATGCGGCGAAATTGGCGCGGCAGATTCTCACCATTGGACAACGGACCGACACCGGACGAACTTCCTGCAATCCTGGCGCGATCATCGACGAGTGCCTGCGGATGCTCAGCGCTTCGATCACGCCCGATCTCACAGTGGATTGGGACAACCATGGCCTGGATGCACCACTGTGGGCCGATCCCACTCAGATTCGCCAGGTCATCATGAATCTGTGCATCAACGCCGTGCAGGCCATGGACGGGAAGGGGCGTCTGCGGATCACCATGAAGGTCCAGGATCTGGATATGGTGGCCGCGTCGGACATCGGCGAAATCCCCGCCGGCCGTTATCTCAAGCTTTCAATTGCCGACACCGGCCACGGGATGGATGCGGCGACGAAGAGCCGGCTCTTCGAACCATTCTTCACCACGAAGGGCCCCAGCCGTGGGACCGGATTGGGGTTGACAGTGACCGAGAAGATTGTGCACAACCACGGGGGCGGAATTACGGTGGACAGCGAGCCAAATCGCGGCACGACGTTTCATATCTACTTGCCCGTGAAATCCGCCACTCAACCGGTTCTGAATGATAGTGATGGGGTCATCTATGCCAGAGCTGAAGCACATTCTGTTCGTTGACGACGATCCCAGCGTGCTGGACGGCTTGCGGCGCATGCTGCGTCCGATGCACAACGAGTGGGAGTTGTCATTCGCTTCATCGGGCCAGGAAGCGCTGGAGATGATGACACGGCAGCCGGTCGACGTCATCGTCAGCGACATGCGCATGCCGAAAATGAACGGCGCCCAGTTGCTGGAGATTGTGCAGAAGACGTATCCGCACGTGGTCCGGCTGATTTTGTCCGGATACTCCGATAAGGAGTTGATTCTGCGCTCGGTGGGACCGGCGCACCAGTTCCTGGCAAAACCGTGTGACACGGTCACGCTGATCGAAACGGTCAAGCGCAGTTGTGCGTTGCGGCGCCATCTCAGCAATCCCCAGGTGCTGCGGGTTGTGGCGCAGATCGGCTCCCTGCCGGTGCTGCCGACCGTTTACACGGACCTGGTGCGTGCGCTCGGCAGTGAGAACTCGTCGGTTGTGGAGGTGGGGAAAATCATTGCGCGTGACGCCAGCATGACGGCGAAGATTCTGCACATGATCAACTCCGCCTTCTTTGGTTTGCGCCATCCGGTTGAGGATCTGTCCCGGGCGGTGATGTATCTCGGCGTCGATACGGTCAAGTCGCTGGTGCTCAGCATGAGCATCTTCAAAAAGTTCGATCAAAGCACCGTCGAGGAATTTTCCATCGAGGCGTTGCAGCAACACTGTCTGAGAGTGGGGGCCATCGCACGCCGGATTGCCCAGGAGATCCCCCTGTCCCGCCAGGAGCAGAACGATGCCTTTACGGCGGGTGTGCTGCATGGCATCGGGCGCCTGATCCTGGTGTCGAACTTCACGGACGTGTACCGCAAGGCGGTGGAAGAATCCAGATCGCTCAACATCCGGCTGACCGATCTGGAAAAAGAGAAACTGGGAACGACGCACGGTGAGCTGGGGGGCTACTTGCTCGGCCTGTGGGGGATACCGGATCCCATCGTCGAGGCGGTTTCCTTGCACACTGATCCCCGAACCAGTCCCTTACGAACGTGCGGTCCTCTGACCATGGTGCACGTGGCCAATGCCATCGATCGCGAATTGTGCCACGACGAACTGCCCGGCGGAGGATTCGGATATGACATGCAGTACTTGCAGGAGCTGGGTGTAGCCGACCAGGTACCCCGGTGGCGTGAATTTGCCGCGTCGATGGTTGAGTCCGTGACCCAAGCCCAAGCAGGAGCCATTCATGCAGAGTGAAAAGATTCTGTTCGTTGACGACGAGCCCAACCTCCTTGAGGGGGTCAAGCGCCAATTCCGCCGGGAGTTTCAGATCACCACCGCCCCAGGCGGTGATGATGCCTTGAAGCTTCTGGTGAGCGATGGGCCATTCGCTGTCGTCGTGTCCGACCTGCGCATGCCGGGAATGGATGGCATTCAATTCCTGACCAAGGCCCGTCAGGTCAGCCCGGACTGTGTGCGGCTCATGCTGACGGGCAACGCCGATCTCACGGCGGCGATGCAGGCGGTCAACGAGGGAAACATATTCCGCTTCCTGTCGAAGCCGTGTCCTCCGGATGTGCTGGGGCGCGCTTTGCACTCAGCCCTTGACCAGTACCATTTGATCATGGCAGAGCACGATCTTCTGGAGAACACACTGCAGGGGAGCGTGAAGGTTCTGACCGATCTGCTCGCGGTGTTAAGCCCGATGGCATTCGGACGGGCCTCGCGGGTGAAGCGCTATGTCCGCGGCATCGTCCGGCTGATTGCCGAGACCGGCGGGCAGGATCTGCCGGCGCCGTGGCAATTTGAGATGGCCGCAATGCTGTCGCAGGTCGGCTGTATTGTGCTGCCGCCGAGTTTGCTGAAGAAAGTGTTTGATGGGGTGCAGTTATCCAGCAGCGAGCAGAAGGCGTACGACAGCCATCCGAACGTGGCGCGCGAGCTTCTGGCGAATATCCCGCGCCTGGAACCGGTCACGGAAATGATCCGCTATCAGGATTATCACTTTGATGGTCCTGGTGTGCCGCAGGGCGCGAGTATTCCGATCGGTGCCCGGGTTCTCAAGGCAGTGCTCGATTACGATCTGCTGGTCGCGTCGGGCAGTCCGACGGCGGTCGCTCTTGCTGGCCTTTATGAGCGTGCCGGTTGGTACGATCCGGCGGTCCTGCAGGCGTTGAAGACCCTGGTTGGCCTCGAAGCACGCTACGAAGTACGCCGCGTGGCGATTCGCGAACTGGTAGGCGGCATGATTCTGGCGGAGAACATCGTTTCCAACGATGGGCAGTTGTTGATCGCCAAAGGCTTCGAGCTGAGCACGTCGATTCTGCGGCGGCTGGAGCATTACGCCGTCAATTCGCTTTTGCGAGAGCCGGTCTGCGTGCTGGTACCCACTCAGAAGCCCGGTCAGGCCGAGCCTGCCCGGCAGCCGGCGATGTCAGGCGCATAACGAGCGGCACACGCACGTGGTAAACGTCTTCTCGATCTGGGATGCGGTCTTGCCGCATCTCCATTGATCCCTCAATAGACGCGGACCGGCAGGATGACCATGGTCATGCCCGACCAATGGAGCCGTTTCTGAATGGCAAATGCGGTTTCGTTGTGCAGCAGACGGTGGTACCAGGTTTCCTTCTTGAAGATCAACTGCCCCGCGAAGAATGTGACTTTCGGAAAATCCTTGGTGATCGTCCGGCAGAGTTCTTCAATCTCATCGACGGCGTCGGTGCCGATGGAAGCCCGCGACGTGGCGGGAAGTCCCAGCTTGTGGGCATAGTCGACATAGCGCTGCAAGTCACCTTCCGTGCGATGGCGCAACGCGTCCACCTCATCGGCACCTTTGAATGTGTCCGAGTCCAGAACACCCACCGACAGAAACAGAAGGTTCTTATAGTGGTTGGGGAAGGCCCGTTGCACGCTTAACAACGTGTGGATTCCCAGTCCGCCAAACGAGCCCACCAACACGGCGGCTGTGGGCAGCTTGGCATCAACCTTTGGCGAGATCGCGGCGCCCTTTGGGGGTATGTTCTCCAGTACTTCGTCGAGCCGCTGCAATTGTTGCGTGACACTCCGGTAATGCGACCGAATCAGAAAGCACAATCCGATCATCCCGCCGGTCACGACCAGGGTGATCCAGCCTCCGGCATAGAATTTCTCGAAGGCAGTCATAATCAAAATGCCGGAGCAGAGGAGCAATCCCGGAATGAACAGTCCCAGTCGCCGGATCCAGGGGCTGTCGGGTGTGCGGCGCTTTTGCCACCAGAACCGGCACATGCTCAGCATCGAAAGAGAGAACGTCAGGAACACGTTGATACTGTACATGACCACCAGGTGATGGACATTGCCGCCCGTGGCCAGAAGCGCGACGAGCGATGCGCCGCCCATGAGCAAAATACCGTTCTGCGTGGTCAGCCGCTCTGAGAGGGCCGCGAATCGCCGCGGCAGCCACCAGTCGACTGCCATTTTCGACATGACCCTGGGGCCGTCGAGGAAGCCCGCCTGGGCGGCGACAACCAACAGCGCACCCTCGGAGATCAGTGTCAGGACCACAAGAGTACCGCCGAACGGGAGATTCTCGGCGAACCGCCCGACCAGAACGGCATTGAGCGTCTTGCCCGTCTCCGGAGAAACGCGAAACAACAGGTAGCATATCAAGAGTCCCGATGCCGTGAATACCAGCGATGCCGCCATGTAGGCCATCGTGCGCTTGCCGGTGGCCACTCTGGGCTCTCGCATCATGATCAGACCATTGGATACCGCTTCGAGGCCGGTATACGTTCCGCCACCCAGGGAATAGGCTCGAAACAAAAGCATCATCATGCCGCCGATGCCCAAGATTCCAAGACCTCCCGAGAAACCGCTCGAAACACTTGAGGCCACAGCGGGCAAGTCGCCGGCGTGAGTGAAGAAACCGCCGATAATCAGCGTCACATGGGTCAGGAGAAACAGAATGAAGATCGGCGTCAGGATTATAATCGACTCTTTGACACCGCGGATGTTGAGGACGATTAACGCCGCAACAAAACCGACCTCGACCAGCACCTTGAACGGCAGCCAGGAGGCGGGCATGAAGCTGAAAAGGGCATCGCCGGCCGCCGCCAGCGAAACAGTGATGGTCAGAACGTAGTCCACAACCAGTGCGGAGCCGGAGACGACGCCCGTGTGAGGACCGAGCAGTTTGGTCGCCACGACATAACCACCGCCGCCCTCGGGGAAGTGCTCGATAATGTGAGAGTAAGCCCAGGCGATGATAAAGACCGTGCCCGCGACGGCGACGGCGAGTGCGATCGCCAGGTATGTGTGTTCGCCCAGTGCCCGGAAAGCCTCCTCCGGGCCGTAAGAGGACGACGAGAGACCGTCGGCACCCAAGCCGACCCACGCCAGAAGTGCGACCAAGGAGAGGCGATGGAACAGTGACCGGTCGGTCAGATCGCGCGGTTTGCCGAAGAAGATGCGGCGAAGGCGTTCGCCGATGCCCGGCTCTTCGGGGGGGAGCCCCGGAGGCACTTGACCTGGTGTGTTCGTGGGCGATGGTAAGGCCGGGTCTGCCATAAACAGTGTATCCGGTACAAGCTGCCAGATTTCGGCTACGAGTGGGGAGGGTGATCCGCTGCCGCCCGGCGCCCTGGGGCCGGGGCGGCAATGACAGTATCGGTCAATTGGCCGCGGCGGGCACGGGTTTTTTGGACACCGCCCAGTCGGCCTTGGGATCGTCGACGGTCAGCGGGCGGATGCCGCCGCTGAAGCGCGCCTGCAAGATTTCGTATTGCGCCGCCACGGCCGGCTCCGGGTGGCGCCAATCGTGAAGATAAAACACCGTGTGGATGCCGGCCTGCAGAAGTTCCTTGGTGCATCCAAAACAGGGACGCATGGTTGTATATAGCGTCGACCCGGCGACCGGCACACCAAAGCGGGCCGCCGACAGGAGCGCATTCTGCTCGGCGTGGACGCAGATACACAAGTCATACGCCTCACCGGGGCCGTACTTCTGCCGGTTGGCACAGCGGTCGCATCCCCCCTCTTCGCAATTCTTTGTCTTGGACGGAGTTCCGTTATAGCCGGTCGACACGATCCGGCTATCCATCACCAGGATGGCGCCGACCCGGTTGCCAAGGCAGTTTGCGCGCTCGCGGACCGCCATAGCAATCTGCATGAAGTAGGTATCCATGTCCGGACGTGTGCGTGGTGCGGTGGTCATCGTCAGGTCTCCTCGGCGGCCATGTCATAGGCGGCGCCAGCCGCCAAAGATACGATGATCGGCGCGGAGAATACCACCGGGATTCGCAGGGGTGATGGCCCGGTTTAGGCGCAGTTGCTCGGGGCCGGATTCCACACGGCCTTGAGCCCGTCATTGAGGGGGCGGATGAGCTATTGAGATGCTGGTTGTGCGGTCCATAGCTTTGGAGTTATGAGAATCGAGATTTCCTTTTCTTCAATCGAGGTGGTCGTGTGACGAAACAAGAGGCCGAGAATGGGGATGGAGCCTAGCAGTGGTACCTTCCGAACAGCCTCGATACGGTTCTTTACAAGAAGACCCCCGATCACAACCGTCTCGCCGTCGTTCACGCGGACCTTGGTAGTGACACTGCGCTTGTTTGTCACCGGCAGGCCAGTGCTGCCGGAGCCGATCACGTCGGACACCTCGGGTGACACTTCCAGCGTGATAGCTCCTGCCTCGGAGACGTACGGGATGATCGTCAGCGCAATCCCGGTCTTGATGACCTCAAGCTGAGCGTAGGTGTATGTCTGTGATCCGCTCAGCATCGAGAAGTACTCTTCGCGCCCAATGAAAATCTGCGCCTTGTTCCCTTCAACTGTCGCGATGCGGGGATTGGCGCGGATGTGGGCCTTCCCTTCATCCACAAGAGCATTCAGCCGGATCTGATACTGTCCAATCCAGCCGGATTTCTGAATCCCGATCCGGTCAAAGACCACGGACAGCGAGGTATCATTGCGCAAGGCCTCATTGGGGAGCGCCCCAATCTGAAGTTTCCTCTCAGTTCCCTTACTGGCGCTAAGATCCCAAGAGAGCCCCAATTGGCGGCTGATATCTGTGGACATTTCGGTTACCAGCGCTTCAATCATGACCTGCCGTGGGGGATGGTCAATTTGCGCCAGATCCGCCTGCATGCGGGCAATCATCTCGGGCGAACCGGTTAGCGTAGCCGTATTTGTTTCGGCGTCGATTCGGACAAAGGGCTCGTAGTACGTGGACATCAGCTTCAGGATGTCCACGGCCTTGATGAAACTCGGGCGATAGAGCACTGTTTCGGTAATAAGTGGAAACGAAGGATTGCTAGGACGCGGAGAACCGACGAGGTAATACCCATTCAGCCAGCGAAATGTCAGGCCAAACGGGCTCAGAACGCGCCGCATGGCTTCTTCAAAGGGCAAATCGGTGAGTTCCACAGTGAGGATCCCGGTCACGGACTCGTCCGCAATGACATTGACGAAACACTGTGTGGCCATCGCTTGAAGGATTTCGCGCACGTCGGTATCGTAGAAGACGTTGGTGACCCGGCAGTCTGGCCGCGCAGGCTCATAATTCTGGGTCAGAGCCGCTTTTGGAACAGCATTCGGCTGATTGCCAAGAGTGGTCCCCGATGACGAGTCGCCAGATTCATTGGCACTGGCGGTATCGACAGGACGATCACCACCTGCGGGCACGTCTTGTGCAGGTAAATCCCCGGCGGCACCCACCGCCCAGGCGAAAGCGAGAGCGGCTGCGATCAGAATCCAGGCCCGCGCTCTACTCGATCCCGAGTTGCTCTTTGATGACAAATTCACGCTCCAAAGTTGCCGGTTTCTTCTCGCCATAGAAAACTTCCACCATCGCCCGGTAACGGCCGGGCACAAAACCGGCCAGGACCTGCGAGGAGAGTATCCTGGCTTGGCCCGGCAACACGTACGCCGTGTCGGTTTCGAATTTGATTTTCGCGAGGTTTTCAAACCGCCCCTCGGTCACGACCTCGACTGAGTCGAGCTTGCCAGGGGCACGCCAGAATTGAATCTCAGCGTTTCCTGAGAGTCGCACGTGGATATTCCCGGTGTTGCGGAATTCGGTATTCAGGACAATCGACGATGCGGGTTGCTGGTCCACATTGATCTTCGTCACCTCGCCACTCTTTTCAAGACCCGGCGGCACCGTCAAAAAGATGGGAAAATTGAGCTGCGACGGCAACGTCGTGGCGCCGCTATCCTGGGCGGACTTCGCATTCAAAATGATGCACCCATAATACCCACCTTTGGCACCGGCCGGAATCGTCAGCGAGGCTCGCATGTTCTGCGCCCGGGATGGATCCAGGGTGAAGTGAAGCGGGTCGATCTTCAACCAGGGGATACAACTGCGGCCCGAATCCGGGTTTTCTTCGGACACCCACATCTGTCCCCGCATCCCAAAGAAGACTTGTCCCATACTCACGTCGACGTTGATCGGCTTGTCTTCTCTGTTCATCACGTTGATGCCGAAGATGCGCGTACCACCTGCAGGGATTGACTTGTCATAGACCTCGGGTCTGTATTCCACGAATAGCGACCGCGCTGCCCCCGTGGCGCCGACATGGGAGGAATGCTGCTTCGTGATTTCGAACGTGGACTGCGAGACTGCCGGTGACCGTCCGCCATACTGCACGAACGCCTTAATCGTGTACGTGCCGGGGGCCGGGAGCCCGGTGATTGTCTGAATGGACGCTTTCGTACCTGGGAGTATCAATCCCCGTCCACCTCCAAGACGCGTATCCTGGATCAAACGGTGGTTTTCGTCACGAATGACCATCCGGCCCGCGGTGATGACATGCACGTTTCCGGTGTTTTCCACATCAACGCTGACGAGCATCCCGCGATTGCCGAACTGTTTTTCCAGAGCCGAGTCCTGAGCGGTTGGGGTGATCTCAATGTCCCCGGTGAGCATTCGGCGCTGCGTGCCGGGGCGACCTTTGACGACAATCTCAAACCAGGACGGGACTTGAAACTGGTATTCAAACATCGCCTCCATGACATCCGGAGAGGCTTTGCGGTCTTCCTGGAGGACTTCAAAAACGACGGCGCCATAGGCACCGCCGATCGCCCGATAGGGGACTTCGACGCGGGCTGCGGCTTGGTGCATTTCCCCTGGTGGAATATCCACCAGCGAATCCAGCAGCGTGATCCAGCCGACACACGAGTAGGGCATCGTGGTATCGGAGAGCTTGTAATCCCCCCGCGCTGACTGATACATATCCCTCGTGGACATCCTGATCCGCAGCGACTTCTCCTTGCTTTGGTTGGTCAGCTCGAAGGTGACCAGCGAACGTGAACCCGGCGTCAATTCGAGCGAAACAATTTGCGGGCTCAGGAGAAGGTCAAACTGTGCGCGTGACGGCTCAGCCCAAATGGAGACCAAGCCGAGCAGAGCCAAACCGCCGATGCTGCTGGCGGAAGAGAGTCTCGGGCGGCAAGTCTTGAACTGTTTCCACATCATCGCACCTCATCGTCTTTTGCAGCGAGTGTCTTTCCCGCATAGTAAGGTAAGGCGATTTCTCAGGCAGGATGTCAAGAAATTTGCCCGCACACTCGTTCTCCGTCAAGCCACAGCCCGGCAGAGCACAAAATTGACAAGCGCGCCGGCCAGGCCGGCGCGCCTGTTGCCAAACTCAGGCCACCAGCGTGAACCACAAAGACCGGTAAAGTCATCTACTCCGGGGTCTGCGGTTCCGCCGGACAGCCCTTACAATGGCTTCCAGGTACCATCGGTGTTAAGCCACGGTTTCAGGCACTGCACCGAGAGGGTGATCTGGGCCCTGTTAATGTAATCGCAGGCGTCGTTGCATTGCACCACACAGATCTTTAGTGGAGCGGCCACGGGCGCGCGCCATCACCGATCACGTCTTGAAGCAAATCATCGCTGGCGTTCAGATCCACCGCCGCTGTCCAACCGCGCGCATTCGCTTCCGCGAACCCACCACCGTTCGTCTCGAATGAATAGGAGACATCGATCGGCGTATGAGTTGGGTCGTAACACGGGCCTTGCGGGTCGGGCATCAGCGGACCAAAGCCTTCGTAGTCCACTAAGACGTCGCCGTTGGAGGCCAACCGCGCCTCGATGCTGTTGCCTGCGAAGCAGCCGGGCTTCCGGATCAGCCACTGCCACTCAGTCCAGCCCAGCTTCCAATCGATCCACTGGCCGACAGAAGCGCGAATGACAACCGGGATGAGCCACTTCTCCCTGTTGCAATTGCCCTGCGCTTGTTCGCCCAGCCGGAACAACCGGGCCTGGCGGAGCTCAAGGTCCAACGGATTCGGCAGCCACGTTTGTGTCGCCTCATCGAAGTAGAAGACCTCGCTCTCGCCTTGCGCCTGTGCCTGCGCGATGCCGACAAAAGCGACAAGCGCCCCGACGGCAAGCAGTAACAGAATTAATCTCTTCATTGCTCCCTCCTTAGGGAATATGGGTGATGAGAGACCTTTGACAGTTGCCACTGTCGCAAACTGTCATGAATGGGTTACGGAGACTGACTCTTGGCGCCCAACCTCCTTTCAACTCCTACTGCCCACCTGTCGATATTCCGATTGTGTCCAGCATGACGCTTAGGTTCTCCAGCGTCAACGTGATGATGGCTGCATTCCTGTAGTCACAGGCCTTAATCGTTCTGTCAGGCGCGATCTTCGACCAAATGGAAAACCGGTGGGGAGTTTCGTCCCCCGGTACGCTGAGAAGCTGGAGGTTGAAAAGCGCCGGAGAGAGAAACTGAACGGGAGGAGCCGGCTGGTCGGACGGGGTGATCGCATAAGAAGCCGGTATCGCGGGGCTCCCGGACCCGTCGAGAGGAGCCAGATTATCGAACAGTGAGAAGGTGATCTTCGATGATGTATTCCCTTGGACCGTCATCGTGGCCAGACGGCCCGCCAACACTTCCGGCTTGCGGATGCGAAAATCGAATTCCGTGGCATCGAGCGACCATTGAACGCATGGGAGGTCCTGACAATCCACGACGCCTTGCACCGGAAACTTCTCGCAATTGGTTCCCCCCTTGAGATTCGCTGAGACAATTCCGATGCCGAGAGGACTAATGCCGTCGTAAACGATGGTGAAGGTTGTCACCTGCCGCTCTTTCATGCCCTGCTCTGTCTTCAGGCCATAGATCGGGCCACACCACTTACTATTGTAAGTCTCGGGACCTGAGAACTTGAACAGGGGGCTGGATACGGTTATCAGGCTCGCGCAGCGATTGGGAATCGGAAAAGTGAGGTTGCTAAGCGCCGGATTTCCCGAGTATACCGTGTACTTGCAGATGGTCTGCTGCGTGACACTGTCATAATCACAACCGCCAACTATGCGACAGGGAATTTTCCCAGCGAGTTCGCGGCTGTCAGGTTCGACCGATGAGGTTGTTTGCGCGTCGGCGGCGCTCGGAAGCGAAAGGCACGTTGCCGCCCCCAGAATCAGCAGTATGTCCCGTGCCCAATGACTGCAACGCGGACAAAAATGAAAAGCTCGACGAGTAGGTTTTGTCACGTGCCTCCACCCTCGGGTGCTGGATTCGTGGGACCGCCCGCTCTGCATTCGATCTGGTTTGGCGCAAACAGAGTTTACCGTGCTGCCAAGAAGCAGCAGGGACTGCTCGGTAAAAGACCACTGTCGGCTTCTACTCTGGCGAAAAGTTGGATTCCTTGTCAAGTAGAAACTGCATTGATGACGTACAGTATGTCAATTTGTTTGGTTGCCGGTGGGCCGGTCTTATTTGATAACCTACGGACGCGGGATCGGCCGATTCGATTGATCGGGACTCTTCGACTCCCATGTCCGATGAGTGTTGTCTCCCTGCATGTTATCCGGGGTAATAGGACAGTGTTTATCCGGTTAGCCACATAACTGGACTATCCCGGGTTTCATGGCTCTCAGGTCTGTCCTGATCGCGAAAGAGAATCTCTCTGGGACACGTGCGGTTGCGTTCCATGAGACCAAACACCGCGAACTGAATCCCCCTCGCGATTGCGGATAGGCGGCGAGTGGAACTGTGCTATTGTCGGGTTGAATCCCGGGTGCTCAACGGTGGGTGGACCCTGTGAGGCCGTGCTTCTGTCCCGTCGGCACCTGTCCGGAACCGAACATCCACTGTTCGGAAACTGACGGTTCACTCGTGCCGAGTTCGCGGAATGTGCTGGGTCACAACAGATTGAGCTATTGGCGCGGTATCTGCTACGTCCGTGGCTGGGAGTAGTCTATGGATCGACCACTTGACGAATCTGTTCGCCGGAAGAAGACGATTAAACGCGGCATCCAGGCCGGCGCAGGCGTTGGGACCGCCGCCTTGCTGGTCGCGGTCATTTCCGGATGGCTATCCCCCAGTCTCAATCGCCAGGAAATCCGCACCGCCGTCGTCGACGTCGGGCCAGTGGAGGCAACGATTACGGCCTCCGGAATCATCGTACCGGAATCCGAACAGATCATTGCCAGTCCGATCGATTCGCGGGTAGTCCACATTCTCCGGCGCCCCGGGGACGTGCTGGCTGCCGGTGATCCGATCATTGAACTCGATACCGCCACGGCCCTCCTGGCGCTGAGCAAAATCGACGATGAGCTTTCTCTGAATGCCAACAGCAGATCACAACTTGAATTGGAGCTTGAGAGCCAGTTGGACGATCTCCGGAGCAAGTTTGAAATCGATAGCCTCAAGCTACAGGCACTTCGGGCAAAAACCGAGCAACTGCGGAAGCTCTTTAAGATCGGGGGCAGTTCGGCGGAGCAGGTGCATCAGGTGGAACTCGAGACGCAGATCGCGGAGGTCGAGCTCGCCCAGACCAAACGAAACATCGCCATCAAGCAGAAGACGCTCGAGGCGCAACTGGCCGGCACCGCCACTCAACGGGCGCTCCTGCGCAAAGAGCAAACCGAACTCCGCCGGCAGTTGAACATGGCCGCCGCGAGGGCTTTGCGTGGCGGTGTGCTCACATGGGTGGTACCGCAGGAGGGTACGGCGGTCCGAGAGGGCGATGTGATCGCCCGGATCGCTGATCTCAGTACATTCCGGGTCGATGCCACCATTTCCGATGTCCACGCCAATCGTATCGCGGCGGGAATGCCGGCCAAAGTGAAGATACTGGATTCGGTTCTGGCAGGTGAGATCACCTCGATTCGTCCGACGATCGAGAACGGTATCATCAGTTTCGGGATCGGGCTTCGGGATAATGCCAGTCCGCTTCTTCACTCCAATCAGCGTGTCGACGTGTTTGTCGTCACCGCCGCGAAGGACACCGCTCTGCGCGTCAAACGGGGACCTTCGGCGAACGGCCGGAGCTCAAGCCAGGTCTTTGTCATCCGCGATGGCGTGGCGATCAACACTCCGGTTCGCCTGGGGATCACGGGATTCGAATACGTTGAAGTGGAGGAGGGCCTCGCACGTGGCGATATCGTGATCATCTCCGACGTCAGCGAGTTCATGCACAGAAGCAAAATCAAGGTTCGGTGACCCCACTGATCCGGAGTTATGGCTGGGGAGTTCATGGGAGGAGTAATGATCAGTTTGAAAAACGTGGAGAAGGTGTATCGCACCGAGGAGATTGAGACTCTGGCCCTGTCCGGAATCAATCTCGAGATTGAGGAAGGGGAGTTTGTATCCGTTATGGGGCCCTCCGGATCGGGCAAGAGCACCCTATTTAACGTCATTGGGCTGCTGGATGAACCATCGAAAGGGAGCGTCTTGCTGGCCGGGGAGTCGATTCAAGGTCTGCCCGACCGGGAACAGGCACGGATTCGCAACCGGCAGGTCGGGTTCATCTTCCAGACATTCCACCTGATCAGCGATCTGGACGTCATCGATAATGTCGAGATACCGCTCCTCTATCGGCACCTTTCGAGTTCCGAACGCCGCTCCCGTGCGCTACGGGCGCTCGAACGCGTCGGGTTGGCGTCGCGGGTTCGTCATTTTCCCTCCCAACTCTCGGGGGGGCAACAGCAACGCGTCGCGATTGCGCGCGCCATCGTTGGTCAACCGCGCATTCTTCTGGCCGATGAGCCCACGGGCAATCTCGACAGTCAGATGGGTGAAGAGATCATGAAGATCCTGATGGGGTTGAATGAGGACGAGAAGGCAACAATCGTCATGGTGACACACGATGCCCGTCTGGCCGAGAAAACCGAGCGCATCGTCAGGCTCTTCGACGGCCGTCAGGTCAATTGAGAGGCGACGCTATGCTGAGAAACTACATCAAGATGTCGCTGAAGGTCCTTCGCCGCCGACCGTTCTTCACCTTTATCAGTCTATTCGCGATCGGTTTCACGCTGACCGTGCTGACGACCAGCGCGGCGCTGATCGATCATACGTTGGCGCCGATGCCGCCGGAGACCATGTTGGACCGAACGCTGGGTATCTATTATGCCAGCGCGAAGGGCGAGACCATTCGCGTGAATTCACATCCAGGGTACAAGCTTCTGGATCGCTGTCTTTATGACCTCCCCGGGGCTGAGATGGTCACCGTGTTCTCCTCAGCCAGCCCGGTCAATTCGTTCCTGGACGGGAGGAAGATCGAATCACATCTCAAACGGACGGACGGTACCTATTGGCAGGTTATGCACTTTGATTTCCTGGAGGGGCACCCCTATGCCGAGGATGACGATCGCAATGCCAATTTCGTCGCGGTGATCAATGCACGGACACGGCGCGAGTTCTTCGGCAACGCTGCGGCGGTTGGCAAGACGATTGAGGCGGACGGACAACACTTTCGCGTCACCGGCGTGGTGGCCGACGTTCCCAGTTACCGGGACAACCCGTTTGCCGACATTTGGGTACCCCTCGGAACCGCCAAGAATCATAACTACCGATCCGAATATCTGGGTGGATTCACCGGGTTGATTCTCGCGAAGAACCAGTCTGCGTTCCCCGACATCCGCCGCGAGTTTCAGACGCGCATTTCACAAATCGACCTCGCCGATCTGGAAGTACCAGGCATCGCGGTGCTCTCTGTGCGTCCCGAGACCTACGCCGAGGCGGCGTCGCGGAGGATTCTCGGTACTCCGATCGAGACGACTCGGTCGGGCTATCTCATTGCATTGTTCGCCGGGCTGATGGTTCTATTCATGCTGCTCCCGACAATCAGTTTGATCAACATCAACGTGAGCCGGATTCTGGAGCGGGCCTCCGAAATCGGCGTACGCAAGGCATTTGGTGCTTCCAAGTTCACGCTGGTCGCCCAGTTCGTCACCGAGAATGTTATCTTGACTCTTCTCGGCGGCACGCTGGCGTTTATCGCGTCTTGGGGCATCCTGGCCATATTCACACATGTGGGCGTTGTGCCCTATGCCCAATTCTCGCCCAACTTGAGAATCTTCGCGGCCGCCCTCGCCCTTGCCTTGTTCTTTGGTGTCTTTTCCGGGGTGTATCCTGCTTGGAAGATGTCGCGCATGCATCCGGTTGATGCCCTCAGAGGAACAACACTATGATTAAACACGTATTCACACTTGTGTGGAACCGGAGACGGACCAACGCCCTCATTGTGGCCGAGGTGCTGATTTCCTTTCTCGTCCTCTGCGCTGTGCTGACGTTGAGCGTACACTTCCTGACGAACTACATGAGACCGCCGGGATTCGATTACCAGAACGTCTGGAACGTCGAGGTTTCAACTGGGCTTCCGTGGTCATCCACGGGACCGAGCAGCTCCATGAACACAACCCGGCAGCTGATCGAAATTGCCAGGGGATTTCCTGAGGTGGGAGCTGTGGCTGGAATCCTGGCTTCGCCTTTTGGCAGCAGCACCTGGGACGACAATGTGGACAATCTGATTACGCCCGTCGTGTACAACGGATCAACGGACGACCTGCCGCAGGTGCTCGGACTGAAGCTGCTGCAGGGACGGTGGTTTGACCGTTCCGACGATGCTCTGAACTGGGGTCCTGTGATCATCAATGCCAGTCTCCGGGACAAGCTTTTTGGAGATCGAGACCCGCTGGGGAAGACTCTGATCAAGTCCTCGGAGATTCGCAGAATCGAACGGAGAGTGATCGGGGTGGTCGACGACTTCAGATTCAAAGGGGAATTGCGGGCGCCCTTCGATATGTACCTCGGTCGGTTGCGGCTCGATGACACGCTCAGCTTCAGTCAACCCAATTTGCTTGTGAGAGTTCAACCTGGGACTCCACCCGAATTCGAGGAGCGGCTGATGGCCGGTCTGAATGCGGCCGCTCCCGGGTGGTCGTTCAATATCCAACCTCTGGGCCAGATGAGGAGAGCACTGTTCACGGAGATGCTGACGCCGCTTGGAATTGTCGCTCTGATTGCCGGATTCCTCCTTCTCATGGTCGGATTCGGCCTCCTTGGCGTACTTTGGCAGAATGTCACACGGCGAACCTCGGAGATCGGACTGCGGCGGGCGCTGGGCGCGCATGCGCACTCCGTCTACTTTCAGATTGTCGCGGAGATCCTTGTTGTCACGACCATCGGTCTTGTGGCCGGTACATTGATTGCGATTCAGTTTCCGCTGCTTGGCATTGTCGATGACATCGCGATGTCGACTTACATAATTGGGCTCCTGGCTTCGATTGGGCTGATCTACTCCCTGACGGCAGCTTGCGGACTTTATCCCGGCTGGCTGGCATCCCGAGTCGGGCCGGCTGCGGCGCTGCACCACCAAGGTGGCACTTGCCGGACGCCGGGACATAACCAATACTGCCAGGGCATGCTTGTGCAGCGGGGGTGGATTGTCGTGCCCATCCGCCGGCAGATCTGGTGCAAGGCCGATCCGCATATGATTCTAATCGTTGATGATGATTCTGCCGTTCGGGCATCGCTGACGCTTCTCTTGAAGCAGGCGGAGTTTCGTTCGCGAGCCGTCTCGTCCCCGGTCGAGGCGCTCACGCTGATCGATGACCGGTCGATTGAACTGGTCTTGCAGGACATGAACTTCTCTCGCAGCACAACCGGCGAAGAAGGGATGACCCTGCTTCAGGAGATCAGAGCTCGCCGGCCCGACATTCCCGTCATCCTGATGACCGCCTGGGGGTCGATTGCTCTCGCCGTCCGCGGCGTACGGGCCGGCGCTTACGACTTCATCACCAAGCCCTGGGTCAATGATTCGCTGCTGCAGTCAGTGCGCACCGTCCTTGCGGTTGTCAAAGCCAGGGCCGGCGCGCCGCAGGGTGAACATGCGACGCGCGAGGATTTGGATCGGCGGTACGATTTCGGACCGCTAGTCGGCCGCGATCCGAAATTTGTTGAAGCGCTTGAGATTGTCGGACG
>JACRMA010000069.1 GCA_016235085.1 Candidatus Zixiibacteriota bacterium
CAGCAAGCTGTGGGGCACCCAGCGCGCTACTTGACAGTCGCAGCATTCCTCCCCTCTCCCGTTTTTGGGAGAGGGGCCGGGGGTGAGGGCGCTGCCGGCCCGCCACATTCTCCTGCCCTACGCCCACCCCGGAAAATGCTCGCGTAACACGTGCTCGACATCCTCGTAGGCGAACCCGCGTCGCGCGAGAAACCCCAGCAGCCGATGCTTGACCTTGGCCCGATCATCACCGGAAGCGGCATATCGCGCCAGGCGTCCCTCGATCAACTCGCGCAATGCCCCAAGCTCATCCGCACGTGAGTAATTCGATATCGCCTGATCGATGTTCTTCTTGCGAATTCCCTTTTGCTTTAGCTCGTAGGACAACGCCGCCCGGCCCCGTGGCGAAAGCCGCCGGCGCGTGTTCACCCACGCCCCGGCAAATCGCTCATCACTGAGCAGTTTCTCCTTTTCGAGATCGTGCAGCACGTTTTCGATGAGTTCCGGATCGAGGCGTTTGCGGCGCAGCGCAGTCGCCAATTCGGCACGCGACCTTTCGCGTCGAGCCAAGAGCCCGACCGCCGCTTCGCGCGCGGCAATCGCTTCGAGTTCCTTTAGGCGTTCAGGAGTGAGCCGCTCCCCTTCGCTCACGCCTTTGGCGAGGATGACCTTGCGTGAAAGCTCGAAGGCATACTGGTCATCGATCTCAACGCGGATGCGCCCGGGGCGCGCCGGGTGGGATTTCAGATTGGTGATAATCGGCGTCGAGGAGTCGGGCATTCGGCACCGTCGATCAGTGGCAGATTCGATCTGGCGCCCCTCCGGGGCTAGAGAACAGTGGATGGGCGCCGAACATCCCGCGGCTTGCGGGCTTGTTGAAAAACTCGTCCCCTAGATCGCGGCAGTTGTGTAGGGGGGAGGTTGCTTCGTCGCTACCTCCGCCTTCGGCGGAGACGCTCCTCGCAACGACAACTGTGCCTTTGCGTTGCCAACAACCAGTGTGGTGTCGTTGCGAGGCGCGGCTCTTTGCGCCGAAGCAATCTCCCCCTTACACAACTGTCGCCACCTTTCGGAGGGCTTCTTCAACATGCCCTTGCGCCGTGGGCTATTATCTTTCGCCCCTTCGGGGCTTCAATTGACCGAACACCGACAACTTCGCGCATCAAACGATGCGGCGAGCACGTGTTCAGCCTACTTCCCGGCCTTGGCCATTTCGGGTTCCGGTGCCGGAGCGCCGACGCCGACCTGCCGCACCAGCCCCAGCTTCTCACGCAACTTGCCATCAATTTCAATGTACATCTGCGGATTCTCGATCAGATACTGCCGCGCGCTCTCGCGTCCCTGCCCGATGCGCAGATCGCCATACGAGAACCAGGAGCCTGATTTCTCGACAATTCCTTCCTTGGAAGCCAGATCAAGAATGTCGCCCGACTTGGAGATCCCCTCTCCATATATGATGTCGAATTCCGCCTCGCGGAACGGCGGCGCGACTTTGTTCTTCACCACACGCACCCGGGTGCGGGCGCCCTTGACGACTTCCGCGTCCTTGATCGAAGCGATCTTGCGGATGTCGAGACGCACGGTGGCGTAGAATTTGAGCGCGTGCCCGCCGGTCGTCGTTTCGGGATTGCCGAACATCACGCCGATCTTCATGCGAATCTGATTGATAAACACGACACACGTTTTCGACTTGGAGATATTCGCGGTCAGCTTGCGCAACGCCTGTGACATCAATCGGGCCTGAAGTCCCATCTGCGGGTCACCCATTTCCCCTTCGATCTCGGCGCGCGGGACCAGCGCGGCGACCGAATCGACCACGACCACGTCGATGGCGCCAGAGCGCACCAGCGTCTCGGTGATTTCGAGCGCCTGCTCCCCGGTATCAGGCTGCGAGATGAGCAGATTTTCCAGATCGACGCCCAGCTTGCCGGCATACTCGGCGTCGAGCGCATGCTCGGCATCGATGAAGGCCGCATTGCCGCCCAGCTTCTGGGCCTCGGCAATGATCGACAGCGCCAGCGTGGTCTTGCCCGACGATTCCGGTCCGAAGATTTCAATCACCCGTCCGCGCGGGACCCCACCGATACCAAGCGCATGATCCAGCGAGATCGATCCGGTCGAAATCGTGTCGACCGAATTGTCGCGCGCTTCGCCGCCCAGACGCATGATGGAACCCTTGCCGAACTGCCGCTCGATCTGCATGACCGCTGACTCCAGGGCGCGCTTACGGCCGTTCTCCGGAGGAGGAGGTGTCGATGGTACGTTGGTCTTCGCCATTGCCGAGTCCTTTATCTGACCAGTCCCCCGCACTCCGACGGGGCGGTCTTCTGATGGTTGGTTGTCTGCATCGGTTCCCGCAAATAGTCGCTGGGCAGACAGTATATCACGCCGTCAACTGCCGCGCAAGCGAAAAGTGAACAAATGTTCACTATACCGATCCGTTGCCCAATAGTCACCCGCAAGTGGTTGGGATAGACGACGTTAATTGGACTCGGAGTGGTTCAGCTACCCGTCGGAGACAGGTCGGGGCCGGTTAATTCGCGAAGACGAACCGAATCGATAACCGAGTACGCTGCCCCCCCCGGCGAGAGGACCGAACGCATCAGGTCAATCTGCGTGACGGGAATTGGATCAGAATGGTACGGCACATGTGCGGCGGCGCGGCTTAGTCGGTCTGCCGGGCCGGGCTCACGCAATCGTGCCAATGTGATGTGCGCCGAAAAGGGACGTGTCTCAAGCGCGAACCCCAAATTCGCGACCTGATGATCGATCTCACGCGCCAGCGACTTCAGCGTGTCGAATCCCGATTCGATGCCCGTCCAGAAAATGCGTGCCTTGCGTTCGTTGGGAAAACATCCGAACCCGCCGAGCCTCAGCTCAAAGGGATGGCATTGGCTGACGGCCAGCGTGATGGCGCCGATGATTGGACGCACCTGATCCTGACGGATCTCATCAAGGAACTTCACCGTCACATGCAGATTTTCGGGCGGCACCCACCGCGCCGGCGTGCCGGAATTGCGGATCCGCTCAATGATCTCGCCGAGCTCACGACGCACCGGATCCGGAAGATTGATGGCGATGAAGGCGCGCACGGCGGAAGTATACGGCACCGTCGGCACAAGGTGAAGCCGGAACCAATCCCGGACCGGGCGTTTCCATAGGTGATTTGAGCCAAATAAGAACCGGCCGACGGTCCTTCGTCGGCCGGTTCCGAACTGCGATGCCCCCATGGGGGCGAGTGTGGACGACTGCTTACGCGACCATCCGCTTCGTCGTGCGGCGGGACGTGGCCTTGCGCGCGGTCTTACGGGTCGAACCCGCCTTCTTCACCGCTTTCTTCTTCGCCGTCTTCTTCGCGGCTTTCTTCTTCGCCGGCTTCTTCGTCGTCTTCTTGGTGGATTTCTTCACTGGCATTCGTCTTCACCTCCTCCCTGCCCTCGCTGGTGTCCACCCAGACTCCGTCTGTCCCCTGGACCACCAAGACTCCCGGTTCGACCGCGACGCCACGTTCGTCGTTCAATGTGGCCACGCTGAGCCGGCGCGACTCCAATTCGTACGCCAAAGCCCGTAAAGCCGCCCCCCGTTCCGCGGGAGACCCCAGATGCCCGGCCGTTTCGATGGCGGCCCGGTAGATCTCGTCTGAGGTGGCAGCAGCTTTGGTCAATTTCGGGTCCTGTTTCTCTCGTTACATTGTGAAATTTTTCTCAACTAAAACCTTCCATCCGATCTTGTTGTCGGGCCGCCATTTAGTTATCGGCGACTGGCCAACGGATATGAAGTACCAACGAGTTAGGCAAGAGGTTTTTGTGCAGGTTTTTTTGATGGCTCAAAATGGTGGAACAAAATTGTTACACAGTGGTAAACTGTATGGGTAATCCACCACTGTCCAAGGGGCAACAGAGCGCTGTTTCATTGTTGATACGACGGTTACACTTTTGTGTCGATTATTGGTGGCTGGTCCGTCTTGTGAACTTCTTCACGAACCGAACGGGCCGTTCCCAGCGGAAGGACGCGCAACAGCCGCTGCCACTGCGCCCGATGAATCCCGCAGTGGCGCGCCGCCCGCGCCCAGTTGTGCCCAACATGGCCCACGACCGCCTCGACAAACGCGCGTTCCACTGATGCCACCGCGCCCTTTTTCGCGCGCATCATCTGCGTGTAGTCGCCCGCCTTGCCCGCCGCCGCCGCGCTGCGCACCGAGGCAGCCGCATCGGTCGCCCAGGACGATGACTCCGGCGGCAGCACCGGCGCCAACGTGGTCGGCATCGCCGGCGGCAGATCGGCAGTCGTAATCAGCGAACCTTTCGCCAGCAAGACGGCCCGCTCGATAATTTGCACGAGCTGCCCGACATTCCCCGGATACGTTCCCGCCGAGAGCACCCGCGCCGCATCGATATCGATCCCATCGACCGTGCGCCCGGCCTTTCGCGCCGCCATCTGAACGAACCGCCGCGCCAGCTCCAGAATGTCTGATCCGCGCTCCCGCAGTGGCGGCACCGGCACGCGTGCCACCGTGATCGGATAATACAAATCGGCGCGAAATGTCCCCGCTCCAACCGCGCGATCCAAGTCAGCGGTCGTGGCCAGAATGAGACGCACTTTGGCCCGTCGCGGTGTGCGGTCGCCCTCACGTTCGTACGTGCCCTCTTGCAGGAGACGCAACAGACGCACCTGCGTCACCGCGCTGAACGCCGTGACTTCATCCAGAAAGAGCGTGCCGCCGTCGGCCAGTTCCAGATCCCCCGGCCGTTCATCAACGATCCCCTCGGGACTGACGAGACGAATCCCGAACAGGGAGCGCACCACCGCCTCTTCGGGCAGATTCGCCGTGGTCACCGCCACGAATGATCGCTCGGCGCGGGATGACCGCAGATGGATCGCCCGTGCCAGCGTCCGTCGCCCGGTACCCAGCTCCCCCTCGATCAGTACTGGTGTGTCGCTGGCCGCGTAGTTCGCCGCCAGGGCGACGGCTTTGCGAAATGCAGTGGCCTGGCCGACCAAGTGCTCAAAGCCTTCCGGCTTGGGCCCTGCCTCGAGAACAGGACGGGCGGCCACGCCGACTTTCGCGGTGAGGAATCGGGCGAGCCGCGCCGCGATGGCATCCAGTGCCGCGGCTTCTTCCGCGCTGAATCCCCGGTCGGTGATCAAACGCCCTGCCGTCAGCGCCCCGTAAACCTGATCACCGTGCACGATGCGCACGGCGAGCCAGTGTGAATTCCGGCCCCGTTCTCGCGGACCCGTTCCGACCGGCCGCCCTTCTATAATGATCCGCTGGCCGCCTCGTGAGGCCGCCAACAGGACCTCGACCAATTCCTGATCGGCCACCGGTGGCCAGGTTCGTCCATGGCCACGATCGGTGCCCACACGCCGTGTCTGGCCGGAGGACTCGGAAATCGCGACGGTGGCGCCATCACAGGCTACCGAACGCCGGACACAGTGCAACATGAGCTTCATGGCCGATTCGAGATCGGCGTCACCCACCAATTGCTCTTCAAATTCGACGATCGCCAGCAGCCGGTCGCGCTCACGGCGCAGGCGTTCCACATTCTCGATCTGCCGATCCCAAACTTCGACCGACCGCGCCCAGCGTCCATCCACCCGCCGTTTGAGCCGTTCCCAGTGCTCGCGCAACTGCGCCGCCGTGGCGCGCCCCGCGGGTGTGCGGCTTTTCATCGCCATAGCGCGGTCCAGCTCGGCGTCGAATCGCACCAGATCGCGCCGCTGCCCGGTCTGTTCCGTGTGCCAGTCGAACTCGGGTGCGGGCTGGGGACGTGTATCCATCGGCCTCAGTCTGGAGAACGCAGCGCAATCTGTCAAGGAATCTGCGATGCGCCATCCGTCCGCCCACGGCAACCGGCGACCGTGGCCCAAACCCCTGCATTGACATCATGTAAACCGGCATGGTAACATGCACCGCGACCAAACGGCAGAATCGACGCACCGGCCATGAACCTACCCAACAAACTGACCATCGCCCGGATTGCGCTCTCCCCCGTCTTCATGGCGTTGATCCTGATCGACGACACCCGCGCGAAGCTGGCGTCGCTGGTCGTGTTCGTCATCGCCGCCCTCACCGATCTGGGCGACGGCTACTTCGCGCGCCGTAGCGGACGGATCACCGGCTTCGGCAAATTCATGGATCCGCTCGCCGATAAGATTCTGGCCTCAACAGCCCTGATCTCGCTGGTGGCCCTCGGCTATGTGCGCGGCTGGATGGTCATCGTCATTGTCGCACGCGAATTCCTCATTACCGGCGTCCGCTCGATGGCTGCCTACCGCGGAATGCTGATCGTCCCGTCGTTCTGGGCCCGCATCAAGACTGCGCTGCAAATGCTGACGATCAGCGTGATCCTCCTCTTTGTCTATCTGAAGGCCATGCTGGTGCCCCTGGGTTACCACTGGGCGATCTTCGAAAGCCAGCGAACGATTTTCGTCTTCGATGTTCTGATGGGCATCACGATGGTTATCACGGTGGCCACCGGGGTCGATTATCTTGTCCGGCACGCGGCCTTGCTCAAGAATGTGATTCGATGACCCAGTTTCTCGACCCAATCACGAAGACCAAGACTCCCAAAGGCCAGGGAGCAATCGCCCACTGGACCTCACGTCCGGTGATCGCTCTGCTCGCCACTGGCCTGGGCAGCGGCTTCATTCGTCCGTACTCGGGCAGCTGGGGCTCGATCCCCGGTCTGGCGCTGGCGTGGGCGCTCTGGCGGCTGGACAATCCCTGGATCTTCATCCCCAGCACCATTGCCATGATCGCGGCATCGATTTATGTCTCCGATGAGGCGGAAAAACTCTTCGGAGGCGACTCGGGACGCATCGTCATCGACGAGTTTGCAGGGTGCTTTGTCTGCATGTTGGGCCTGCCGGTGCACTGGCACGTCCTGATTCCGGTCTACATTCTCTTCCGCATCATCGATGTCGCCAAACCGTATCCCTGCCGCCGTCTGGAAAGTCTCCCTGGCGGCTGGGGTGTGACAGCCGATGACCTCGGCGCCGGTGTCTACACGAACATCGCGGTACGAATCCTGGTCGCGATCTGGCCCGCATGGTTCGGCGTATGAACGTCGAACTGATCACCATCGGTGGCGAGCTTCTCTCCGGACATACCCTCAATACCAACGCCCAGTTCATCGGCGAACAGCTCGCCGAGGCCGGCGTGGCTCTCGCGCGCCAGATCAGCATCCCCGATGACCACGAGATAATCGTCTCGGCCATTCGCGAATCGCTGGGACGGGCCGACTGGGTCATCGTCTCGGGCGGCCTGGGACCAACCAACGACGACGTCACCAAGAAAGCGCTCGCCCGCGTCTTCAATCGCACACTCGTCTTCCACGACGAGCTTCTGGCCATGCTCAAACAGCGGTATACCGCCCGCGGCCGTGAGCCGGGACCATTCCTCGATACCCAGGCGGTTCAGCCAGCCGACGCCGAGCTGATTCCCAACGAAGTTGGCAGTGCAGTGGGGATCATTCTCACCGACAGCGGCAAGACACTCGTCGCCGTGCCCGGCGTTCCCCGCGAGATGCGTCCGATGATCGCCGGGCACATCGTCCCGAAAATCGCCGCTCAGAGCAAGATTGGCGTCGTCTCCAGAACCTGGTCGACCACCGGCTGGCCGGAGTCACGACTCTACGAAGTGATGGAGACGCTGATTCGCGACAATCCCGATGTCTCTTTCGCTTTCCTCCCTTCTGAACTTGGCGTCAAACTTCGTTTCTCCGCCAAGGGCACCGACGCGCCGAAGACACTCGATCGCCTGGCGAATCTGGTCCGCCCGAGGCTCGAAGACGCCGTCTACGCCGAAGAGGATATCGGCTTGGAAATTGTCGTGGGGGGAATGCTCCGGGACAGGCACATGACCATCTCGCTCGCCGAGTCATGCACCGGAGGGCTTGTCGCCAAACGCCTCACCGACGTACCGGGATCGTCCGCCTATGTTGTGTCAGGATTCGTTGTCTATTCCAATCAGGCAAAGACCGACCTGTTGGGCGTGGATCCCGACTTGATTCTGACCCACGGTGCCGTTTCCGAGCCAGTCGCAATCGCGATGGCCGAAGGCGCAACGGCACGCTCTCACACCGACTGCGCGATTGCGATCACCGGCATCGCCGGCCCCGACGGCGGCACGCCCGAAAAGCCAGTGGGCCTTGTCTGGATCGCGGTAGCGATGAAGAACAACGCGACAACCACCCGTGAACTCCGCCTCATGGGCGATCGCGAAATGATCCGCGCCCGCGCCGCCCAAGCCGGGCTGAATCTGCTGCGGCTGCTATTGAGCTAATGATCTCGATTGATGAGGGAGGGCGAGGCTCCTGCCGAGCCATGATTCCGCGCGGGAAGATGGCTCGGCAGGAGCCTCGCCCTCCCAAATCCGCGCCCGCACTTGGTGAACCCTTCACTCACTTGTCAAACCGATTGAAGTACGACAGCGCCCGCGTGTACTTCCCGTCGGCGCGCACCATCATTCCTTCCATGATGAACTCCCGGCGCAACGTGCAAACGTCGGAATGGAACCGCCGCAGGACGGTGTTGACTTCCTTCTCCGAGTAGACCTTGCCCGGTTCAAATTCCTCGAGAAGCCGTTCCAGCACAAACGTGCGCTTCTTGCGCTGCGCCGGAATATCCGTCAGACGGCCATCCTTGAAAAATGCCCGCTCCGTCTTGCTGCGTTCTGTGTGCTTGGTCTGGTTGGATTTCGATTCCAGCCACGCCAGGAGCTGTTGCGACGACACACGCCAGTCCTTGCCGATTTTGTAGCCGGGGATCTCGCCGGTCTGCAGTTTGCGCACGACCACCTGCTGATTGAGCTGCAATTTCTCGGCGACTTCGGCCGACGTCATGAAAGTGATTTCAGAAATCATGTCCTTTGTCATCCTCAATACCTCCACCCAACAGGGATTCATCTGTACTTTACGGTACTTTGACGGAATGTGCAAGCGAAATTCCACGTGACAGTTCACCGCAATGCCCTCCGCGCGAATGCGATTGACTTGATCAACCTGTTGGGTTTCTTGCACGTACAAGATTAGCATTGCCCGCTGGCGGGCGATGGTGAGGACAAACATGACCGCACTTTTCAAATCTCGCGACGACGCACCGACACCTCCCGCAGACGTGAACCGGTTGAGCGAGGAAAACCAGCGCCTGCACCGCGCGGTGGAGGAGCTCTCCATTCTGAACGACATCGCCCTGGCGATCAACTCCACCATGGAGCCAGAAGCGATCAATCAGTTGATCGTGGGCAAGTGTGTCCGCCGCCTGGGCGCGCAGCAGGGAAGCATCCACCTGTTCGGCGAAACCGACACCGATCCGACCAAGACCCTGGTACGAGTGTTCGACCGGTCGGGCGGTGGCATGTCGATGCCCCTGCGGATTCAACTGACCGGCTGGATGTTCAAAAACCGCAAGCCTCTATTGGTGAAAGACCTCGCCACCGACGAGCGATTCGCCGGCGCCGATACGCATGACCAATCGCTGAAATCGGTGCTGTCGGTGCCCCTGGAGTTGAAGGGACGCCTGATCGGCATCATCAACATCTTCAACAAGCAGGAAAGCGAATTCACCAACGAAGACGCCCGGCTGGTCGCCATCATCGCCTCCCAGTGCGCCCAGGTGATCGAAAACGCCCGTTTGTACGTCGAGGAGAAAAAACTCAAGGCGCTGCGCGAGGAAGTCAAGAACGCTGCGCAGATTCAAACGGCGCTCCTGCCGCCTGTCGCACCCGCGATACCAGGCGCCGAAATCGCCGCCGCCTTCCACCCAGCGCGCGACCCGGCAAAGGCATGCCCGCCGCCCTACTGATGGCCAACTTGCAGGCCACCGTCCGCGGCTGCGCCCGCAGTTCCACTTCGGTTGCGGATTGTGTTGCCACCGTGAATCGCCTGCTGGTGGGATCCACCGACGCCAAGACTTTTGTGACCCTGTTCTACAGCGTGTACGACGCGCAGGCCCGGACGCTGACCTACTGCAACGCCGGCCATAACCCGCCGTATCGCTCAACCGTTGACGGGCGCATGGTCACGCTCGACACCGGCGGACCGATCGTCGCCGCCTTCGGCTGGTCCAAGTACGAACAGGAGACAATTCAGCTTGCACCGGGCGAGCGGTTGGTCGTGTTCACCGATGGAGTAACCGAGGCCGCCAACCCGGCCGACGAGCAGTTTGGTGAACCACGCCTGGAAGAGATCCTCAAGCAGAACGCGCAAGCGAAGGCCGCGGACACCATCCAGCATGTGCTGGACGCCGTACTCAAATTCCAGGCCGAGGCGCCGGTGGCCGATGATATCACGCTGGTTTGTCTGAGGACGTGACAGCAGTCATCACAAGATCGGCAGGCGGATACACCAACGGAAGCGGGCCCCAACACCGCGCCCCTGATATTCAGTTCCTTCGGCCAATCAATCACCCATCGATCGCACCGACGGTACTGCTCCACCTTTATGATCAATAATCTTCTCATTGCCGCGCTGTGCGTAATCTGGGGCGCCACATGGGTGGTGATCAAAATCGGCCTGTCCGAGTCACCGCCATTCTTTGGTGCCGCATTCCGGTTTCTGATCGCCGTCGTGGTGCTCGGAGCGTTGATCATCATCGGGCGGAAGTCGTTGCCCCGTGGCCGCGTCCGGCTGGGTTGGATTCTCCTGCCCGGATTCTTCATGTACTTTGGCTCGTACGGCGCCACGTATTACTCGGAGCAATACCTCGATGCCGCACTCGCCGCGATTCTTTTTGCCTCATTCCCCTTCTTTGTCGCCATCGGGGCGCACTTCTACATTCCGGGGGAACGCCTATCGCTGTTCAAAATCCTCGGACTGATCGTTGGCTTCCTGGGGATTGTCGTCATCTTTCACGACGGGCTTGCCTCCCCGACGCCCGGCAAATGGTGGGCGATGGGAATCATGATGCTGTCACCACTGTCCTCGGCAATCGCTTCCGTGCTGATCAAGCGGCATCTGCACGATGAAGACCCGACGGTCGCGAATTTCCTGCAGATGCTCTTTGGGATACTGATCCTCTTTCCCTTCGCGCTGATGAGCGAGAACATCTCGGATTTCCACTGGACGATGACCTCGATTGCCGCCGTGTCCTTCCTCGCGGTCTTCGGATCGGTGTTCACATTCGTCAGCTACTACCATCTGCTCAAATCGATCGAGGTGACCCGGCTCTCCTTGATCGCCTTCGTCACGCCGATCACCGCGGCGATTCTCGGCTGGATCGTGCTCGGGGAGAAGTTGAACTTGGCGACAGCCGTGGGTGCGCTGCTGGTCTTTGCGGGGATATGGATCGTCAATATCCTGGCCCCAAAGCGCGCGCTCGCGCTGGCGGTTAGAAATCGTGGCCGAGATTGAAGTAGAACTGCGCCTCGTGGTGGTCGGTCACCCCGGCAAGAATCTCCAGCGGTCCCAGAGGCGTATTGAAGGCAAATCCACCGCCAATTCCCATCCGCAGATCACGCGTCAGATCGATGCGCGCCAGATGGCCCCACACCGTCCCAATGTCCAATCGTCCCTTGAGATAACTGCGGGAAAAGAACCGGTAACGCGCTCCCACCGAGAGGCGCAGAAGCCTGTCCCCCAGAAATTCGTCGTCGCTTAATCCCATGAACGAACGCCGGCCGCCCAGGGGAAATTGCTCGTAGATCGGCAATTCCCGTTCGGCAGTGGCGAACCGGGCGGAAAGCTCATACGTCATTGGCCCACGAGTGGGGATGACCCACATTCCCTCACCATCGAATGACCGGAAGACTTCCTTGCCACCAAGCAGCCGGTCGGCCCACTCCAACCGCGCCGAAACACGATGCCCGTGCGTTGGGAATTCTGCATCGTCCAGGTTGTCGATATTCCCCATGACAGCCAGCCGCGTCAGATTGGTGCGCGCAAAGGACGAATCCGGGCTCCGCTCCAGATCAATGCGTTCGACGTTCATCATGACGGCCATCTGCAAGGCGCGCGAAAAATTCTGTCCGAAGAAGAACTCCAGGCCCAGCCGTTCCGTCGTAAACGATCCGACCGGGTTGTGATCAGCCCAGAGGCGCCTTTGATGGCGATGCCAGTATCCGGTCGTGGCCGAAGTGAGATAAGTCTGAAAAATCCGGTCGGCCCGCGCGCGCAGAAACAGCCAGTCGCGGCGCGGGGCATGCTGGGCATGCGCGGTCAACTCATTCCCCAGACCGAACATGTTGATATTCGCCCACTCGATGAATCCCTCGCTCTGATACTCGAGGTCATGGTGAAACCCCAGACGGATGGCATCGGTGGATTTCTCGGTCACGCGGAGTTTGAGCACCGGACCATGGTCGGTCCGGCGAATTTCAGTCGTCACCTGTTCGAAAAGTCCGGTCGCGTGAAGATCGGTCAATCCGCGCTCAACCAGCCGCGCATTGTACGGCAGACCTTCTTTCATCGGAAAACTGCGCAGTACCACCCAGTTCTTGACTCGCTTGTTTCCCTCCAGCTCGACTTTGGAGAGCAACGCCTCGTCGATGGTGATGGACAGCACCCCGCCCGAATCGAATGTGACGGCCGCGATGTCGGTGAGAGCATAATCGTGTGCGGCGTAAAAGCCGACAAGCTGCCGGATCCTCACGGCAATTTCGGAGGACGAATACTGGGTACCGATGGCGAGACCCAGAACCCGCCGCAAAGTTGTATCGGGAAACACGCTGGCACGTTGGAAGCGGATGTCGCGCAGGACCGGCGGCCGCCAGCCGTCGACAATCCAATGCGGCGTGCGTCCTGGATTCGACGCCTTCAGGAACACGACCGCACTGTCAAACCACCCTCGCTCGACCGCATCCTCGAGCGCAGAAGTCACCGATTCGACAAACAACGGGCCATCTGAGGCCAGTAAGCCGGCCAGTTCCGATGGGCAGTCCTCCCGCGCAAATCGAGGATCAACCGTGGCCATCAATTCGGCCGAGTGTAAGAACTCCCGATTCGGGGGCGCGTCCCGTTCAAAGTCCTCCCAGATTCGCGCTGCGATCGTCTTTCCCGCCTGATACCCGACCGCGATCAATGTATCGACTTTGTCGAAACTGATATTGCCGATGCTGGCCGCGTCCGGTACGCAGACATATTCCGCTTCGGCCAACGACGCGCGAAGCAGGGCCGCGGTCATCACCGTCGTCGCCTGGTTCGCCACGGCGTAGGGATTGGTCAATCCCTCGCGTTTTTCGAGACCGCTGGCCGTGTTGATCGCCAGCACGGGATACTTCGATAATTGGTGTGCCAGATGCACCGGAAGGGGATCAATCAATCCGCCGTCGGCATACAACAGCGTATCGTGGCGCAGAGGCGTGACCGCCAGCGGAAACGCCATCGCCGCGCGCATGGCAAACGCCAATTCCCCGGAGGAAAACACCGCTTTCTGTCCCGAGACCAGTTCGGTGGCAACCGCACGGTATCGCGTCGGCAATGAATCGTAATTGGAGGCGCAGCGGTATGTGGCTCCCTGCGTGAGATTTGAAATGTAGTTGTAAATCGTCTGTCCCGATGTCGCACCTGTCGGCCACTGCGGACGGAAATTGCGCATGGGGATCGAGACAAACCAATTGGCAGATTTATCCTTCTGCGACAGCAATAGCTGCGCGCGCGGCGGCGAGTTTTGCAGAAGCTCGCTCCATTGGACAACCCGCGCCAGTTTTTCCAGCGAGTCGGGGCTAATGCCCGAAGCATATAAGCCGCCGATCACCGCCCCCATCGACACTCCGCAGATCAGATCAATCGATATTCCGGCTTCCTCGAGCGCGCGCAAAACCCCGATCTGAGCCAGCCCGCGTGCGCCGCCGCCGGAAACAGCCAGCGCGACTCGCGGCGGACGGCGGTGTCCCACGTGACGGCCCACATGCACCAATTCCAGTAGTGACGGTTGGGTAATCACGATGCGCGTTCCCGATGAATCTGCCGTCACTCTGTTCGCCGCACGCGCAACAGATGGTGTCATCGCCGCAAGACCGAGAACGCCAAGAATCACGATGAGGAGTTTGAGGCATCCACCTTTTCCGGGATGACGCTCAATGCTGTTCATCTTTGCCTTCAATTGTTGCATGCCTCGGTCGCGAAATCGAACCCGGTAATGATCGTACAGATACCGGCGGGACGCAACCGGCCTTTGGGACGAGTCTATCGATGGACTGTCCACAATTGGCCGATGCCACGCTGTGTGACCTGTCCTGGTCAGCGTGCCCCCCTCCCTGTACTCCTTGAATTGCCCCCGGCCGTGTCATTACTTTGCACCCCTCTGACGTTCAGTTCGTATCCCGACGCCGGATGGGCTTGCGTGTGCTACCGGCGGGCAGCAGGAGCGGCGGACAAAGACTAATGAAGTGGATCATGAGCACAAACTCGTCCCGGTGGCTCGCCGTTATCTTTGCGGTGGCCGTGGTCATTGGTTCCTCCCTGCCGGGATCAAGCCTCCCAGATCTCGGCGGAATTGGTGTCGATAAACTCCTCCACTTCTCCCAGTACGCCATTCTCAGCTATCTGGTCACGCGCGGCTGGGGTCCGGGCCGATTTCCGGGAAGAGCCGAGAAGGGCGCCTGGCTGTTGGGTGCTTTCATGTTAGCCTTTGCCGGTATGGATGAATTCCATCAGCGGTGGATTCCCGGCCGGTCGGTCGAATTCGCTGATTGGCTGGCCGATGCGGCCGGAGTAACGGCCAGCTTCCTGCTCGGCTATTGGGTCAATCGGCGTATGTGCAGGACACCACGAGAATTATGAACATGGAGTGCAAAATCTCCCCGTCCGCACGGCTTTTGATCGTATAGGATTGCGGCCACACCGCCTCCGGGTCGAAATCCGTTCACCAAAGAGACCTCATCATGATCGAACGATTCGCCAACAAGATCGCACTTGTCACCGGGGCCGGTTCCGGCATCGGCCGGGGCGTGGCGATGCGGCTGGCCTCGGAAGGCGCCCGTGTAATCCTGTTGGGACGGACCGAGTCCAAACTGGCTGAGTCGGCCGCATTGATGGGCGGGATAATCGACTGTGAAACAGTCGACGTCTCGCTCCCCGAGGCGAATCGGGCTCTGGCCACACGGCTGCAGGAGCGGTACGGACGCCTCGATATTCTGGTCAACAGCGCCGGCGCCTTCTCCGTTGGACCGGCGGAGGAAATCGCACCGGCGGAGTTTGACGCCGTGCTTCGCACCAATTTGGTGGGGCTGGTCGATCTGACCCGCCGGCTTGCTCCGTTGCTCCGCCTCGCACGCCCCTCGGGCTCGGTGGTCAACATCTCCTCGACTCTGGGACTGACTCCGCTTGCCGGAACGCTGGCCTATTCGGCTTCAAAAGCCGCGGTGCAGGCAGCCACCGAGACGCTGGCGGCGGAGTGGGGTCCGCAGATCAGGGTGAACTCCATTTGTGCCGGGATTGTCGATACTCCAATTCATCGTCAGCGAGGCGGAACCGGCGCGCAAATTCAAGCGTTCCTTGATCAGATGGCGGCTCGCCATCCGATGCGCCGTATCGGGCAACCTAAGGACATTGCATCGGCGGTCGCCTTTCTCGTGTCGGATGAGGCCAATTGGATCACAGGGGCGACGTTTGTAGTAGATGGCGGTTTGACAGTGGCAATGCGATGAACACGATGCCCGCCACCGGCGAAACGATTGGATCGCCTCGTACTCTCGCAACGAGCGGCGCAAGAGTGCCGTTTGATTACGAGGCTATCTACAAACTGCCGAAATCCGCGCGGTATTTCAATGTGAGCGTCCTGTGGATCGCCTATTATCCGCATCTGGTGCGACTTCTATATGCGCTGCGAATTCGGCATGAAGTCGTGACGCTCTTGTCTCTCGCCTTTGGTCTGACCGCAGCGGGCATTCTGGGTTCCCATCCGTCGGCAGCCTCTTTGGTTCTCGCAGCCATTCTTGTCCATCTGAAAGACGTGTTCGATGCTTCCGACGGCTCGCTCGCGCGGCTGACCAACACCGGCCACCGGATTGGACGTTTCCTCGATACCATCGGTGACGGCATCGTCTTCACCGCCCTCATTGCTGCTATCGCGTGGAACACGATTGAGACGGGGGCCTCTGCCTCAACGACACTGGTGTGGGCCGGCGCAACCTGGCTCAGCCTCTTTCTCCAGTGCTCGTACTTCAATTTCTATCATCTCCATTACACCAGTGTCTCCGGAGCGGTTTCTGCCAGTCGGCTGGACGAACGCGATGCGTCAAACGGTCATTCAACATTGCCCGCCAGAACGCTGTATGGACTCCTGCATGCGGTCTATGTCCTGTGGTTCGCCTGGCAGGACAGCCTGATCCGGCAACTGGATCGGCTCTCACTTGACACAGTTCGCAAGCGCGATCATCATGACGAATCGCTGGCGGACCACTGGTACAAGTCGCGCGGATTTCTGATCGCCAACTCGGCACTCTGTTACGGCACTCACGCCTTCATCCTCATTCTGTGTCTTTTGGCCGGCCATCCGAACTGGTTCTTTCCGGCGGTCGCCGTGGGCATGAATCTCTACTTCGCTGCGATCATCGCGGCGCGAACAGTCTACTTTCGCGGGGTGGCATGACCATCGAAGTGACCCGCCGCGCCAGCTTCTGTGCCGGGCATCGCTACTGGCGTCCCGAATGGACTCCGGCCCGGAATCACGAGACGTTCGGCGCCTGCGCCAACGAAAACGGACACGGACACAACTACTCAGTCGAGGTCACCCTGTCTGGTCCCGTGGACCCGGTCAACGGCATGGTGGTCAATTTGACGGACGTCGATAAGCTCATTCAAACTCACGTTATCGAGCTGCTTGATCACAAGAACCTGAATCTCGATGTCCCCGGTCTGGCCGGGAAAATCCCCACAACTGAAGTCCTCGCGGGTTTCGTCTGGGATCAGTTGGTATCTAAGGTGACTGTCGCCCGGCTCGTCCGTGTACGGATCTGTGAATCGGATAATCTCTGGGCCGAATGCTGCTGCGATGACGCGACTTGATGAAGATGAAGTTGAAACCGAGCATATGTACTCAATTGCAAAACGATTCCGCTTCTCCGCCGCCCATGTGCTGCACTCACCGGCCTTGTCCGGCGCCCAGAACGCCGCCGTGTACGGGAAGTGCGCCGGACCCAGCGGCCATGGACACGACTACACGATCGAAGTCATTGTCGGGCGCCAGTCGCTCGACAACGACGTCGTGATCACCCGGCGCTGGCTCGAAGTCGAGGCTGCGGAAGCACTGGCGGGAAGATTCGCCTTCACCAATTTGAACGAAACATTCGGGAGAGATTTCATTCCGACCGGTGAGAATCTGGCCGAGGCCGCCTGGCGGCTGCTTCGCCCGCATCTTCCATCGGAGAACTCACTGACCGTACGCCTGGTGGAAACTCCCAAGAACGCGTTTGTTTATCGCGGAGACGGGGAACAGTTGCGGACCCAGACGGTTTAATAGCGGCAGGCCTTAGCTGGTAGACGGGAGTTGATATGGCGTTATCTGATACGATTCGGCAAATGATCAAGGAGATCGGTGAGGACCCCACGCGTGAGGGCCTGCTCAAGACCCCCGAGCGCGTCGCGCAATCACTGGAGTTCCTCACCCGTGGCTACCATGAAGACCCGAAGAAGGTCATCAATGGAGCTGTCTTTACGGAAGACAACAAGGAGATGGTGCTCCTTCGTGACGTGGATTTCTACAGCATGTGCGAGCATCACTTGCTCCCGTTTTTTGGCAAATGCCACCTGGCATACATCCCTAACACGAAGATCATCGGGTTGTCGAAGCTCGCCCGCGTCGTGGACCTGTATTCCAGACGATTGCAGGTTCAGGAACGGCTGACCAAACAGATCGCCGACACGATCCAGGATGCGCTCGATCCGTTGGGTGTGGCGGTCGTGATAGAAGCGGAACATCTTTGCATGCAAATGCGCGGCGTCGAAAAACAAAATTCCGTCGCGGTGACCTCGGCGCTGCTCGGCGTTTTCAAGAACGACCCCTGCACCCGGGGCGAATTCCTCGACTTAATCCGCCACCCGCTCGGCAAACAAGGCTGATCCGGGAATCCCAGCCCCACGACTATCCGATGCAGAGCGGGGCGCTGTCCCGCCTGTAGTTGCCGCCCGGCCGCGACCGCACCCCTTCAGCGCAACTCCAACGGAGGGTTTAATTGAAATTCCGGTTTTCGCACGTTCTTTTTGCAGAGGCGAAAATCTCAGAAGACGTGCGACCGGCGTTGTTCCATACGAGTTGATCAGCTACTTTGTGATGCCCGGAAGTCCGGATTGCCGGCCCCTGGCCGCGAAAGGATACAACAATGAGTGTCAAATCAGACCGCTGGATCAGAGAAATGGCCACCAAACATCGGATGATCGAACCCTTTGCCGACCGCCAGGTCCGCGAAGGTGTTATCTCCTATGGAGTTTCCTCGTACGGGTACGACATGCGCGTGGCTGACGAATTCCGGGTATTCACCAATGCCCGTGGCACAATAGTCGATCCCAAGAAGTTCGATCCAAACGCATTTGACGAAATCCAGTCGCCTGTTTGCACCATACCGCCGAATTCGTTCACCCTGGCGCGCTCGGTCGAGTATTTCCGTATTCCACGCAAGATCATCACCGTCTGCCTGGGAAAATCCACTTACGCCCGTTGCGGTATCATCATCAACGTGACTCCGTTTGAGCCCGAATGGGAGGGGTTCGTGACGATGGAAATCTCCAACACCGGCCCCTTGCCGGCCAAGATCTACGCCAATGAGGGTATCGCCCAAGTCTTGTTCTTCGAATCGGATGAAGAATGCGAAGTCTCGTACGCCGACAAGAAGGGAAAGTACCAGGCCCAGCAGGAAATAACCCTGCCGAAGATGTAATCACTGGTGGAAGTCAGCCGGTGCTACCTACGCCACCGCTTTGGCAATCGCGTACGCCGCCGCCGCCGCCAGCCCCCCGGTGACAATCGTCTGGAGACCGCCCTTCCACGGCGAAATCCCCGTGAAGTGGCCCTTGATAAAACCGAAAGCGAACAGTGCCGCCAAGGTCACCACGACCGACACGCCAAGCGCTGTCGACATATCCTGAAACATTATGTAAGCCGAAAGCGGAACCAGACCACCGACGACATACGATCCGGCGATTGTCATCGCACTCTTGCGCGCCCGCGCCGGGTGCGGTTCATCGAGATTGAGCTCAAATCGCATCATCCAGTCGACCCACCGCTCGGGATCGGCGGCGATTGCCTGGGCAACCGGCTGGAGATGCTCCTCATCCAGACCGTAGCCTCGCAGTACGTCGACGACTTCCTCCATCTCCCGTTCGGGAATCTCCTCAACTTCACGAATCTCCCGCCGCCGCTCCGAGGCGTAGTGCTCCGCATCGGTCTTGGCCGCAAGGTATCCTCCCAGTCCCATCGCGATTGAACCCGCCGCAACCTCGGCGAGTCCGGCTGTCACCACAAGCCCGGTCGATGCGACCGCTCCGGAAAGGCCCGCGGCCAATGCGAATGGCACCGTCAGGCCATCGGCCATGCCAATCACGATATCACGGACGGCTTCTGATGCTTGAAAATGCTTTTCAACATGCGGTGTTGCCGGCATGGATCATCCTCCAGGAAACAACTCTTTCAATGCTTGTGGCCGCGAGCCGCCGCATCCGTCAACCGTGGCAGGCCCCGATCGGCGTGCGATGCGGGATCCTCCACCGGCTCAAGATGCGTGAAGACTGTGGTATCAGGAAGAATCGCAACAATCCTGTGTTCGATATCTTCACAAAGCTCGTGTCCCCGCTGGACACTCCAGTGACCGGGCACCAGAACGTGAAGCGACACGAAACGATGAGTGCCCGCCAACCGCGTGCGCACGTCATGGAATTCCAGCTTGCTCTCTGTATAACCGGCCAATATCTCTTCGATCGCGTCGCGGTCTTCCTTGGGAACGGCACTGTCCAGAACCCCATGTCCGGTCTGAAGCAGGAGCCGAATCCCGGTCCAGGCGATATTGACAGCGACGAGCATGGCGACGAGGGGATCCAACGGCAGCCAGCCGGTGAGTTCCACCAATCCAACGCCAATCAGAACGCCGCCTGTGGTCCAGACATCGGTCAGCAGGTGGCGGGCGTCCGAAGTTAACGTGATCGATCGCAAACGGCGCCCGGCACGCATCAGAATCACAGCCGTGGCACCGTTGACGACCGACGCCACGACGGAAATCGATAGTCCAAGCCAAACCTGACCGAGTTCGCGGGGGTGAAGGAGCCGATCATAAGCCGTCACACCGATACCCAGTGCGGCCACGAGAATGAGAAGTCCTTCGGCGCCACTGGCGAAGTACTCCGCTTTCGTGTGGCCAAAGGCATGTTCGTCATCCGGTGGCCGGACCGAGACGGTCAGGGCCCAGATGGCAACCGCGGCGGCTACAAGATTGATGAACGACTCGATCGCATCCGACAAAAGCCCGACCGATCCCGTTACCCAGTAGGAAACCAGCTTAAGGGCGATCGTGGCAATCGCCGCCGCCAGGGACAGAAAGGCATATGATCGGGCCGAGGATCGCGGCATATCAAAACTCAAACCGCGTGCGCTTATGGCACGCGCGATCTACTGATCGGCAGTTCCGCTCTCTGGGCTTGACGATTCGCCGTCCATATGAAAGCGGTGAAGAAACCGATGCACCGCCGGCGCGAAAAGCACACCCACGCCAACCAGAAATACGATCCCGGAAAAGAGCGCATACACCGAGGCAAACACCTTGCCTCCGGCCGTGTGCAGCTCGGTGACCGGTCCCATCCCACCCAGAATCATCGCTGCATTGACCAAAGCGTCAATCCAGCCCATCCCTTCGAGGCCATGGTATCCGATGATCCCAACACCAAGCGCCCCGAAGATGAGTCCCACCGCGATCAAGGCGTGACGAACCAGCCGCAATCGGAACTCGGCCTTCGAAAGCAGCGGTTCATGTCGGTGTTCAAACATCAGACGCATCTCCGACATCGATCAACAGCAGACCAGTACCAATGTCACGATTCTAAGCCACTTATTGCTCTGATGCAATCGCTTTCAACGCCGCAAGCCCGGCAATCGGCAGATGAATCCGTTGCGTCAGGCCGACCGTTCCAACCGCACCGCCCAAAGAACACCTGCGACAATCGGGATAGTGCCCAACAAGGCCCATGGACTCGGATATTCTGACAGGATAATGGCCGCCATGACACTTGCCACAAGCGGCTCCCCGAGGATCGTGGTAGCCACCGTGTGCGCCTGGAAATGCCGCAAGGCGCGATTGTAGAGTGTGTGCCCGATGACCGAAGGACCCAGCGCCGCGAGGACCATCCACAGCCAGCTCATCGCGGGAAATCCCGTCAACGGACTGCGGATGGCGACGGCCCAGATACCCAGAAGGACCGCGGCCGTGGAGTAGGCCACCAACACATACGCCAGCGTCGATGCCGTGCGCCGTACCTGGCGTCCCACCACCAGGTATGATGCCGCCATCACGGCACCAATCAACGCCAGAGAATCTCCGTACCAACCGCCAATCTTGGGGTTTCCTCCTGAGACAATTGCCGCGCCAGACAACGCCAGAATGATCGCCGCAAATGCCGCCGGGCGTATCTTTTCCCGCAAGTACCACAAACCAAGGAGTGCGGCGAACACCGGCTGGGTCGTAACAATCAACACGGAATTAGCCACGGACGTGTGCGACAACGAACTGATCCACGAGCCGAAGTGCAGTGCGAGTAGCGTGCCCGCCACAATGGATCGCCAGAAGGCCGGGCGATCCATTCCCGCAAAATCACGGCCACCGCGAATCAGCACGATGATCGCAATCGTCGCCGCCGCCACCAGCATGCGGTAGAAGGCCACGGTGATCGGCGGCGCATTCGCCAGCCGGATCAGGACGGCCGCCGGACCCACGCACAGAACCGCCAATAACAACCAGAGCGGTGAGGAGCGCGCGGTTGAAGTTGTCATATTGCGCTGACTGTTGCCACCCGAATGGAACGTCACGCCCCGGCGGCGATCAGACTTTCGTAGGCGCTTTGCGAAAAGCCGATGATCATCTTCCCGTTCGCCATCAGAATCGGACGCCGCAGGAGGGTCGGATCGTCGATGATCGACGCAACCGCCCCCTTCTTGGTGGGCAGCTTGCGGTCCCAGCCCTGCAGTTTGTACGACTTGGCGCGCGTGCTCAGGAACTCGGCCAGCGGGCCGGCGCCGATTAGCCGCGCCAGTTCATCGGCACTGAACGGTTCTTTGAAAAAATCGCGGATCTCGAAGTCCGCCTTCTTCTCGAGCAAGAAACTTCTTGCTTTGACACAGGATGTTCAAGTGAACTTGCCGTAAAGCGTCATTCGCGTCTTGCCCATATCCCTCCTCAGGTACCCCAGCTCTGCGCCGTCTTCCTGACACCCGCGCTGGTCAGCTATCCTTCCACCGCTTGGGCGGCTCGATATCCAATAGCCGCAATGCGACGATCAACTGCCCTCGATGATGCGCATCATGCTCCAACGCCACCAGCACGGCGCGCTCAGGCGTCATCTCGTATCCATCGGGATAAGCCAGCGAACGATGCCAATCCTCGGCCGGCACGCGCGCCAGCGCCTCGGTCATTCTCAATGCCGCGCGCTCGAGTCTCTGCATCGGATCAAGTGCGGGATCGTCGGCAGGCGCCCGCTCCTGCAACATCTCCCCCACGGGACCGATGAAATAGTCCAGGCACATCGCCAGGTGCCCAATCTGCTCCCCCACGGTCATCGATTGCGGTGCCGGCCAGTAATCATACTTGTCGGCCGGAAATGCCCGCGCCACTTCCACCGTCGCGCCCAGCGCCTTCGACAGATACTCCACGGCGACCTTGGACATGCTCACTCTCCAGCCTTGATCGATAGCGACATCCCGTCGCGGATTGGAATGATGACGCTGAAGAAGCCCGGATCAGAGAAGATCAGGCGGGTGAACTCCCGGATGCCATTCGTCGCCTTGTCCGTCTCCGTGTCTTCCAGAATCCTGCCGCTCCAAAGAATATTGTCGGCAACCAGCATCCCGCCGGGCCGCAACCGCCGCTTTGCCAGATCAAATACTTCGGGATACTGATGTTTGTCAATGTCGCATACGACCAGATCAAAGAGCCCTGATTCTCTTTCAAAGAGGCTCACCGCATCCCCGGTCCGCAGATCAGTCTTGTCCTGCAATCCACCCTGCCGGAAATACTCCCGGGCGGAAGCGGCGTTGTCGGGATTGGTATCAGTGCCAATGATCATCCCGCCATCGCTCATCGCCTTGGCCATCCAATACATCGAATACCCATATCCCGAACCCAGCTCGAACACGCGTTGCGCACCTGAGATCGCGACCAGGGCATATAGAAGCCGGCCGCATTGGGCACCCAGCGATGGGAAATTCTGCGCCCGCCCGTATTCCTCCATCGCCTGCAATACAGGGTCGGAAGGGGGACGGTTCAGTTCGAGATAATCGTGAATTGCGGGATGCGTGATGTTCATGGACGTCTCCAACTTAGTGGCCGCGCGCCTCGAGGTAACGCTCGGCATCAATCGCTGCCATACACCCGGTTCCGGCGGCGGTGACCGCCTGGCGGTAGACATGATCCTGGACGTCGCCGCAGGCGAACACCCCTTCGACGGATGGTCGTGTGCCATCATGCGTCACGACGTAGTGCTTCTCGTCCAATTGGACCTGACCATCGAGAAAATCGGTGTTGGGTACATGGCCGATCGCCAGAAACAACCCCTCAAACGGCACGTCACGTTCCGATCCATCGACCGTACTTTTGATCTTTAGTGCGCGCAGTCCGGTCTCCGGTTCGCCGAGAACATCGACGACCGTCGAGTTCAGCAGGAATTCGATCTTCGGATTCTCCTGCGCCTTCTTCAGCATGATCTTTGACGCCCGGAATTGATCCCGCCGGTGAATGAGCGTCACCTTGTCGGCAAACTTGGTCAGAAACGTCGCTTCTTCCATCGCGGAATCGCCGCCCCCGACCACCGCGATCTTCTTCCCACGGAAGAAGAACCCGTCACAAGTGGCACACGCCGAAACCCCGTGGCCCATGAGCCGCATCTCGGATTCCAATCCGAGGAGAAGAGCACGGGCGCCCGAAGCGATGATAATTGACTCCCCGGTAAACTCGCCGCGATCCGTCCACACTTTGTGCGGCGGACCGGAAAAGTCCACCTTGCTGACCCGCAATGGCCGCACGGTGGCCCCGAATCGCGTGGCCTGTTCGCGCAAATCGTTCATCAGTTCCGGGCCCATGATTCCCTTTGGGAATCCCGGGAAATTCTCGACTTCCGTCGTAATTGTCAGCTGCCCGCCCGGTTGCTCACCTTCCAGTACCAGCGGCGCCAGATCGGCGCGCGCGGCATAGATGGCGGCGGTGAGTCCGGCAGGTCCGGATCCGATGATGATGACCTTGTAATGTGTCTGAGCCATTGTGTTCTCCATTTCTTGTTGGATGCGCGCCACTGCCTCGCAACGCCGCTGTCAGATTATCGGATTGACCCACTCCAAGTCAACCCGGTGCATCCTCGTGCAACATATTTGGGTTCCCCGACAGAAGCGTCAGGAAGACGGGCGCGTGGGAGGGCGATCCGCCGCGGCGGACTGCCGAGCCTCGTGTCCGCGCGGAAAATGGCTCGGCGGGAGCCTCGCCCTCCCGACCACCTAACTCTCACTCGTTCAGGAGCATCAGCTGCGAGACATCTTTGCCCGCACCCATTCTTCCAACCCGGTCTTGGGGGCACCGAGGAGATTATTCGCTTCGGTCGGGTCGCCTTCATCATGCGGCTGGTCAAAGAACGTCATCGCCGGCAGGACATTCTTCAAAGTGCGATTGAATGTCGCCACGGCAATGGTT
>JACRMA010000070.1 GCA_016235085.1 Candidatus Zixiibacteriota bacterium
CAAAGATCTCGCGCATCGCGAGAAACTGACCCCGGCACAGGTACGCAAGGACCAGTCCTTTTTTTTTATGTTCGGAACCCGCGGGTTGGGCTATCCCACCAAAGAACTCAAAGCGCGCATTGCCAATATTCTCGGAATTGACCGCCAGTGGAACGTGGGCCTGGTCGGCGCCGGGAACATCGGCTCGGCGCTGGTCTCCTACAAGGAATTCCAGAAACAGGGATTCATGATCAAGGCGATCTTCGATAATGACCAGCGCAAGATCGGCTCGAACCATAAAGGCATCGTCATTTCCGACATGAACGATATGGCTGCCGAGGTCAAGAAAAAGAAGCTCGAGATCATCGTGATTGCGGTCCCGGCCTCGGTCGCCCAGAAAGTCTGCGACCTGGCCGTCGCGTCCGGGATTAAGGCCATTCTGAACTTCGCACCGGTGAATCTCAAGGTCCCCAAGGAAGTCCTGCTCCGCACCGAGAATATGGCGATGGAAATCGAGTTTCTTTCATTCTTCCTGACCAATCGCTTCCAACTCGACAACATCGAACGCACTTGAGCGCGGGTCCGGCACCACCGTAGCACAACCCTTTTCATCATGTTTTTCTCCCCGTATTTGCTATCTTGACACCCAAGATTCGGGGGCCTGATCCGGCTCCCCGCGCGTTGCCGAGCACAGAGACTCAGTTCCGGCCGTTTCGGCGGAGCTGGCGCCTTACGTGGCCTCGTACGGGGAACTGCGCGCCGGCTTTCTGGCGATCTTCAATTCGTTCCGGCCGGAGGATGTCCGCGGGTACTGCCTGCGGGCTCAGGCGCTCAATCCCAATGATTTGCGGGCGCGCATCATCCCGCGGCGGATTCCTGGGGGCATGCAGAGTCTCCTGACGCCCGGGTTTCCGGTCCCCCTGGACCCCGCGGCTCTCCATCCACCCTCAAACTCGCTGTTGACAAGGTGATGCGCGCGTGTATCTTTCTGCTTGGGGGAAGTGTTGATGTCTTCCAAGGCCCTACGAACTGTCATTCTGGTCATCCTGGTCGCGGCCGCTTGTGCCATCCTCGCACGGGCCCTGGAGGCCGACGAGTTCGAGATCAACTGCGACCTGACTGGCTCGCTGCTCTACCAAGGTAAGCCGGCGGCCGTGGGAACTACACTTCAGGCCTATTCCGGCTCGGTCCTCCTCGCGGACACGACGGTGCGGGAGGCGGGTTACTACGCAATCTCGATCCCTCACGATAATCCTGTCACACCGGCCGTGGATGGCTGGCTCGATGGGGTCGATATCAATATCCACATCGAGGGCCATTCGGCCCAACCCACGATCAGGCCCATGGAAGGGTCGGTTCACCAGGATCTTTCGGTCCTCATGATTTCCGATGTCCGCAAGTCGACCTGGGGCAAGATCAAGGCACTGTTCCGGTAGAATCTGGATTTCGGCTGGCCGCATACGTCCCGCTCAGGCCTCCAAGAGCCTTGGGGGAAACCTGAGGCAGATTCCCATAGCTTGCCCCCATTCTGAACCGTATATTCAAAGTGTGTGCCGCGGTGCCGGCGCGTGAGCCGGGGCCGCGATGACAAGAACATTGATGAGGCAGGGGAATTAGATGAAACTCAGCTTCCATGAGAAAAACGGAGTGGTGATTCTGGAACCGCGCGGCAAGATCATGGGCGGCCCGGATGCCACAGTCCTGCACGACAAGCTCCACGACCTGATCGCGGAAAAGAAGCTCAAGGTCGTCATCGACTTATCGGAAGTGGACTGGATGAACTCGACCGGGCTGGGGATTCTGATTTCCGGTCTGACCACGTTGCGCAACAATCAGGGTGATTTGAAGCTGGCGAGCGTGACCGAGAAGATCCAGAGCCTTCTGACTATCACGAAGCTGGTCACCGTATTTGAAGCTTACGACTCGGTAGATGAGGCCATAACCAGTTTCGGCGCCGCGGCGCGCGCCTAGGGCGCCGTCCAGGGCCGTAACCCATTTCCCCTCATCTCCCAATGAGCGGTACCTCGCGTGACAGCATCGAGTTGGTGATCCCCAGTGATCCGGGGCGCATCTCCGAGGCGGATGACTTTCTGGAGACCGCCCTGCGTTCGCGTGGCGTGCCCGACGCCATTGTGTCGGACATGGCCATCGCCACCACCGAGCTGGTCAATAACGCCATCGTTCACGGCAACAAGCGCGATGCGACCAAGACGGTCATCCTGAGTCTTCAGATCACAGACAGCGAAGTCGTCATTCGGGTCGTTGACCAAGGAGAGGGATTCGACCCCGGCCAGGTGCCCGATCCCCTCGCGCAGGAGAACCTGCTGAGGGAAGTTGGCCGGGGTATTTTCATTGCGCGGTCGCTGATGGACGATGTCCGGTACGAGCGCAACCCCGGGGGAGGCATGGTCGTAATCGTTCGGAAGAGCCTGAACCCCGCATAAGGGTTGCCCCGCTGCTCCGGCACGGGCGGACATCGCGGGGGTGCAGTGGGTGAACTGGCTGATCGTCATAGCAGTCTTCTATTTCCTCCTGGGGGCCGTTCTTTGGCTTCTGGGCAGTGTAATCATCCGGGAAAATGCGAAGAACCGCGTCAACCGGGTGACCGGTTTGATGTTGTTTTTCGCCGGTCTGGGGCCGCTGTTTGCGGCCATCGGCTATGCGATTCTGCCGCCCGGTGGGACGCCCGGCCAGACGCCGCTGCCGGCGTACTACAATCTGTTTTACCTCTGGGAATTGTTCTTCCCGCAGCTTCTGTTCTTTTCGTTTGTCTTTCCGGTTGAACATCGTTGGGTCGCGCAGTTCCGCCGGACGAAGTATCTCATTTTCACGCCCCACGTTTTCCATCTGCTGTTGGTGACGCTGATGACGCGTCCCAATCTCGGCGGATTGGCCATTCAGACTGATTCCTCGCTGCTTCAGGGTCTGCTGGCGCCGCTCAATTTTGTTCTGAACTCGTTTGGGTTTCTGCTGTCGATTCTCTTCGAATTTCACCTGAAGTTCTTCTCCCTGATCAATCTGCTCTACATCGCGGTGGCGATATGGTCGCTGCGCCAGGGTTACAAGCGCATCACCAATGTCCGCTTGAAAAGCCAGGGGCGGTTTATTCTGGGCGGGATTCTCTCCGCGGTCGGTTTGTACACCGTGGCATTCATCATGCCGGCACTGGGGATCTTCCCATTGGCCGAACCCCTGCGCATCGCGCTGGCGATTCTGGCGCTCCTGACCGGCTCGATCGGCATCGCCTGGGCCATCGTCCGCTACCAGTTCCTCGACGTTCGCCTGATCGTGCGGCAGTCGCTCGTCTTCTCCACGTCCTCGGCGCTGCTCGTCGGCGTTTACCTGCTGTTGATCACGCAGGTGTCCGCCTTTATCAAGGATGTCCTCGAAATCCAGACGCCGTTAATCGACGTCGCCTTCATTGTTCTCGTTCTGTTGTTTTTCCAGCCCGTGAAGCACCGGACCGACGAATTGATTCAACGCCTGTTCTTGCGAGACAAAGCCGACCCCCGTGCGATTCTGGAGTCATTCTCTCGCGAGATTGCCTCGTTGTTCGACATGGATGATCTCAAGAAGAGGATGATTGGAATCCTGACAGAGCAGCTCTTCATCGAACGTGCCTTCTTTGCAACACGGGACGAGACAAGTAAGGGATACCTTCTCGAACTCAAGGGCCTCTCCGATGAATCGTTCAGTGGTGATGATCCATTTTTCGTTATGGCGCGGGAGCGGGGCCGTCCGGTCGCGTTCGAGGAATTTGTCCTGGATCGCCCGCTGACCCCCACGACCGAAGTGCTCTCTCGCTGGGGATGCCGGCTCGTTGTCCCCATCATCGACCGTAATGAGCTAACTGCCCTCCTGCTTCTGGGGGAGAAGGTTTCCGGCTACCGCTACGGTGTGGAGGACTTCCATCTGCTGGCGACGCTGGCCAACCAACTCGCCGTGGCGCTGACCAACGCCGTTCTATACCGCGAAGCGCTGGAAAAACAGAAGATGGAGGAGGAGCTCAACGTCGCCCGGCAGATCCAGTTGCAGCTGCTCCCGAGCATCTTACCCATAGGTGAGTGCTACCGCGTCGCCGCCTTTGCCCATCCATCGCGCCAGGTCGGTGGCGACTACTACGATTTCTTCGATTTGCCCGAGGGGCAGCTGGGCATTGTCATCGCTGATGTATCCGGCAAGGGGATGGGTGCCGCGCTGCTGGTTTCGCAGTTGCAGGCGTTTCTGAAAGCCGGTGTGCGCAGCCGTCTTCCCATTCCCAACGTCATGGCGAACACGAATCTCCTGGTGCATGAGTCCACCTCGTCCGAACGGTTCGCGACTTTGGTTTATGCGGAACTTGACCCGGTCTCGCGCAGGCTTTCTTACTCGAATGCCGGGCACAACCACCCCATTCTGATCCGCCGTGATGGGCAATGTGAGCTCCTGGATTGCGGCGGCCTTGTGCTGGGCGTCATGCCCTCGGCGCGTTACGACATGACGCATGTAACATTGGAGATGGAGGATGTGCTCCTCTTCTACACCGATGGTCTCTCCGAACTGCAGAGTCCCGAAGAGGAGGAGTACGGCGAGGCACGCCTGATTCGATTCCTGAAGGAAAACCGCCACCTGGATCCAGAGGAGTTGAAGAACCGCTTGGTGCGGGAGGTCACCCGATTCGCCCTCGGTGCCATCGGTTTCGATGACTTAACCATGGTGATTCTGAAGATGTGCGATGGCCGAACCACCGTGATCGCGTCGGATATGTCGTCTTGACGTGCTATCCCGACCTGGGGCGATTTTTGAAGATGTCCAATACAGGCTTGAGGCTTATAATGTGATAGCAGGCCACGTGGTCGGGGAACGTGGCTGAGCCGGTGGTATAGCCGATGACGGACGATATCAAGCTGGGAAACTTTCAGTTTTGCCCATTGTGCAGCGCCAAGCTCGTTGTGCGGCCCGAAAGTCTCCGCGAACGGCTCACCTGTCCAAACTGTGGTTACATCTATTACCACAACCCGGTCCCGGCGGCGGGTGGAGTCATTCTCCGCGACGGGCGGGTTTGTTTAGTCCGGCGCTCAATCGAGCCGCGCAAGGGTGACTGGACATTGCCGGCCGGCTTTGTGGAGTACGACGAGAGCGCGGAGCAATGCGCCGTTCGCGAAGTGGCCGAGGAGACTGGGCTTTCGATAGAAATTGCGGGCGTCCATGGTGTCTACGCGGGATTCGATGATCCCCGGCAACGTGTCGTGCTGGTATTGTACCGCGCGCGGGAGACCGAAACCCGGATACCTATCGCAGGTGATGATGCCGACGACGTGGGTTTCTTCGCAGCGGATCAGTTGCCGCCCAATATCGCCTTCCGGGCACACCGGCAGGCGCTCAGAGAGCTCTTTGCACACGAGCGGGTAACTCTGTGAGTTCAATGGAACGGAACAACCACCAACGCGCGACCTCAGCGCTGCCAGCCGTTCGGGAACGAATCGCGCGTGAAATCGCGCACGCGGGAGGCCATCGTTTTAGAATTACCGGCGAGTGCTTCATTTACACGGCTCTCATCTTGTTGATCCTCGTTGCCTCCGCCAATGCTCAAACATCGCGCACTCTGGGCATCCTGACCGCTGACCGCGAGTTTGTCGATTGGCGCGGGACTGGCGGCGACACATTGCGCGGGAGGCACGATTCGTCCGAGGAGCTCACCAAGACACTTCACGCCTTCAAGACGGTTTGGGCACCCGATGGGCTTCATACATCCGGCAGGATAATCCCGACCACGTCTCTGACGGTGAAGGTGACGGCAGTAACCACGACGCGCGCTGAGGTTGTCTTTGCTGAGGCCGATTCAACCGCCATGCCCGAAGATTTGCTTTGGTCGTCGGGGCAGATGGCCACTGTGGCGGCCGGTGATGTGTGGCTGGGTAGCGTGGTGGTGTTCGATGCCGGAGCAACAGTTCTCGGCGAGGTGACCGGCGACGTTATTGCCATCGGCGGGGATCTGTCGATTGGCGAAGCGGCGACGGTGCGCGGCGACGTGATTTTGATCGGCGGCACTTTGCGCCAAAGCGGCGATGCCAAGATTTACGGACGGGTCTTTTCCCCCGGCGGGCATCGCCGGCCGAGGCTGACACTCACTCGGGCGTGGGAATTTGAGGACGGCCGGTTCAAATGGGCACCAACTGTTTCGTACGATCGGGTGGATGGCCTGCGGCCCGGTGCCCGCTTGGGATTCCAGCGCAGCCAGTTTACCCCCCGGCTGGAAATCTGGAGTGGCTACGGTTTCGCTTCCAAGCGGTGGCAGTTCCGGGTGGAGTTGCGGCAGCGGCTTTTGAAGAGCGCTGATCTTGAGGCCGCGGGATCGATTTTCCGTCTGACCTCGACGGAGGATGACAGCGTCGTCTCGGGAACAGAGAACACAATCTTCGCCGTGCTGACCGGCACGGATTATCGTGATTATTTCGGCGCCGACGGCGGCGAGCTGGCGGTGACGTACAAATACCGCGAACGCAGCGTGCTCACCGTCCGCTACCGGAACATCGATTACCGGCGAATGAAGGCGCACGGCGAGTTGTGGCACCTTTTCCGTGCCGATCATGACTTCCGCCCCAATTTCTCCACGTTGCCGGTAGATGCTGATTCATTGGAGCCCCATGGCCGCGCATCTTCGGCGATAATTGAGTTGGGAATGGTGCCACGTGAACGGAGCGGCACGCTTGTTGGGCTCAATGGGCAGGCGTTGCTGATCCTGGAGGTCGCTGGTGGTTTGCTCGGCGGCCGGTACGATTATCAGCGCTTCATTGCCGATGTATCCGGCTGGTGGGACTCAGGGCGCTGGCACCATGTGCGGTTGCGCGCCCTCTACGGGATTGCCCGCCATGAGTTGCCGCCGAACAAGCTCTTCTATCTGGGTGGGCTGGGAACGCTGCCGGGATATTCCCAGAAGTCGCTTCCGGGCGAAGAGGTCTTCCTCGGGCAGGTTGAGTATCAATTCAATTACTGGAAGAGCAATCTCGGCGATGCCGCTTTTATTCTCTTCACCGATTTCGGACGTGCCGCTTCCACCGACCGCTTCTGGCACCTCAGCGGGGTTAAGGCCGACATTGGTATCGGGATGCAGTTCGCCGGTGCTGTCCGGCTGGATGTCGCGAAGGGTCTCGATGACACCAAGCGCGACATGCGGGTAAGTCTCCGGCTCGCAAGCCTGCTGTAACATTCAACCCTTCAAGCTCTTAAGTGCATTCGCTGACGCTCGCCCGAGTCGGTCTGTGCCTGACTCTGCCCATCGGTATCTGCCAAACTGAATGTGTTGCCCTGCCCACGGCGATAAGTGCCTTATCCGCAGGCTCTTGCTGACTCGGGTCGCTTAAGTATTTACCTGCCCTGACGATAACAGAACAGAGGTGCAAGTGGCGAAGCTGTAACCTGTTGAGGAAACACACATGGCAGACGTAAGAGAAAAGACCGGGAAGATCAGGACGACCGCCGTGGGAGTTCGACCGGCTCGTCCAACCACTGCGAATCGCGAAGCAACAGGACAACGGGAATCGATCTTTGATCGCATGGGAGATTCCGGTCCGGTGACAGTCGCCACCAATCCAGAAGTGGCGACGGGTGACCGTTCGGTCCGCGCTCGCGACCTCGAGGCGGTGCTGGATATCTCGAAAGCCATCAACTCGACGTTGGTGCTCGATGAAATCCTGCAGCGCGTGATGCGCCATGCCATCGATCTCCTGCACGCCGAACGCGGTTTCCTGATGCTCCTGGATGACAAGGGACATCTTCAGTTTCGTACCGCCCACAACATCCGCAAAGAGGCGCTGGACACCGAGGAGGACTTCCGGATCTCGCGCTCGATTGCCGACCGTGTTGCCGCCCGTGGGGAGTCCGAGTATACCTCGAATGCGCAGGAAGACCCGCGTTATGCACACCAAAAGTCCGTCGCCGAACTCAATTTGCGCTTCATTATTTGCGTTCCGCTGAAGGTCAAAGACAAGGTCCTGGGCGTCTGTTACCTCGACAACCAGTCGCGTGCCGGCCTGTTCGGGAAGAGCGATCTGCGCCTGTTTGAACTCTTCGCCGAACAAGCGGCCATCGCCATCGAGAACGCCAAACTCTACGAGCGTCTTCTGGCGCTCAAGCGCTACAACGAAAACGTGGTGAACAAAAGCCCCGTGGGCATTTGCGTCGTCGATGGTGATCTCCGGGTATTGACATTCAACGACGCTGCGGAGCGTATCCTCCACGCCCCGCACGACACGTGGGATGCGAAATCCCTGGTCGAAGAGCACATGCCGCTTTTGGACATCATCCCCAGCGCGGATCGCCTCTGGTGGCAGCGGGCGCTCAACGAGGTCATCGAGCGCCAGAAACCGCTGGTGAAGGACAAGTATTTCGTCACGATCGGTGGCAGCGAGATGGTGCTTTCAATCAAGATCTCGCCCCTCAACGGAGTCAAAGGTGAGCGCCCGAATATCATCGTGGTTGCGGAGGACATCACCGAGAAGATGATCCTCGAGAAGTATGTGATCCTCTCCGAGAAGATGGTGGCCAAAGGTGAAATGGCCGCCGCCATCGGGCACGAGATCAACAATCATCTCGAAATTCTCACCGCCCATGCCGAACTGCTGCCGCTGCACATCAAGAACAATCGGATGGACAAAGTCCCCGATAGCTGCGGCAAGATTCTCGATTCCATTGACCGCATGACCCGGTTCACCCGTGGTCTGATGGATTATTCGCAAGTCGATACCGATCTGGTCGAATACAATCTTCGCGATCTTGTTGAAGAGCACCTCTTCACAATCCGGCCTCTGCGCCGCTTCGCAACGGTTCACTTCCAGACCGAGCTCAACACGGAAGTGCCGCCCGTCAAACTCGACGTGGGCCAGATCCAGTCTGTGCTGCTCAACCTGTACAACAATGCCATCGACGCCTGCAAGGAAGGGGAGGCGCCGCGAATCGATATCGCGGTCACCCACCGTGCCGAGGAGCAGATGGTCGAATTGCGTGTCACCGATTATGGCACCGGAATTTCACCCGATTCGCTGCCGCGCATGTTCGAACCTCACTACACGACCAAGAAAGGCGGCCATGGCCTCGGACTGGCCAATTGCCGGACGATTGTTCAGAATCACGGCGGGACAATTACGGTCGACAGCGAATACGGCGTGAGCACGACGTTCACGGTCCGCCTGCCGGCGCGTCCCGCGTACTCGTCGTTCGAGAGTTGAGACTCTCGTTCGATTTACTTGCAGCCGTGGGCGTGTCATTGGAAGGCCGCGCAGGCGCCATGAATTCCCAAACGGTCCAAATCGGACGGTTCACCGGAATCCCGGTCGCGGAAGGCGGATTCGCCACCGTGTATCGGGCATTCGATGATGTGCGCGGTATTTCCGTTGCAATGAAACTCGCGCATCCGGATGCAGACAACGCAACAATTGCGTCACTACATCACGAATTCAATCTCTTAGGGGAATTCGACTATCTGCAAGTGCCGCGCGCGCTTGAATTCGAGTGGGATCATCGCCGGCCGTGTCTGATCACAGATTGGATTGATGGTCCTGAGATTTGGGATCGTTCGCATACAAACTCGGTAGAACTCTTTGTGACCGCTCTGCGACAAATCGCCCGTGCGTTGACTTTTGTTCACCACCGCGGCTGGGTGCACGGAGATCTCAAGCCCGGAAATTTCCGCTGGGGTGCACCGCGTGCGACAAGTTGTCGGTCTGCTTCTGCCAATGAGGCAGACAGTATACTCTATCTGCTGGATTTTGGATTGGCGCGACCGGTCGGTGATACAGATCGTCCGCGCGGCGCGGGTACTGTTGGATATTACGCGCCTGAGTTTCTGCAGCGAATTCCGGCAGATGGCCGTGCCGATTGGTACTCAATCGGTGCGATGCTCTATGAATGGGTTTACGGGCGCCGTCCGTTTGAAGCAGAGAATCCTGCGGACGAAATCGCCGGACACTTGGAACAATCACCGAATTGGGATACGCCCTTCGTTCGTCCCGTACCCGAGTGGACCCGTGATGTCATCGCTCGATTGCTGCAGAAGTCACCGGAACAGCGCGGCGATGACGTCTACGATTTGCTGGGATGGCTTGGGCAATTCGATAGTGAATTGCGTCCGGAAGTCATTTTGAATGAGCAGGCTTCGGCCCACTTGAGCAGTGAGTGGCGGCGTGCGGACGATCACGATCGTGCCCTCATCGCGCAGATTGTTGACGCATCGACGATTCACCGGAAGGCCCGCTGGACAATCAGTGCGGACCATGTTGATACAGACCGGATTGCAAGAGGCATAACGAATGCGGTGCTCGAAAAGGTGCCAGGCAGCCGGGTTACTTTGGGACAATTGAGTTCGGCTCCCAATACCTCGGAGGCGACGCGAAGTGGCATCCAGCAGTTGCGGATGTGCGTTGAAGAACCGGACGGCGGCCATGATGTCTCGATCGTCGAGTATACTCCATTTGCCAACATGGTGGCTTCGGGATCCGGCCCTTCAGAGTCGGACTCAGTGTGTTCCATCACACTCCTGCCATGGGGCCTTGAACAAGTCAAAGCTCGCCTATCAGGATTGACACGAGATGATGCCTTTGTGGCAGCCTCCGCGGCCACGATTCTCCGCGCGACCGGCGGTGTGCCCGCCGCCGTTTTTGATCTGCTGACGCGTGTCGTCACAACCGGGATGTTGAAACGGTCTGCCGATGGATGGCATCTGGATGACTCCGCCGTTTTGGATTGGCAATCCTCACCCGATACAGGCACGGTTTACAACGAGTATCTCGGATCGCTGACCGCCGATGAACGGCGCCTCTGCGATGTCGTCGCTGTGGGCAGGGCACTCATACATTTCTCGCATCTCAGAGAACTAGCAGGGCTGTCTGAGGGAAGATTCGAGGCTGCGTTTGGGCGACTCGTTGTCAAGGGAGTAATGGTTCGCGATGATCATGACGCGGCAGGCGACTCCTCGCTGATAAGACTGCGACTGAACGGGCTGGCGGACGTATGGCGTGCGCAGCTTCCCGAAGCGTACCGCCGTTCGATTGCTGCCAGTGTTGCCGAACGGCTGAGGAGCATAGGCGCTGATCCGGATCGCCGGACATATGAAGTGCTCGCCGAATGCTACGCTGATTCGGCCCAGTGGGAGAATTGCGTCGAGTATTCGGTTGCCGCCGCGAATGCCAACATGAAGATCGAGGATCACGCCGGCGCCATGCGGTTCATTGGGCTCGCGGGGTCCGCGGCGGGGAATATCGCCGACCGGCGCTCAAACGCCTACTGGCGGGGACGGGCACTGATGGTGCGGGGCGATTATCAAAAGAGCATCGGGCAAATCGACGATGCCCGGCACGTCTACCGCGAGATATTGGCATTGGGACGTCACCACGGCGATTACCTGTTGCTCGCGGAAACTCTAAAGGATCTGGGGGACTTGTACCGGATGACCCGGAGGAGGCTGCCCGCACCCTCATCAACTTGGGGAATATGTACTGGATCGCTTCGGATCGCCTCCAGGCCCGGCGGCACTATGAACAAGCGCTGGAACTCGCGCGGGCTCTGCAGGCGAACGAATTGGTGGCGTTGATCCTTTCGAATCTGGGGGTTGCATACAAAGGTGAGCGTGACTACACACGGGCCGAAGCGTTCTACCGGGAGTCCCTGGCAATCAAAGAGAAACTGAACGTCCCGGTGGAGACGGCGCGGACACTGAACAATTTGGGAGTCATCGCTTTCGACCGGGGGCATCTCGTGGAGGCCTCGGAGTTTCTGCAGAGAGCCTCCAGTTTGAACGTTCGCGTGGGTGCAGCGGCAGAAGCCCTATGCAGCCAGGGGATGCTGATTCATGTTGCACTCGAGCGTGGCGATCTTCGGAGTGTCATCCAGTGGTCTCTGAGTGCGCTCAAAGACGCCGAGTCGCTGGGTGATGTCGCGACCGGGGCAGAGCTTCGCGGTTTGCTCGCGGAGGCCTACCTTCGCGCCGGTGACTTTAAGCTTTCGTCAGACTACCTGGAGGAAGCGAGAGAGCAGGCATCCCGCCAGACGAACGACGACCTGACGGCCCAGTTGGGTTTGGTGACCGCCACACGTTTGTGGCACCTTGGCTGCGCCACACAGGCGGTCGCAATGCTTGACCAAATCGAGCCGTTTTTGGTGCAATCGGAGTTTCCACGGCTCCCGCTGGATGCTCTCGTGCTGAGGATGCGTGGTGCCGTCAGGCGGCAAGAAGGGGAACTCGTCGAACGTTTATGGGCTCAGGGCCTTCAGCTCGCCACATCAGTGGGGGCGGGTCACAAGCTGGCCCAGTTGGCATTCGCCCGGCTTCCAGAGGATCCAGCCGCCGGGTATTCGCACGAGGCGCGGGATTTGGCACGTGAGTCACTCCGCATCGATGATCGCTTCCACTGGGCCGGTGCCTTCAAGATGTGGGAAGCACGTCGGCTGATGGTGGAGGAGGATCTTGAGGGGGCAGGGCGATCCGCAACCGACGCCATCACCCGCCTCCGGCAGGATGGGAACTGGGATACGCTATGGAAAGCGCTCATTGTCAGCGGAATCATCGAGGTTCGTCGGAAAGACGATCTCTGGGCGGGAGTATCGTGACTCCTATCTCTCGCATCCCCTGGCTAAGACTTTGTTTGAAACGAGAGAACAGATTCTCGAATTGACGCGATGATTGAGATGGTTGATCGATCAGACGGGGCTAAAAAAGGTCGGCCGCCGTTGAAGCGGCGGCCGCCAGTGACAAATGGACGTTGGGCTCAACCACCGCCGACACTTGAACCAATCGGAGCGATGATCTCTTCGAGCAACTCAACCTCCAAGGTGTAGATCTCCATCAACTCACCTCCCTTCTCCGGGTTAAAAGGCGGTTGACTGGGCCGGGCACCACCCCGGCCCGTTTTTTTATAGGCATGTAAGTTTGATTAGTCATTATCCCCGGTCCATGAGGATGCGAATCTCGCCATTCACAAATACACTCCTGTCAGATCCACCTGTCTGACCGGTCCTATGCGCGGTTTCCCGCCTGTGAGTCGCGGTAAGGTTGGGCTAAACAACAGTATCCACGATGATCGCGAATCGCTGCCGGCCCGATTAGCCACTGGTAGTATGTGCGACAAAATTAGTTCTGTCAAGAGGGAGAACGAGCGCCTGGACCCGAAAGGCCCACAAAATCGGCTTCCGCTACAATGGGTTGTTGTCTGAGCGTGCAAACATACAAAATGAGAGGGATGGGACCCCTGACCGAGGAAGCGGCCACTATGGCAGGGCATTCTACCACCATGACCAGAACTCCACCCGGATAAAGTGGACTGCCTGCCGGGTAATGATGGTCAATAGAGAGCTCCTGCCGCAGGAGATCTTGGAATAGCCCGACATCCCCGGTTTGAGAGCCAGGGAGGGATTCTCGATTTCGGTCAGCACTCTGAACTCATGGTCGCCGCTGGTAGTGTCAGCGTTCGAGGCAACGTAGGTCACATGCCCTCTAAACTCGTCAAAAGGCAGGGCGCGAACCTTTAATGAGACGGGATAGCCGGCCTGGACATCCGCGATATCGTTCTCTTCCACCGCCAATTGGACACGGACAGGATCAAGCTTGGAGATTTCCGCCAGAACCCCGCTACGGTCGACCCGGGTAGCGATTCCGTCGATGGGCGACCGGAGGGTCGACGCCTCGATTTGTGACCGCAGGAAATCGATCTGGGAGTCCAATCCTGTGATTTGAGCCTCCTTGATCGCCAGCTCCTCGGCCTTTGGTTTGGAGATCAGAAATGCAAGGGCGCTTTGCTTCCCATCAAGTTTGGCCTGAAGGACCGACTGGTCGGTCTTGATCGCTTCATACGCATCCTTGGCGATCAGGCTGCGTTGGATCAATTGCTCCGAGCGCTGAACTTCCAGCCGTTTGTTGTCCAACTGAGCCCTGATTTCGGCGATTTCCGCTCGTAAACCTCTTACCTGGTCTTCTTTGGGGCCAGAGAGGAGCAGATTGCGCTCGGCCGTGATCCGATCTCGTTGCGACTGGGCATCGGCAAGATCCGCCTGGTAGCGGTTACAGGATAGAACAAGGAGCGTGTCGCCGGTCTTGACCGTGGCGCCCTCCCGGACATGGAGCGAGTACTTGACCGCCGAGAATTCGGCCGAACCGGCCTGGAGGACCGATTTCTCCCGGCGTTCGGTCTGAGCGATAAAGAGCTCAGTCTCAACTGCATCGCGGGAGAGCGAGGAGACGGTGTACCGGGCCGAGGGATCGACCCGGCAAACCGATCCGACATGCCGCTCGACCTTGATGACCGCAAGCAGGATGACCAGGACTACCAGTCCGCCCCAGAATATGGCTGGTTTCCGCCAGCGGCGCCGTGAGCCATCCGCCACGGAGCTGCCTGCCTCGGTCGTTTTCGATCGTTCGGATGTCTCGGACCTGGATCCGATTGCCATTGCCAGGATCAATCCCACTACGAGAACATCACCGGCCATTCCCCAGTGTTCGTGAACGAGTCTGACCAGATGGTACAATATCCATCCGAGAAGCAAACCCGTGTAGATCGAAGCGCCCACACCGTACCAGCGGAATACCCGCCGCAGCCGCGGCGTTTGCTCCTGCGACGTACCAACCCGTCCCGCCACCCACTCCCCCAGAATGTCCCGCCAGTATGCCATCGCCTTGGATCGTAAGTTGGGAATCCGCAGCCAATCGGCAAGGATGAAGTAGCCATCGAGACGAATCATCGGATTGAGATTGAACAAGAACAGCCCCAAAGACAGGGCGGTCGAAACATAGAGGAAGCTCGCCGGCAGTGTCCCCGGGGCGGCAACGCGCCACAGCAGAATCAGGATCGCTGTCAACAGGCCCTGGAAGAACAAGCCCGCGAATCCCACGAAGACCCGAGAGCTTCGTTTTGGCAGCATGTACGAATCGGAGAGGTTGCAGTAGAAGCAGGGCTGGAAATACAGAAGCAGGAAGCCCATCTCCTTGACCGAGCCGCCATGGTACTTGAGCGTGAGCGCGTGCCCGAACTCATGTACCAGTCCCACCATGAGAATAGACACGAACAAGACCGGAATAGAGGAAAGACGCCAAAGGTGGGCGATTGAGGCGCCACCGATGCCTCGTTCTCCCACCGCAATCAGAACCGCCAGGAGCATCAGTGCCACCGCCGCACCGACTCCAGCCGGGGAAAAGAGGAACCGGACGCGTGGCACCCAGCGAGACAGCCAGGGATCGGGATTAAACGCTTTCAGGCGGATCGTGCCGATGGAACGGCGATGCCCGGCCGTCGACATGTGCCGCAGGTGCGGCAGTTCACGTTCGAGTGCTGGCCCCTCGAAGAACAGAAGACGTTCCATCCTGGCGTAGAACGCCGTGGCCGCCTCAACACTGATGGCAATGCCGAAGCGTTCACTGGTCAAAACCGCGGCGGAATTCGGCGAAGTTTCCCCATCAGCGCGTGTCAGCAGGTAATATTCTGGCGCCCGCAGACGGAAGAAGCGATTCGTCAGCGGGTCTTTGACGGTATAGACCGGATGATCGCCCTCTGATGTGGAGGTGACGATCAGGTCCGACCTCAATTTGGGAAACGATTCGCTCATCGGGCCGTTCCGGCCACGGCTACGCGTTGCCATCAGAATATGAGCGAATCCCCGGAGGAAGGGGAGTCCAAAATGGTTGTCCGGGAGGCTGCTACGTGCCCCGAGTTAGATCGATCTCGGCATGAACAGCACTTTGGCGCCTTTGACAGCCGTGGGTGAGGTGGGCGATAGAACCAGGTAGCCATCGGCGCCGGTCATCGATTGGATATTGGATGATTGCTGCGATTGCGCCGGAGAGACTTCCCAGTGGCCGTTCTTCTCCACGGCGATGGCTCTGGGGAATTCCCAATCGCGTGACTTGCGAGGAAACGTCTTGGTGACGGTCGCGGTCCATTGGGGGGAATCGACGCGCGCCGCCCCGGCCAGTTTTCGCAGGGCCGGGCGAATGATGAGATCGAAAACCACCATGGCCGACACTGGATTCCCGGGAAGTCCGAAGAATGGCGTCCGTCCAATTCGCCCGAAGGCCTGAGGTTTTCCCGGTTTCATGGGCAGGCGGTACAAATCGACCTGTCCCCGCCGGGCAAACAGGAGCTTCACCACGTCGCGGTCTCCGGCTGATACCCCGCCCGAGGTGATGATGAAATCGGCTTGCCGCCTTAGCTCGGTGAGCTTCCGCCACAGTTCTTCCGCATCATCCCCGACGCGTCCACCGTCGATGGGTTCGCACCCCGCCGACTCAACCAGGCCGAGCAGGGCATATCGATTGGAATCTGGAATGTGACCATAGGGCCGCTTCTTCCCAACGGCACCCAGTTCGTCGCCAGTTGAGATCAAACCCACCCGCGGCCGACGGTAGACTTGCACACGAGGGTGGTCGAGATAGGCGAGCATCGCCATTTCGGCGGCTCCGATCGCGGTACCGGGTTTAAGGATCACTTGACCGGACTTGAACTCGGAGCCGGCTAGACGAACATGTTCGAACTTCTCAGTGGGATTGGAGATGAGGACGGCATGACCATTGGACTTTGTGTCCTCCAATCGCACCACACAATCGGCTCCCTCAGGGAGTGGAGCTCCCGTCATGATCCTCACGGCCTCGTTGTGGCCAAGCGCGCGGCGCATGCGCTGGCCGGCGCCGATTTCACCGACAACAGGCAGCCTCACAGGCAGTTTGCGTGTCGCATACCGAATGCTTCGATGATTGAGCGCAAACCCATCCATCATCGAACAATCCATCTGGGGCGAGGGACGCGTCGACTTCACTGTCTCGCCAAGAATCCGGCCACGAGCCTTCTCGATGGGAATGACCTCGAAGCCGATCGGCTTGACGGCCTCCAGCACACGCCGGCGCATCGTTATGGGGCTGATCTTGTGAGTCCGGAAAGTCATGCAGCGGGATGGGCTTGCTGTCGCAAAAGCTCGTCAGCACGGGATCGATCGTCCGGTGTATTCACGTTGAATTGGCTGGGTCCACCATCTCGTATTCCTCGTCGCTTAAGACGTGCGACGCCACTCGTTTGAAAAGCAAGTGCGTGCGCAATTCACCTTCGGCCAGCATTGCCCGTGCCACCGGCGCACAGCCGGAATGATAATACCCCACCAGCGGTTCCAAAAATAGCTCGGTCCGCCCGCACACGGCCAAATGTCCCGGGGCTTTATTCAATAAGAGCCGGAGCAATTCAGGGCGGACCAGGGGATAGTCAGCCGCCACCACGAGGTGATGCGACTTCCCGGATGCCTCCAGGCCAGTGGCTAGTCCTCCCAAAGGCCCGAAACCGGGAGGATTATCCACCACGAGCGATAGCGGTACTGCCACGTCGAGTCCCGGGATTGCCCCGACCAGGATGATCCTGTCAACGAGTGGACGAAGTGCATCTGCCACCCATTGACACATCGGACGGCCCGCCAGCGAGAGAGTCGCCTTATCAAGACCCATCCGCGTGGAACGGCCCCCGGTCAGGATGATTCCAGCCACTTCCGATTGATTCATGTCAGAGGTCATCTGGAGGCGTGCTGTGCGATTTCCGGTACAGCAGGAATGGGGGGAGAGTCCAGCGCCTCGCGGGACATCATCTGCCGGAATTCCCGGATCTCGGCAATATCCAGATACTCGAAGAGAATCTGCTTCTTGCTTTCCTCGTTAGGCGGTACCCGTTGCAGGATGCCCCAGGGGGCGTAGATTCCCGAACGGCCCTGAAGCCGTCCGCCGAAGATGGTCCCGACGCCGCAGGTCTTGACCACGAACGCCATGGCCCTCTGTGCGCCCGACACGAAGATGCTCACGTCACGCCGGTCCTTCTCGAAGACAGTATCGCCTTCTCGATAGGGCGAGACGGTCGGAACGACAATCACGTCGGCGGCCATTTCGGCCATCCCGGCAAACGAGTCCGGCTGGAGGACATCGGCGCAAATGAGCACACCGAGACGGACGCCCTCGACCTCGAATATCTTGAATTCGTTCCCGGGGATGATGCCGCGAGTCTCCTCGCGTCCGTACGGATTCATCTTCTGATACGAGCCGATCTCCACACCGCGGTTGAAGACGGTGGCGATATTGGCGTAACCGCCATCGATCGGATGCGCCATCGTTCCGCCGATCACGACGCAGGACAGATCGCGGGACAAGCGGGCGAGCGTCTCAATCTGTTCTCCAATCCGGCCATCGCCATCGGCGTAGTGCTGGTCGGTCGGGCGAACAAAGAAATACTCCGGCAGGCAGACGAAATCAGGACGGTGCCGGATCAAGTGCAGCCGGTCGTCCAGCGTGATTTCGCCCCCAAGAGGGAATTGCAGTGCTGCGACGGAGATCATCATAAGCCGTTACCCAACGAGACTGAATTCTTTATACGATCCTACGCATGGGTTGAGATGAAGTTACAGCGGCAATCTGAAATAGAAGAGAGGTTGGAGCGAAAACCAGCGGGGAAGTCCAGTCACAACAAGGAGTTTAGGCCTTGGCGGAAATGCGGCGATGGGCCCCGGCGACTGGAGGGGCAGGTCTCAACCCACCCCTCCGGCCGGAGAGACTCTCATTTGCTCCGGGAGATTTCCTTACAAACCATGTCGCCCACCTGCTGAGTGGACAGGCCGGAATCGGCGCCCACCGAGGAGATGGCCCGTGTCACCAACAGGTTGGATACGGCATCTTCGATGCGCTTGGCCGACGCCGGATGGCCGATGTGATCGAGCATCATGGCCCCGGCCATGATCGCACCCAAAGGATTCGCGACGTTCTTGCCACGATACTTGGGGGCTGAGCCATGGATCGGTTCGAACATCGAAACCTGTCCGGGGTGGATATTGCCTGACGCGGCGATCCCCATACCGCCCTGGACCATCGCACCCAGATCGGTCAGAATGTCGCCGAAGATGTTCGAGACCACGACCACGTCGAACCACTCCGGATTCTTCACCATCCACATGCACGCGGCGTCGATATAGGCATGATCGCGCTCGATTTCGGGATATTCGGCGCCAACTTCGGCGAATGTCCGGGTCCAAATGTCCATGGCCCGGATCGCATTGGCCTTGTCGACCAATGTCACCTTCTTGCGGCCATTGCGCTTCCGCGCCACTTCGAACGCGTAGCGCACGGCGCGCTCGCATCCTTTGCGTGTGAAGATCATGTCGGCGATCGCCACCTCATCTGGGGTGCCCTTCTTGAGGATCCCCCCGATCCCGGCATACAGGTCTTCGGTGTTTTCGCGAATCACCACGATGTCGATGTCTTTCGGGGTCTTTCCCTTGAGCGGACAGAGATGCTCGGCGAACAGCTTGATCGGGCGCAGATTCACGTAAAGATCAAATCCGAATCGCATTCCCATGATAATCGGACGTTCGACCAGTCCCGGTTCGACACGTGGGTCGCCGATCGCTCCCAGAAGCACGGCATCTTTGCGCCGGACATCCTCTAACACGGCGTCCGGGAATAGCTCACCGGTTTCCAAGTAGTGGTCGGTGCCGTGGGGGTAGTGGGCGAAGTGCAGTTGGAAATTGTCGGCCTTGGAGACCGTCTCTAATACTTTGACCGCTTCGGCGGTCACTTCGGGGCCGATTCCATCGCCGCCGATAACACCGATCTGATAAGAGTTCGTTGGCATCACTGTTCCTCATGCGAAACGGGGTTCCCGGCCCGATTCGATCCGCCGAATAACGCAGATTCAGCGGCCCAATGCAACAGGCGGTGTCAGGTTTTCGTTTGGCGGCGTGAGATCGCCCTGGACGTGCGTTACCTGGGAGGGGGATTCGCAGGGGGCTGACCGCCAGCGTTGTCTGGCCCAAACAACCGGTTGATCATTGCCGCCAACTCGGCCGCAGAGGGAGCCGCAGAGGGCTCGCTGGTTCTTTTCGCGATCAAGTCGATCACACTCAGGATGTCGGTGTCGCCAGATGGATGCTCCGCATTGGACATTGAGGAAACGTACGGTATCGAACCAATATCATTGCGCGAACCATCGGGGTCGTTGAACCGGGGATCGGGGTCGCCGGCGTCGATGCAAGGGGAAGTGGGAAGAAGGGAGTAGTTGTGTTTGCTCGAATCCACGAACTGGGCGTATAGAGCGATGCTACCTGGCCCCAGCGTTCCGTTGCTGGCATTCGCGAACCCGCAGTTGTACGCCGCGACAATCCCCCCCTGTTGCGCGTTTATAGCGTCGGCTTTAGAGAAGAACACAATGTTATTCAGGACCCAGACCGTATCCGGGGAACCCGAAAAACCGTATACAAGCACACCACTCCAAGTTGTCACCGAAATCGTATTGTTTAGGATCGTCGCCGTCGTAGAGAAACAGCGGATATCCCCGATGCCAAGATTGTCATAGAGGACGTTGAATGAAATAGTGTCACCATGGCAGGATTCCAATTGGATTCCGCCCGCGTAGGCACGCCCCGTGTTGCCATGGATCACATTGCCCCGGATGAGCGCGCCGGTTGTGTTCCTCAGCCTGATGCCGCCGGCTTCATAGTAATATCCCGTCGCAGTGTTCCCGGTTATCACATTCGAGATGATTGAAGGCGACGATCCGTCCGCGACGATGGCGGTCACTTTGGCACCCGTAATGGTGAACCCGACGAGCGTCGCTCCCCGTGGTTCGCTGTGGTTGAATGAAACGATCGGCTGCATGCTATCTGCTGGACGAATGATCGTTACCATGGGACCCTGAGTGCTCGTTACAACAACTCTCTTGCCGAGGAAGTCGAGATTCTCTTTGTAATTCCCGGCTCCCACCAGAACCGTGTCGCGACTCCCGGCTGCCTGGATTCCGGCTTGAATAGTTGGCTGATCATCCGGGATTCGGATAGTCACCGCTGAGTTTGTCTGAAATGTCCCCAGGACAGACCAAGCAGAGAACTCGAAACCATCGGATGCACGAGCCCGCCACAAGTATTGATGTCCTTTCTCGAGTGTGCTCATGGGTATCGTCCACGTATTGGTCAACTGCTCAGGCACATTTGTGGCGTTGAACACCTCACTGGTCAATCCGGGGTCCGAGTACACCGCGAAATCGTACTTCAAAGAGTCTGCCTGTGCATCGGTCGAATTGCGGATCGCCAACTGCGCTGCTTCTGCGCTCACGGTGCTCGAATCGCTGGGGAATAGCCGTGTGGGGGCAGACGGGGCAGTGTTCATCCGGAAGAACGACTGGAACCAGGGCCCCCAGTTGACTCCATCATTGACCCGCACGCGGTACCGACATTCAATGCCGTCGGCGAGCGGTAACCCATTGTACACGACTTCCGTATCGCTGGAGGTGATACCTCCGGAAATCCAGTAGGCCGCAGAATCCCACTCGGGATCATTGCCGACCTGAATCTCAAATGCGATCTGTGAGTTCCCAGCATCGCCACGAAATCCCCATCGGAACTTCGGCGTGTGATTCACCACACGAAGTCGGTTCTCTCCCTCAATGGCCAGGCCCGTGGGCCGTGGCCGGCTGGATCTATCAAGTGGGTAGGCGCCGATGTCGGCCACCGTTCCATCGGGGTCGAGATATGGAGAATCGGGATCACCGTTGTCGACGCAAAGGGACATTGTGCTGAGCCGATAGTCACTTCCATTCGCAATTATGTACTGTGGATCAAACGAAATGTCATGGATCCCCGCCCTGGCCCCGCCAATGTAGTCCGGGTGATTGTTCCATATGTCATTGTAGTCAAGTATGCCGGAATGCTGAATCCTCGATTGGCGATGAACACCGTATGCTTGGCTATTGCAAATCACGTTGTTTCTTATCGTGGCGACTCCATATTCATCATGGATGGCCGACCAATTTCGGTCAAACGTGTTGTTAATGATCTCGACGTCGCCGGAAACGGCGTCGACAGCACGCTTATTGGCATTGTCTACGAAAAGATTGCCGCTGACAGTTGCGTGTCTCCCTTCGCAGTCAATGATCATCCCTCCTCGGCGGCAGTACGTGAACACGTTGTTCCTGATCGTGGGGTCCGCTCTATTCAGAATTCGCACAACGTTGTCGGTGCCGCCCCCCACTACAGTGAAGCCTTCGAGGACTGTTCCCCGAGGTTCCGATGATTCAAACAATACCAAGGCGATGCTGGAGTCGCGGGGCTCTAGCACCGGGCGCACGGAGTCAGGGAAGCCCATCACGGTGATACGTTTGCCAAGAAAATCAATGTTCTCACGGTAATTCCCCGGTGCGACCAGCACCGTGTCGCCATGTTGCGCCCAGTTGATAGCGGATTGAATTGCCGGCCGATCGACAGGCACTCTAATCGTGATCGATGACGGCCTTGCGACGATCACTGTTTTGACTCGATATATTTCGATACTCTCGCCGGATTTGAATATGAGATCACGGTGCTTTTGGTCCATTGTGTAAGCTGTCAGAAACTTCCCGGCTCGCGGGAGACGAATCTTGCCCATCAGATTCGCATCTGGAATCGAAAGAGTGTATGCGAGCCCCGTGTCGGCGGCGACGATCATCACCTCCGGCGAGCTGGCGTCGACGCGCGTCAATCCGCCTCTGGAGAAGTACGGCTGCAGGTTCAATTCGACCGCCGAGTCTCGGCTCTGTCTATCCACAGAGTGAGTGACGAGCTTCCAGCGAGTGTGGGAATAGGATGGCCGGTACGGCCAGACATTGTCGACGTAGGCGATTTCCAAGCTGGAGTCCGTGCCGTGATGCCATAGCCCCACACCGATTAGATACTCGCCCACTACGGGCTGCGGACCGTAGAAGTCCGGCGACCCGACGTTCCACAGCCACCGGAGGTGCTCGATACCGCCAGCACCTTCGGACAATACGTCCAGACCATAGCCAGAGAAGAACAAATTTGTCGGATTGCAGTAGGACCCCGACTTGGTCTCACCCGAACTCGAAAGCGAAGGCAGGAGGACAGCGGCAATGGTTCTATTCGTGATGATCTGTTGCGAACTGTGCGAGCTGTTTGGAGTGGCGGAGTTGTCACCCACGCGTTCCAATTTGCCTGCTGAACCATCAGCCCCGACGACCCAAGTATCGGTCCATCCTCCTGACTGGTGGTAAGTGCACCACCCCATGGGATCCGTGTATTCTCTGTTGTACCCGTTGCCGATCAAGTAACAAAGCTGCCAGCCACGTGGATTGCTGGGCAGCCACTGGAATTGCCTCGCGGCAGGGGGGAGGGTCGCGACCGAATCCCAACCTGACCTTGACGGGTTCAAGACGAGAACCCGACCAGAATCGGTTAAGAGTAATGGCTCCAGGCCTCCGGCCCTTGCGCGGAGGGAGTAGCTCTTAATGCCGGCATTAGCGGCGGGCAATCCGATTTGACCGCCCGAAGTCGGATCCCAAATCTCCAGGCGGGCAGTCGAGCCGAAGGGTGTTACGCGATAGAGAACTTCCGCCAGACCATCCCCGTCCATGTCCTCTGCTCGAAGCTGATCAATCGCTCCGGAACTCGTGAATGACGCGATCAAGTCTGCCTGAAAGCTTACACCCTGGATCGTATCGGGAGGGTAGTACACAGGCTCATTGATTACCAGCACCACGACTGCCGAGTCTGCCAGGACTCCGTCTGAGGCTATGAAGGTCAGTGTAATCCGTCCTGCCTGGCCGGAAGTGGGAGTGATCGAGAATGTCCCGTAACCGGAGCCTCGATCAATGAATGACGAGTTCGCTGGGAGGGAGTCGACGAAGAAGGCAGGAATCGTCCCATCAGAGTCTGTGGCAGACACATTAAAGGACGTGGGATTGCCAACCTCTATGAATACTTCTGGAAGCAGACTCCGCAAAATCGGTGCATGACGGGTGCCCGGACCTTCCGTGATGATTAACCAGACCACCGTCGTATCCGCGAGCCGGCCATCGGATGCCACAAAATAGAGCATGCTCTTGCCGACTTGGCCGAGTGTGGGAATGAATCCCAATTCCGCCGATCCATCCCCGCGATCTGCGAACCATGCCCCCTCCGGGATCGGGTATGCCGTGATCGATGGGATCGAACCGTCGGAATCTTCGGCCTTTACGACAATTGAACACCACTTCCCGGTCTCTCCATTAACAGAGGAGGGAGCGACTGTGAACTGTGGTGGCAGATTGATCCATACGCGCACCGATTTTCGACGCCCGGCGGCCTCGGAGGAGCTAAGGCCCACCAGCAAAGAAAGCGCGACAGCGCCAATTGCGGTGGCAATCGGCGCCCAACCCATTTCACTTCTTGATCGTTTGCCCAAATCCCCTCCCGCCACTTGAGATTAACTCAGTGATCGTCCACACTCCAAACGGTGGGGCTGCAACTATTAATTAACTCTGAAGTCAGCTTTTCGCAACCGAAATCTTCGCAATTGGATTCCCGTGTTCGCGGGAATGGCATCTCCAACCATTGTCAACGCCGCGAAAGCGGGGGGCGCGGACGCTTTCGGCACCATGGATTTTGCATTTGGGGGATTGACATCGGTGTGTTGAGGGTCCTGAGCCCTCTATGCCGTTCGTGAGTTGGGTGGAATTCCTGCTTGGCCGGTGCGGTTCGACTCGCTAACTTCGCCGCATGGCCAAGAAGATTGAACCACCAAAGAAGGGACAGGGGCAGGCTCATAAGACGCAGGGCAGCGCGCCCAAGTCCGGCGGATCGTTTGCCGAAATGATCCTGGCCCACCCGGTTCGCTGGGCGATCATCGCGTATGCGTTGTTCACCGTGATCTTTTTCATTGTGCCGATCTTCTCGCCGGGGAAGATGATCTATGGCTCCGACACCATGTCGGCCGGCGTCTTTTTCCGCTCGTTCTACGCCGACTTCTGGCGGGACAATTTCCGGGTGCCGTTGTGGGATCCGTACATCCATGGGGGCCTGCCCTTTGTCGACGCCATGCACGGCGACATCTTCTATCCAGCCGCAATTCTCCAGATTATCCTGCCGGTCACCTATGCGATCGGCCTGAAACTGATCCTGCACGTCTTTCTCGCCGGCGTCTTCATGTTCTTATTTTTGCGCACAATCGGCCGGAGCGATCAGACTTCATTCATCGGCGGGGCGCTTTACATGTTCGCTCCCTGCCTGGTCTCACTCTTCTTACAGGGGCATGACGGCAAGATCTATGTCATGGCTCTGACACCGCTGGCTTTTCTGCTGGTGCATCGCGGGGTTGTTACCCGGCGCCTGGCGCCGTTCCTCTGGTTTGGACTCGTCTACGCGCTCATGATTCTGACCGCGCACGTGCAGATGGCGTACTACGCGTCGTGGGGATTGGGGCTGTATTTTCTCTTCTTGCTCTGGGAGCAGCACCGTTTCGATTTCGCGAAGATCCTGACTCCGATTCTATTCTTTGTCGTGGCGGTCGTGCTGGCAATGGGCGCATCGTCCATCCAATGGCTGGCGCCATACCAGTATCTTGCCAAGTACTCGCAACGAATCCAGCACAATGAGAATCGCGGCGGATTTGACTGGGCCAGTTCCTGGTCGATGCACTCGGAGGAACTCCTCTCGGAGGTCAATCCCTCGTTCCCAGGGGAGGATCTCGGCGACCGTCCGTCGACCTACTGGGGGCAGAATTTCTTCAAACTGAATTCGGAAGCGGTCGGCGTCATGGCGCTGGCGCTGGCGATTGTGGCGGTCGTGGCCGTGCGTGGACCGTCGATGTGGTTTTTTGCGGGATTGTCGTTGCTAACGTTACTCCACGCGCTGGGGGCGACGACGCCCGTCTTCAAGCTGTTCTTCTATTTCGTGCCGATGGTGAAGAAGTTCCGCGCGCCCTCGATGATTAATTTCCTCTTTGCGTTGAGCTGGATCGTCATGGCGACGCGCGCGCTGGAGGTGCTGCTGACGCAGACGAAGGCGAATAATCCGACTTCGCGACGGGGGGCGATCGACCCGCTTCGGCTGCTCTTGATCATCGCCATGACGTACTCGGTGATCACGCTCATCGCACTGGTGACGGGCAGTTCGCTTCTCACCGGGTGGGCATCACTGGTCGGCAATCCATTGACTGGAAACAAGGCGGCTGCGGCGCAGGCCAATGCCGGGCCGATGCGTGTCGGGTTCTTGATCGGGACCGTTGTTCTATGGGCCTTGGTGGGGATATTCCAGGCGCGGCGCAAGGGCAGTTTGGGAATGGGCGGCGCCACCGCGGGATTGCTGGCCCTGGCGGTGCTGCCCAATTGGCAATACGATGCCCGATTCGTGATGACCGTGGACCCGCGCAGCTCCTACGGCGAACGTACGATTCTGGGCGCCATTAAACAGCAGGCCGGGCCGGCGCCCTACCGCGTGCTGAATCTTCCCAACACGCTTGAAGACAACTACCTCGCGATGCACGGGATCGAGGAAGTATCGCCGTCGCAGATGCATGGAAACCATCTTCTGACCTACGACAACTTTGTCGGCCGCCACGATGCCAAGCCGGCACTCCTGACCGACCGTGCGACGATGGACCTTCTGAATGTCATGCTCCTGGTTTCACCCCAGCCGATCAACCAAGATGGACTTCAGATCGCGGCGCAGGCCGATGGGTTGTATCTGATCAAGAACACCAGCGCGCTGCCCCGTGCGGCGGTGTTCTACCAGTACGAGGTGATTACTGATTCGAATGCGACCTTGACGCGTCTGCGTGATCCCAAGTTCCCCTATCGCAGCCGGCTAATCCTCGACCAGGCGCTGGCGGATATTCCGCCGACCGGACCGGATGAGGCGATCACCCAGATTACCCCCGCCACGGTCACTGACTGGCAGGTCGATAAGTTCGTTGTTGAGTGCAATGCCGAGCGCGACGGCATCCTCTGGCTTTCAGAAAACTACTACCCCGCGTGGACCGCGATCGATGAGGCGGGGCAGAAGCTGCCAGTCTACCGCGCCGACTACACGTTCCGCGCCGTCCCGGTGAAACAGGGCACGCACAAGATCACCTTCGAGTTCCGCTCGGCGACATTCTCCACCAGCATCTGGCTGTCGCTGGTGTGTGTGGTGATTCTCGCGGGCGGGGCGGTGATGGCGGGGCGGAGGACAGAGCAGGATGGACCGAAACGCTTTGCCCTTAAGCGTACGCCGGGACTCACTCCGGAATAGCTACGAATCAGGATCTTAATCGGATTGCTGAGATCCATCGGTTGATGCGTACGAACGTTCGTACGCATCCGCCGTTTTTGCCAGCCCCCCTTTGATTTCGCTTGAATCATAACAGCTTGCCCCCCGAGTTTGTGAATCTACGCTCGGGAGGAGGAGATATGATTGAATTTCACCCCGGTAATCTGCGCATACCCAAATGGACGCGGCCAGTCTACATGGTCGCTGCGGGGATGAGTGATTTCCGTAAACGGTATCCGGAGAAGAAGCTTGAAGAGCTGTGCATGATGGCTTTCCGGATGATGCTGGAAGAGAACGACCTGAAAGTCGATCCCCTGGAGGCGAAGGGGCACATCAATTTCGCCTGCTACGGCGAGTTTGCCGACCATTTCCAGGACCAGCTTCTGTGCGAGGCCAAGGTCCACGACTACATCGGCTTGGACCCGCTGGGCAATGTCGGCATCAAGACCGGCGGCGCCACCGGCGGTTCGACGTTGCTGATGGGCGCGACGACCATCGCCAGCGGCCTGTCCGATTGCACACTCGTCCTCGGTTGGGAACGGATGGACGAAGTCAAGACGTGGACGGGCAACTTCTACATTGCGTCGGCGGCCTGCAAGGATTTTGAAACGCGTCTTGCTCGCAACTATGCCAGCTATTATGCGCCGATGGCACGGCGATTCCAGGAAATGTACAATGTCGACGAGCGCGTCCGTGCGGCGATTGCGGTGAAGAACCGCGGTTACGCCTGCAATTCGCCCTACGCGCAGCAATCGGGCAAGCACACGATCGATGAGGTGCTCAACGGCGACATGGTGTCCGATCCGTTGCGGTTCCTCGAGTGCTGCGCGATGAGCGTCGGGTCGGCCTGCGTGCTGCTGTGTTCCGAGGAATTGGCGTACAAGTTTACTGACAAGCCGGTGAAGTTGTCGATCGCCGGCGGTTCCCACACGCTGCGGACAGGCGACCGCCGTCCGATGCGTATCCCGCTCCTGCCCAACGAAACCGAGGAATCATACAAGAAGCTCTACAAGGACATGGAGAAGCAGGATGGCCGCTGGCCCGGGTTCGAAAGCTTCGGGGCCACGCGGATGGCGGCGTACCTGGTCTATCGGATGGCGGGGATCAAAGTCCCGATTGAGGATTTGGATCTGGTCGAGACCCACGATGCCTTTACGATTTCCGACTTACAGACCTACGGTGACGTCGGGCTGACACTCTACGGCGAGGAACAGGAGTACGTCCGTTCCGGCGAATGCTACCTGAAGAATCCGAATACCGGCAAACCGGGGAAGTGTCCGGCCAACTTGTCGGGCGGTTTGCTGGGAACGATGCATGCTGTGGGTGCCACCGGGATATTCCAGGCCGATGAGGTCATGTGGCAATTGCAGGGCAAGTACGACAAGTTCCACGGCGATCCGAAGCTGTGGGAGCGTTACGGCAAGAAGAAACCAGCGGATTGGGAGAGTCTGCAGGTCGCAAATCCGCGCCGCGGGCTGGCCATTTCGCACGCGGGGGTCGGCAGTCACGTGACCTGCGCGGTTATGGAAAAGGCCTGGTAGGAGGTGCATGATGAGCGATAAAGTTGCTTTGAAAACGAAGCCGTCCAAAATCGACGTGGTCGGCGATTCGTGGGTTCTGCACTTCCCGCGCTTTGGCGAAGAAGGAACTCACTTTCATACATACGGTCTCCTGACCCCGTACTTCAAGGGCCTGACCGAAGGGAAGCTGCGCGGAACCAAGTGTGTGAATCCCAAGTGCCCGATCTACAAGGGCAAAGGCGAGCTATGGATTCCGCCGCGCGCCGACTGCCCCGATTG
>JACRMA010000062.1 GCA_016235085.1 Candidatus Zixiibacteriota bacterium
GCCGCGACGCGGAACGTAAGCTTCAAGAGGTTGAAACCAAGGCTCATGGCATTCTGGAATGGCTCGATGAACGCCTGACCGAGGAATCCCCCTCCGGCACCTGAGTCCTCCCCGTCTTACGCCATAACAACTGAATGTATACAGGCGCCCGAGGAGGGCGGTCGGGCTATTGATAGCCATCCACGGCGCCGGATGTGGAGAGCACCATGACGATAACATTACCTGTCCTGCTGCTGGTTGTGCTCGGCGTTGCCGCAGTTTTCGCCTTCGTCGGCTGGCTGATGGCGCGCAAGGTCGGCACCGGCAAGATCGCCCGGGCGGAGGAAATCGCCGCCCAGATCGTCCGCGAAGGCGAAAAAGAAGCAGAAATAAAGAAGAAAGAGGCGCTCTTAGAGGCCAAGGACGAATGGTACAAAGCCAAGGTTAACTTCGAACGTGAACTGCAAGTCAAACGCACCGAACAACAAAAGATCGAGAAACGCCTCGCGGAGCAGGAGGACGCACTCAACCGCAAGGTCGACGTTTTCCAGGCCAAGGACCGCGACGTACAAGCCCGCGAAAAAGCTCTGCTCGCCAAAGAGCGCGCACTGCGCGGACGCGAAGGCGAACTCGAACATCTGATCGCCGACCAGAACAAACAGCTCGAACGCATTGCCGGGTTGACCACCGAGGAAGCCAAGAAGATCCTCATGGAAAATCTCGAATCCCTGGTCCGTCGCGAGGCCGCGGGTCGCGCCAAAGAGATTCTCGAAGAAGCCGAACGCAATGCCGAGAAGGAAGCCCGGGAAATCATTACCAGCGCGATCTATCGCTGCGCCGCCGACCACACCGCGGAGAACACCGTCTCGGTCGTCAGTCTGCCCTCGGAGGAAATGAAGGGTCGCATCATTGGCCGTGAGGGTCGCAATATCCGGTCATTCGAGACCGCCACCGGAATCGATGTGATCGTCGACGACACCCCCGAAGCCGTCATCCTGTCCGGCTACGATCCTGTGCGGCGCGAAATCGCGCGCATGGCGCTCGAGAAACTGGTTGCCGACGGCCGCATTCATCACCTCCTACGGCCAGAACGTACTGGCGCACTCCGTGGAAGTCTCGGTGCTCTGCGGAATTATGGCCGCCGAACTTGGACTCGACCCGATGCTGGCCAAGCGTTCCGGCCTGTTGCACGACGTCGGCAAAGCCATCGACCGCGACACCGAGGGTACGCACATCGAAATCGGCATCAATTTCCTGAAGAAATATAACGAGAACGCGATTGTCCTGAACGCCATCGAGGCGCATCACGGTGATGTGCCGCCGCTGTCGCCGTACCCGATTCTGGTACAAGCGGCCGATGCCATCTCCGGCGCCAGACCCGGGGCGCGCCGTGAATCGCTCGAAGGGTATGTCAAACGCCTCGAGAAACTCGAAGAGCTCGCTGATGGCTTCACCGGCGTGGCCAAAGCCTACGCGATCCAGGCCGGACGTGAAGTGCGCGTGATGGTGGAAAACGAATCGGTGGACGATGTCGGGGCGTCGCTTCTGGCTTCCGATATCGCCAAGAAGATTCAGGCCGAGATGGAGTATCCCGGCCAGATTAAAGTGACTGTAATCCGCGAAACTCGCGCGGTCGATTACGCGAGGTAGCGTTGTTGTTGGCGAAGGCTTTTTGTCGGAGCGCCCGAGTGGGCACGGCTTGCCGTGCCCATAGCGCGCAATAGGCCCCGAGTACATCATGCGCATTCTGTTCATCGCCGATATCACTGGACGCCCCGGGCGCTGGGTTGTCTCACAGCTTCTGTGGGGCTTCAAGCGGAAGTACGCGGTCGACTTTGTGATCGCTAACGTTGAAAACGCCGCCGGCGGTTACGGCGTAACGCGCGAGATCTCGGAAAAACTCTTCACCTACGGAATCGATGTGCAGACATCCGGTAACCACATCTGGGACCGGATGGAGACGCTCGATCTCTTGCGTGAACAACCCTTGTTACTGCGTCCAGCCAATTACCCGCCCGGTGCGCCGGGATCAGGAAGTGTCGTTAAGAAGACGGCAGCCGGTGTGCCGATCGGGGTTCTGAATATTCAGGGACGTGTCTACATGAAGGAAATCGACTGTCCCTTTCGTTGCGCCGACAGCGAAATCGAGCGGCTGCGGATGGAGGCGAAGATCATCTTCGTGGACTTCCACGCCGAGGCGACCTCCGAAAAGCAGGCGATGGGGTACTACCTCGACGGTCGCGTGAGCGCGCTCATCGGAACCCACACGCACGTGCAGACCGCCGATGAGCACATCTTCCCGAAAGGGATGGCCTATCTGACCGATGCCGGGATGACCGGTCCGCACGATTCGGTCCTTTGGGCGCGTCCGCAGGATGCACTGGCGAGATTCCTGACCGGACTGCCGCACAAGTTTCAGATGGCCGACGGTGACGTGAAGATGTCAGCGGTCTTGATCGACATCGACGAAGCCTCCGGTCGCGCCACTGCAATCCAGCGCTTCCGGCTCGACTACGACGGCTCAGTACCTGTGCGTGAGTATTTCGGCCTGCCCCCGCGCGAGGTGGGTGAGCACGAACCGCATCCGTCGTCGCCGGGGGATGTGTAATGCTTCGATTTCGAATTGAGTAAGGTCTGACTGGGAGGGCGAGGCTCCTGCCGAGCCTCTTCGCCGAGCCTCTTCTCGGCGCGGGAACAAGGCTCGGCAGGAGCCTCGCCCTCCCAACCTCATCATTCAGACATAAAGGGAGTTCCCATGCCAGCCCGCCTGATCGACGGAAAAACCATTGCGGCGCAGATTCGGTCCGAACTCACCGACCGCATTTCAGAACTGAAGCGCAAGGGCATCACACCGCGCCTGGCGGCTGTGCTCGTCGGTGACGATCCGGCGTCCGCGGTGTATGTCGGAACCAAAAAGAAAACCGCCGATGCCATGGGCATGGCGTCCGAAGTGATCGAACGTCCGGCACGAACCTCATTCGCCGAACTGGAAGCATTGATTCGAGAACTGAATGCCCGGAAGGATCTGCACGGGTATATCGTGCAATCGCCTTTGCCGGATCATCTGGATGAATCCGCGCTGGTTGATCTAATTGATCCGGCGAAGGACATCGATGGTTTTCATCCGGAGAATGTCGGCGCGATGACGCTCGGCTTCCCACACTTTTTGCCCTGCACGCCCGCTGGGATCGTCGAGTTGCTGGTTCGATCCGGGATCAGGATACCAGGCACCGAAACGGTCATTCTCGGTCGTGGCAACATCGTTGGCCGGCCGATATCGATTCTGCTCTCGCTCAAATCTCCCAAGGGCGACTCGACCGTGACCTTGTGCCACAGCCGCACTCGTGATCTCGTTGCCCACTGCCGCCGCGCCGACATTCTGATTCTCGCCATGGGACGTCCCGAATCGGTCACCGGCGACATGATCAAGCCTGGCGCGACGGTCATCGATGTCGGCATCAACCGTGTCGACGACTCTTCCACACCCAAGGGCTACCGTCTCGTAGGCGACGCGCATTTCTCCTCGGTTTCCGAGGTTGCGGGCGCGATCACACCTGTTCCCGGTGGTGTCGGCCCTATGACAGTCGCGATGCTGATGAGCAACACGGTGATGGCCGCAGAGCAACAGTCAGCGACAGCGGACTGAATCAGTTCTCATTGGAAGCGCCCGCTGGTGTTTGCCTCACGTGGCAAGACCGTATTTGATGCTTTGAGCTCTCAAGGAATGCCATCTGGACCTGCATCAACCCCGAGCGAGAAGATTGTCCGCATCACTAACGCTCATGGATAGCCGCTTTGGCGGAATCCAACTGGCGGTCAGTGCAATGCAGCAGGTCGCTGATCGACGGCTCGATCTCCACGTCGGGCTGGATCCGATACGCACTCGGCATTCTCCCCACCGCGGCCATGAAGATGGCATGCGGGAGGAGAAGGTGAAGACGCGTGTTGGGCAGATCATGCTCTGTGAAACCGCCGCTGCAAGCGTAGGAACCGCCGGTTTCGGTACCGAGGATAATCCCGACACGGTGGTACTTGAGGAGCGAGCACAGATGTCCAGTTGTTGAGCTGACGCCGCCATTCACCATGACGATCAGTTTGCCCGCGAATCTATTCTCATGGATAGGTTGCAGGCCTTTCAATTCCGCATGGAGGTTCACCGAACTCGCAGAGAAGTACGCAAACGGTTTCGGGATCAGGTAACCCAGCAGGTACGCCGCACTTCGAGGGTCGCCGCCCTGATTGCCGCGCAGGTCAAGTATGAGCGAATGCACCGCGTGGCTCGCAAAGGTCGCAAAAAGGCTATCGACAGTCTGGACGAAGTGCTCCCGCTCGTCCCCGTACTCGAAGAACGGAATCGTGAGAATCGCATACCCGGCTTTGTCATCAATCGCGGCCCGCATCCGATCCGGAGCCCGGCCACAGGTGTCGTCCTGGGCAATTGACCTCACTTCTTTCCAGGTCCTGGCGCAAACACGCGACCGGCTTGTTTCGTTGGCGCCGGGAAGCACATACGCGATCTCGAACGAATCAATGTCCTCCACGAATCCCTGGTAGAACTCATTGAAACTCTCACTCAGAAGGAAGTCCTTTTTCACCAGGTACCCGCCGTCGGTCGGCAGACAGTCTCTCAACTTCCCGAGAATCTCGGAAGCTGGCCTGCCGTTGATCGAAATGATGATGGTTCCGGTTGGGAGACTCCATGCGTCGGGATAGTCAGTCCGCACGAAGAGAGAATCATGGAGCACCGTGATGGCTGCCGGAAAGAACCCGCCGGTCTTGACAAGTTGTTGCTGCAGCCGCTCAGGCAGGGACAGTTCTGTGTGACTGCAGCCCACCGCTGCGACGGCGGCCGATGCGATCCGGTAAAACTCGAGAACCGTGAGGCTGTCCCGCAGCAGATCGCGGTGCTGATCGAATGCCTTTAGCACTTCAGCACGATCTACGAACGGCATCGGATGCGATGCAAACACGAGCCGTTGGAGCTCCTGGTAGTCCTCCCGAAGGAGTTTCACGGGCAGTCGGTCTGATAAGTCGGCTGGATTGCGGCCACAGTGTATGCTCATCACCAGGAAAACAAATGCGATCAGCGCCAAGATCGCGCAATTCAGACCGTGTGTCCTCAGGTGAGTCATCAGAGAATACACCGCCCAGGCAATTCGCACGAGTGCATCCTGAGTGGCAACCCAATTGGCACTGCGAACCCCGCCGTACTGGCAAGTTGGCAGAGTGTTATCATCAAGTCAATGACCGCGAATTGGCGAGATCGGAGCGGTTTTGTCCGGAGAGTCCTCCATACTGCGGGGTGCACCCTGGAGCCGCCGTTGTTATCCGACGGGAACCAGATGCTCGGCACGGGCGATGAAGGGCACGGCGCATCGCTTTCGCAATTTGTCCCTTTCCTCAAGTCCCCTCCGGATGTTTCCTTCCCACTGTGTCCGCCGCCAAGTCATTCTACGCCTGTGCTTCCTGTGGTTCAGTCTTTGCCAAGTGGGCCGGGCAGTGCCCCGATTGCGGGACGTGGAACACATTACACGAGGAGAAGGCGCCCTCGGGACCCGCAACAGGGACGCGCGGGGGAGGGCGCAAGCGCGCGGCGCCTGCGGTCGCCGCTCTTGCAGAAGTTCCGGTTGACGCTCTTGCCGTGCTCGCCACGGGGATCAGTGAGTTGGACACCGTTCTCGGTGGAGGCGCATCGCCGGGATCGACAGTCCTGGTAGGTGGAGAACCGGGCATCGGAAAATCAACGCTGATGCTCCAGGCCGCTGGCCGATTGGCCCACCGTGGCTACGAAACACTGTATGTCTCCGGCGAGGAATCGGCCGCGCAGATCAAGCGGCGCGCCGACCGCCTGGGCATCAACTCCAATCTGCATTTGCTGACCGACACAGACGTCGGCTCGATCCTTGCGGCTGCGGACAAGGTCAAACCACGGGCCGTGATCGTCGATTCGATTCAAACGACGTTTGATCCCGACATGCAGAGCACGCCCGGCACCGTCTCGCAAATCCGCGAATGCGCCTCGCACTTTTCGGATTGGGCGCGCGTGCATGGCGCTGTCATGTTTCTGGTCGGCCACGTCACCAAGGATGGCTTCATCGCCGGTCCCAAGATTCTCGAGCATCTGGTGGACACGGTCCTTCAATTCGAAGGGGACCGCCGCCAGTGGATTCGCATTCTGCGTTGTTTGAAGAACCGCTACGGATCCACGCATGAAGTCGGACTATTCGAGATGACCGAACGCGGCCTGATCGAAATCAACAATCCTTCCGGGCATTTTCTCTCCGAGCGCTCTCCCGATGTTCCCGGTTCCGCCATCGCCGTGGCCATCGAGGGACGTCGGCCATTGCTGCTCGAAGTTCAATCACTGGTCGGACAGGGGGGAGGCGTGCCGCAACGCGTCACCACAGGCATCGATCCGCGCCGCGCCGCCATCTTAATCGCGATTCTCCAGAATATCGGCGGCCTGCAACTCGGCGGACGAGACGTCTATCTGAATCTCGCCGGTGGCTACACCACGGACGAGCCCGCCGTCGATCTGGCGGCGGCAGTCGCCATCGCCTCGGCCACACTCAAACGCGCGGTGAAAGCAAACACAGTCTTCATCGGTGAAATCGGACTGGCCGGAGAGATTCGCAGTGTCGCGCAAATCACCCCGCGTCTGTTCGAGGCCGAGAAACTTGGCTTCCGCCACGCCATCATTCCCGCCATCAACACGCGCGATCTGTCCTTCGCCGGCGAACTCGAAATCACCGGCATCCGGCGCCTGGATCAGGCGCTGAGCGCCTTGCACTGAGTGGGATAGGCTGGTCTCTCCGGACGCGGCTTCCGGCTCCTTTCCATTCAGGTTCGTAGTCAGTCGTCAAGAGGCATCCGAGTCTATGCTCATCCCCAAATCGACCTACTATGCATCAGGCGATATTCCCGGAGGTCCCAACAGGGGCGCTTCAGCTGGTGGACACTGAGGAACGCCTGGCGCCTGTGACCGAAAAAAAGTCTTGCGGCCTACACCGGGACTGTGGCATCTTGACGATCGAAGGAGGGTTGATGAACAGACATCCGCTGCTCGTTTCCATGATCGTGCTGACGACAATTGCAGTCAGTGCATTGGCCGTGTACTTAGTCGTCGTCTATCCGGATGTTGATGCCTCCCAGTTCGGATATAGCCTGCTCGGGATCATGATTGCTCTCTTATTCTATTTCATGAGTGTCCGGAATTCGACGGTTACGGTCGAGAAGAACTCTAGATGGATTGTTGAAAGCAGCGAGCGCCAGCATCTGGATCTTACGCGTGCGGTGGAGGATGCAGGTGCCCAGTTGAGACAACTTGTCATGACCACAACGAACCCTGTTGCCAACGATCTTCGGGCACTCACGCAATCGGCCACGGACATAGCCACTACGTTGGGAGCCGCGACCGCGGGCATTGGGTCTATCGACCGGCAGCTCGCTATCGCTGTGACGCAATTGAAGGACATTACGGCAAATGAAGGTAGAATCACTTCTGACTGCCAAATCCGATTGACCGAGTTCCGCCGGGCATGCCAGGCGGATCACCACGAAACCCGCGATCGCTTATCGGAGTTGTCTTCATGATACTGGTTGCCGCTGCTCTCTACGCCCTCACAATGGCCATCCTCCTGATTCTCTGGACACGCGAGGTAAACAGGAGTTCCGGGGAAGCGTTGCCGATCACAATCAGCATCACCCATGAGATCCTCATGAGGCAGTCATCGGCCGGGGTGTATGGGAAGTTTGGAAGGGGTGAGCATTGGTTCTTGCGCCGCGCCCTATACTGGGACGAGCACTGCCTTGATACAACGTACTTTGGGTATGAGGCGCTTAAGGCCATCGACAGGATTCGTTCTGCAATCAGGCCGAACTCGGGGCCTGAGTATCGCGGCGAACTCCTGGAGATCAGCAAGAGTCAATTGATTGCGTTTGTCCATGCGCACTTTGATGAGTCCCTTGGAGGATTCCGAAGTTCCAGCAAGACTCGGCACGCGAGTTTGTATGGCACTTACTGTGCCTTAAGTTTGCTGAAGGCCACGGAAGGCCGCAGACGATTTGAGCCTCTGCATCTGTCCGCATTAAGCGAGTATATTGGCACGCATAGGGCAGCCATGACAAAGGACTTTGTCTTGTCCTGTCTGAATCCGGGCCAGGGCTTTTGCGACAGTCGTTATCATCTTGACGAGCCGACGCTCGCGGATACGGATATAGCTATACTGCTTCTCCGCGATCTTGACGTCGAGGAGCCCGTCGCGCCACCGCTGGTTGGCATCATTAAATCCTTCCTCCTTCGATGCCCTAACGGGAAGCTCGGATTCCGTAACACCAAGTCGGAGAGCGAGCCTCTGAGTTGTGCCACGCATTTTGGGCTAAGGTCGCTGTCTCGTAGCCAGCAGCTACAATCAGCGTTGTCATGTCAGGAGAGGAGTGATATTAGGGACTTCATCCTGTCGTGCCGAAACGATGATGGTGGATTCGCTGCCCGCCCGGGCGGCGCCTCCTCGGTCGCCTACACATACATGTCATTGGTTGATCTCTTAAAGTACTTGCAGGCCGGATCTCCCGAATCCTCGAGGGAGATTTGTCAGGTCAATCGAGTGTTAGATCATGTCATGAATTCTAGAGAGGGTAGCGGAGGGTATGTACTTGAAATTTCTACTCCTCACCCACCTGATGTGCATGCGACTCGGGCGGCGATGGAGATCCTTCGCCACTGTCTGGAAGTGGACAGAGGAGCAGTTCTGGCACGAACTTTGGGACTTGAAAAGACTCTGCAGTTCATTCGTGATCATCGGAATGAGGAGACCGGTTCATTTCGTGGTTTCTGAACGCCGGGTCTCGGCGATTTACCTTCTTGATCACCTTGATGCGGTCTCCTGAGCTCCGCATAAGCGATTACCGCCGATTGCCTTAGATGTGTGTCCTGCTCCGAACTGCCTGGCGTCGAACTCTCATGTCCAGAGCTCGCTGGCGACATCCCGATTGCCACCGATAAGATGAAAGAGGAGAAGAACCCTTGATTTCGTGTGGCCTGAGGGATGACGTTCATGGGTGTGGCAGAGCCGATCCGCAAACCGCGGAGAATGAGTCCGACTGAAATAGCCGGGATCGTCGTCACATCCTTGTTCGGGGTTGGGTTCGTTCATTTTCTATGCAGCCGGAAGTACATGCTTGCCGGCGCCGCCCTCTACTTCGCAATCATCTCCCTTCTATTGAGCCTCTGGTCCAGATCGGTGGACAGAGACCTCTAGAGCGGTCACTGTGACGCTCCGAGTGAATGCGTGGCGCCTGCTGTCCAGGACTTTGTCCCTTAATTTTCCCGCCAGGTCTAGTAGCTGCTCTCCGAGGGGGAATCGCAGCCTCCAGACCATTGGGGGGAGGATTACTTACGGCGCAAACGTCGGCAGGTCCCGATCCAATCCAAACAGGTCGCGCGCGTTCTGCCCGAGGATGGCGTCGCAGGCGCGGTCGGAGAGGCCGATGGTCTTCATGAGTTCGAGCTGCTCGGTGTAGATCGCCACACGCCAGCCGCGCGGGAACGAACTGGAGTCGGTGCCGAAGAGAATGCGCGCCGGACCGAATACTTCGAGCGCGCGCTCGAATACCTCGCGCAGACTGGTGAACTCCGATTGATCCTCCAGCCAGCAATTCGACGATGAGGTATCAACATAGACATTCGGGCACTGCAGGCCCAAACGCAACAGCGCGCGAAGAGTGCCACAGCCGAAGCTGGGCACCACGAATCGGACATTGGGGAAATCCGTGGCGGCGCGGTGCAAATCACTGAGGTCGACAAAGTGCGAATCGTGTACATCGGATATCCCGAGCCAGCGACGCGGCGGAACCCGCAACGATCCAAAGTGAACATAGACGACGAGGTGATACCGCCGCGCGAGCCGGTAGATGGGATAGACAACTTCGGACGACGCCGCAAAGCGATGCAGGGACGGGTAGAGGATCACACCTCGGAATCCCAGCTCGCGAACCGAATGTTCCAATACTTCCTCGGCCACCGGCAGGTAGGGATTGACCGATGCCACACCGATAAACCGGTCGGGAAACACGCGCACCGCCGCACCGACCGATGACTCATCCCCAGGGAGACTCGCAATCGACACCACGCGGGAGACTCCGAACCGTTCCATTTCGATCGTCCAAAGGTCGGCCAGCCGCACCGGGTCCTTTGCCGGACACTGGAATCCGTGACGGCGCGACCGCTCGGCGATGAATTCGTCCAAGTCGCCATACTCGGGCCGCAGTTGGGTCAGGAGCCGGAAATAATTGTAGGACAGAAAGTGAGTATGAGCGTCGATGATTTCCATTGATGCCGCACCCCAGACACGGCCAGCGGCCGCCCCGCCGCGGCGGGTCCGCTTAACGTCCAGGCGAAGCCACAACCACGTTGGAAACAAAGAATAACTCCCTGCCAGACGGCGCAAGATGAAATTCGGATGCCGTCCGGCAACCGGAGCCGTTCTGACAGCAGTGTCGGTGTCCGAATCAGAAGGATCGCGCGTGGGGGCCGCCCTATGTGGCGGCCCGCTCCGCGCGCGAAGGGAGAGCCAGAAGCGTGCCATCTTCAATTGTCTGCACCCTTATCGAGAGGGCATCTGCTCATGTGGGCGTGCCTCGCCCCACCCAATCACATCGTCAGACCTCCCCGGCCAAAATCCTCTTGACTGGTCGGCAAAGAGCGGCGAAATTGTCGTGATGTGGCCGGGAGAACAAGCCAGGTGAGACCCCCGAGTGATAGTTTGGCCCGCGACAGGGAGATAACGGACGGGCCCATAGCTCAGTTGGTCAGAGCTGCTGACTCATAATCAGTAGGTCCCAGGTTCAAGTCCTGGTGGGCCCACCAGACCGAAGGCACAAAAGACGACCCGGAGAGATGTGGCAAATGTTGGCAGAAGCTTATATCCCGAATCGGTCCCACGTAACAATCGGGAGGACGCTGTCCGTATAGAATTGCTGGCGGGCGATTAGCTCAGTTGGTTAGAGCGTTCGGTTCACATCCGAAAGGTCACTGGTTCAAGTCCAGTATTGCCCACCATAGAGCTTAAGCGAAATCACTGATGACCAGGACACCAACGCAAACTGCCGATCGAAATACCCTGACACTCCCCCTTGCTTGGGTGGTGTCCTCGAAGAGAGAAACGCGCGCGCCCAACGGGTGCGCGTTTTTTTATCGCTGTGTGTATATAACATCAATGCGGGAGTCGAAGCTCGATGTCTACCAATGCTGAACTGTTGATGAAGCTGCAGGGCCTGGACTACCAGCTCGTCGAGCTGGAACGCTCCAAAGAATATCTGCCCGACATGATTGCCACGCTGCAGGGCGAGATCAAGACCGCCAAGGGGGCGGTGGACGAGGCGCGCGATCAGCTCGAGGCCACCAAGCTGGAGCACAAACGGCTGGAGCTCCGGGTCAAAGACAAGAATGTCGAGTTGGAGCGCCTGAAGAGCCAGATGGTGGCGATCAAGACCAACAAGGAATACGACGCGCTCTCCCGCGAAATCGACCATGTGCGCAACGAAATCACCGCGGCCGAGGATGGTATTCTCGCCGCGCTCGAGGCGATCGAGAATCTCAGCAAAGAGATTGAATCCAAGACCACCGAGTTCGAGGAAGTTCAATCCCGCAACGGCGCCCAACTGGCCAATATCAAGGGTGAG
>JACRMA010000063.1:0-27420 GCA_016235085.1 Candidatus Zixiibacteriota bacterium
ATTGTCATCTCGCCGATCAGTTCTTTTGCGCCCATCACCTTGTCGAGCGTGAAGAGAATGTAGCGCGAATCGACATTGATGGTGCGGGCGACGCGTTCGTCGTATTTGTAGTCGGCCGAGAGGCCTTCGTAGTTCCCGTCGAAGCACAGGCCAATGAGTTCGCCTTTGCCGTTCAGAACCGGGCTGCCCGAATTGCCGCCGGTCGTATCATCGGTATCGAGGAAATTCACCGGCACATCGTTCAGATTCGAATCGAGGTAGGGCCCAAAATCGTGACTCTTGTAGACCGCGAGGAGCGCGGGAGGACTGTTAAACGGCTCCTTGCCGGTCTCCTTTTCCACGACGCCGGTGAGCGTGGTGAAGCAAGCGAAGTGTGAGGCATCGGCGGGCTAGAAACCCTTGATCGAGCCGTAGGTCAGGCGCATGGTGCCGTTGGCATCGGGATAGGCCGGGCCGAGTTTGAGTTCGCGAAACGCCGCAATCATCTGGGGATTGAGCCGCCGTTGGGCGCCGTCGAATTCCTTGCCCTGCTGACGCCGTGCTTCCAGATCGTCGTACATCGACGCAGCCAGTCCGATGAACGCGTCGTTTTGCGCGAGCAGTTCCTTGTTCGACATCTCAAACATCTTCATCCGGTCATCCAGCGTGCCGAGCTTGGTGTTGGAATAGAGCCGTTCGACCAGAGTCTCGATGGCTTTGTCGGTCCCGACTTTGGTCGTGTCGCCAACCAGTTTGTCCAGTGCGGCAATACGCTGGTCTGCGGGGAGGGCCATGGCGTGGTGCAGGACATAGGTGAACATGCGCTTGTCGACTTCGGGGACCAGATTGACCTGGGCCTCTTTGAGACCACGGCGCATCGATGGGACATTGCGTTCCATGAACTCCGGATCGCGGTCCATGTCCTTTTTGGCTTTTTGCAGGCTCCAGCGGTAGAGTTGGTTGGCAAACCCAAAGTAACGTGACGATTGGCCCAGCCACCCGAGGGCTTCATCCTTCAGGCGCGTCTTCCCGTGTTTCTCGTAGAGAGCTTTCAAATCCGGAAGGACGTGGCCGTACCTGGCCTGCAATGCCGGATTCTGTTGGAGCGCATCGGCCAGCTTCAGTTCGAGCTGCACCTTCTGCTCGACGACGTGACTCCTGGTCAGGCCGGTGATCATCGCCTCGAAGTTCTTCAAGTAATTCGCCAGTCCCTTGATGCGGGATGAGAGTCGCACACTCCATTCGGGATTTTCGGCCGAGGCCTTCTCCATGATGTCGATCAGGACCTTGCGGGTCGCAACACTTCTCGGATAGGAAAAGTTCAGGGCTTCGTCGATGCCGAAGGAGGTTTCGAACCGGCTGGTGCCACCGGGGTAGCCGATGGTCATATCGAAATCGCCTTCTTTCAACTGAGCCGCCGAGACCGGCAGGTAGATCGCCGATTTGTAGGGCACGATGTCCTTGGAGTACTCGGCGCATTTGCAGTCGGGGAGGAAAGTTATCAGGATATACTGGCGTCCTTCATCGAACGCGGCGACGCGGCATTTGACGTCTTTGCCTTTCTCGGCTTTGGCGATGATCTCTTTGGTGGCTTTCTCGACCGCTTTGTACCGTTCCAGGTCGGTGGCCTTGCTCTTCACCGCTCCCAGCACCTGCTTGGTTACATCGTCGAACGATTTGCAGACCCAGGCGTTGTAACCGGTCGCGGGAATCTCATCGGCTTGCGTGCGCGCGAGAAATCCCTTGTCGATGTAGTTGTTCTCGGCGGTGCTTTGGCTTTGGATCGAGCCGAAGGCCACGCGATGGTTGGTGATAATCAGTCCGTTGGGTGAAACGAAGCTGCCGGTGCCGCCGCCGAGCGAGACGACCGCCGCCCAGAGACCGGTGCCGTCGGGATTATAGATGTCGGCGGCCTTGAGCTTGAGTCCGCGCGCCGCGAGGTTTTCGAAGTTCAGTTGGTCCAGCGAGAAGAGCGGCCACATGCCCTCGTCGGCCTGGGAGACGCTGACTGTCATCCCCACCAAGGCGAGAGCAAACGCCAGGAACACCACGGTCTTACGCACTGCAATCCTCCTTCGAGCACCCCCGGCTCTAAAGTGGAATACTGGTATGCGCCGAATCAATGAGAAAGGGGAGTGCGCTGGGGGGAATTGACAGAAGTTGGGCGGTCCCCTTCGTGCCTCACACTCCCGGGATACGCGCGAGACAGCGTAACAACAGGTCACCGAGACTCAGACAGTTGAGGAGCGCGCGGAACGCCCGTTATACAATCCTGAACAGGTTACCCAGAAGCGCGCCCTCAAGGAGCCATACGACCCAGAGATAAACTACGATCATTGTCGCCTTCTTCCGAGGCAGCTCGGCAACGATCGGAAGCGCCATGGCCAGCAGGATGGCCATCCAAATTGAGAAGATGTCCAGCCTCTCGAGCAGACTGAATAGCGGGGATCCAAACCAATCTGACGGCAGAAGGGCGGCAGGTCCGAGAAACACCCTTGTGGTTCCCTTTAGGCGAATGAGCAGCCCACTGAGAAGTGCTTCGGGGATCTTTATCAGAAAGATGAAACTGCAAACGGAGACAATGGTCATGTACGTGATTCTTGTCGCGTAAAGTTGCAGCGGCAGCCAGACTACGAGCGCCAAGCCGAACATCTTGGCGGCGTGCCCGGCGGCTAGAGTTGTCGTCGCGAGTCCCAGTTGCCACAGCGATACCCCTCCCGTGGCCTGCCTTTCAATGTTTGCCAAGCGACGGCCAACCTCCTCGGAGGAATAAGACGGATCGGACTTGATATCCTGCTTCAAATCCTCCATGCGATAATGAGAGGTAGCGAATTCAAAGAGAACCGCGGTTGCCGCGCATAGCAGGAATGGCACAAACCACCAGCGCTTTTCTCGAAGCGTATGAAAGGCTGTGGACGGAGACCAGAAGAGAGTCAACAGAGTCGTGAGCAGGCCTCCATGGTTACCTATGGCCGGTGCCGGAACGGCGAGGGCGGAACTGTCGTTTTCCATGATTGCTGTTTCTCCTCCTCAATACTGAACGAGTGAGCCAGTCTTGCGAGCGTGAAGAAATCCCAACCTGACTGCAACAAGGCATATCGGGGGTGTTCGTCGATGCGATTGCTATTTCTTGTCCCCCCAGACCATGGTTTGAACGGAGCCAGATCTAAGCACTATTAGTGCAGTAGACAGCATGATCGAGCTTCCCAGGATAAAGACGGTTCTGATGCCGACAACATCTGCCGCAATGCCGCCGGCGCCCATCGATACGAGCCGGCACACCTGCGTGATAACACCGATTGTAGCGAAGGTTCTGCCCATGGTGGCCGCAGGTAAGTGCTGCTGCAAGAGTGTATCTATGGATATGCCAATTGTGGTCTGCGCGAGGCCCACAACCGCAAAGAGAAGCAACGCCAGCCAAATCGCCGAACTGAGGGAGAGGAATAGCGCCGCGACCCCCAATACGAGAAAAGAACTCTTCAATACAGTCGACTCTTTCAAGCCCCGCCTAAACCAAGTCGCAACCGCCCCACAAACGCTTCCGACCGCCGTGGCGGAGACAATCATGCCATAGGCGGCGCTACTTCCATGGAGGATATCTTTCACGAACATGACCATTAGGACAACGATGGCACCTCCCCCCAAATGGAGTCCCCCGACTGCCAGCGTCACCCATCTCGCCACACCGTTGGATCTTATATATTGGAACCCCTCGATGATGTGCCCCATCGTACGCTTCAGGCTGAACCATCGGGGTTGCTCTGTTCCATTCGATGGAATGTCCACTGTCATTACCAAAGCGGCCGAAATAACAAAGGAAGCTGCGTTCAGTGCGCAGATGAGGCCGAACCCCCATTGCACATATATGAATCCTGCCAGTCCCGGACCAATGATTTGAGCAATTTGCGAGGTCACTTCCGACAGTGAATTGGCCTCCATGAGGTGTTTCTTTTCAATCAACAACGGCAACGAGGACAGATACGCCGGAGCGAAGAAGAGGCCGGTCAATGAGGATGCGAACACTACTGCATAGATGAGAGGAATACTCGGTAAGAGTGCGATTCCAAAGAACAACACGGCTCTGACGAGGTCGGCAATCACCATGACCCATTTCTTATCGCATCGATCGACGACGATTCCCGCGAACAACCCCACAATGACTGACGGAACGACCATCACCATCTGCAGGGTTCCCACCGCCGCTCCAGATTGGGTCCTGTCGTAGACGTAGAGTGTCAATGCCACCAGGTTGATTATCGTTCCCAGATTGGATTGAGACAGAGCCACCCATAGTCTCAGAAACCGCCGATCGGTCACTAAGAGCCGCATCTTCGCAGCTGAGTTAGGGACGGTCATGGAGTCCGTGACTCTTTGTGGTGCCGACGTCGTAATCATTACGGCAAACGAGATACTTCCCTCGAAAAGTTCATGCAACTTCCGAGGAGCCGGACTTCAGGCAATGGTGAGCCGGGGGCGGGATACCAGTCATAGGATCCTGACCAGATTACCAAAGAGTGCGCCCTCAAGGAGCCATGCGATCCAGAGATACGCCACGATCTGTGCTGCTTTCTTGCGAGGCAGCTCGGCAACGATCGGTAGCGCGATGGCCAGCAGGATCGCCATCCAGATTGAGAAGATGTCCAACCTGTTGAGTACATGGAAAAGCGGGGATTCAAACGAGTCGGGCGGCAGGAGGGCCGCAGGTCCGATAAACACCCTTGTGGTCCCCTTTAGACTAATGAGCAGCCCACTGAGAAGTGCTTCCGGGATCTTTATCAGAAAGATGAAACCGCAAACTGAGACAAGGGCCATGTAAGTGATCTTCGTCGCGTAGCGTTGCAAAGCCAGCCAGACTACGAGCGCCAAGCCGAACAGTTTGGCGGCTTGGATTGCGACCGCCGTTGTCGCGAGTGTAAGCTGCCAGGTTGATACGCCTGCCGTTGTCTGCGCGTCGATGTTGACCAAGCGCCAGCCAACTTCCTCGGAGGAATAGGAGGGATCGGACTTAATGTCCTGCTTGAAGTCCTCCACGCGATAGTGAGCTGTAGCGAACGCAAAGAGGATCGCGGTTGCCGCGCATAGCAGGAATGGCACGAACCACCAGCGCTTTTCTCGAAGCGTACGAAAGGCCTTGGACGGGGACCAGAAGAGAGTCAACAGGGTCGTCGGCAGGCCTCCAGGATTACCTATGGCCGGTGCCGGAACGGCGAGGGTGGAACTGTGGTTTTCCATAGGGGGTCCTCTCCTCCTTATTGCGGAATTAGTGAGCTGGTCTTGCAGGGATGAGTTCGATTTTCATATCTCCAAGAAATCATGGGGGCGAGCAACGCGCAAATCTTTTGCGAACGGGGACTCACCTCCATATCCAGTCTGCATCTGAATCAGGTTTTCGTCTCCCCCTCGCTGCCCATCCGGCCGGTTTGTTCGCGGATGCGTTGAATGAAATTGATCAAGACGGCGTCGTTCATTTGCGCCAGGAAGTCGACGCACTTGGAGCAGGGGGCCGGGAGGGCGTTGATCGGCACGCCACCGGCGACCCATACGATGCCACCCTGCTCAGGCAGTTGCGGCGGGATGGACTTCTGGATGAATTCGGGACTGTTCATACTTCCCCCAAGTTTCTGGCCGACCTTATAACCAATCAAGCGGTGGCGCCACGGACTCCATGATGCGAAATACCTTGAGCGATGCCCCTGTGGGCGGTGATCAGTGCACCAATGTTCGCCGCCTGGAGTTTCTGGCTCCCCGTTGCGAACCGCGGCCACGTTTCGGTGCGCAGGCTGCGGTAATCGATTCCATGGACAGGCGGGATGACTCTTCACGGAAATAGGCGCGTTCAATCACGTTGCGCAGTTCGTAGAGGTTGGCACGTTCTGCGATCTGCTGTACCAAATTCACGACGGGTGGATCGACGCCGAGTATGTGCTGCCCGTACCGGTGATTGAGATCGGCCAGAACATCGGCGACAAACTGGCGGATTCGGTTCTCGGTGCGCGGAAATCCCGACAACTGGATCAGGCAGTTGAAGAACGAACTGAGCTCGTTCTTCAGTGTCTGGGAGTATTCGGAGTAGCGATGACTTGTGGCATGGAACAGAATCGGGGGATGACCATTAGTGAGCGCAATAGTCCGGCAGACGTTGATCAATTCGGTCATTCGCCGTGGCGGGAGGCGGTGGATGTGCCGCAGGATCAGAGCGTCAACACCTGAGCTGATGGCCCCCGGCGGTTCGGCGGGCCGGGCGGCCCTGAGTTGATCCAGCAAGACGCGTTGAATTCGCGGTTCCGTCTCGAAATCCAAGAGGGAAAGCCGGATCCGGTGGTCGAGTGCCTGCAGCACGGCTCTGACCAGTGAGAGTTTGCCGGATCCGGCGGGTCCCACCACAAGGAGATTGGCCCCGGCCCAGGGGCCCCTCCCCGAGTTGGCTGATATCGGCCATGTCGAGCCCTTGCCCGACAGTTCATTCCCCGGGAGATCTAGAACAGCCATATCAACCAGAAGCTCGTTGTTGTCACACTTCCCGATGTGGTAGTCGTGTCCGGTGGGGTTGAGTTGTTGCCAGTTGTGTCACGCGGGACGGGTCCACCAGTGCCGCCGTCGCCAGCCACCGATACCCCGCTTGGGGCAAACAGCAGTATGGCCATGAGGAGTGCGAACACGGCCATCGCGGCGAGTTGACGCAGTTTGGAGTTCTTCATTTCGACCTCCCTCCGGGGGTTTGATGCCCCGCGGTAGGGACATAGCAACCAGGCATGCCGAGTTTGTTGTCCCGCTCGGTCGGTTTGCGGGACCCCGCGTAACACGTTGTGGGGATTTGGATTGCGGGTGTGGCGCGAGCAGACGGCGGATACGATCAGGAAGCGGTCAGACGCGCGAACGCGCAGTTTCCTGCGTTTCCGTCAGGCGGGAGGCGTTGCGGAGCTAAAATGGCGCTTCCGGTGCGCGAAAACTTGCGTTTCGCGGGGAATTCGGAGGAGCGATTTCTTAATTAACTGTTTATGAAGCAGTTACAGCGCAAGAAACTGCTCGTTACCGAACTCGCTTCGGTGGCCGGATTCCCAGTTTGCCCATTTTATAGCGCAGGGTGGAGGGGGGAATCTGTAGACGTGCCGCTGCCTGGGTCAGCAGCCAGCCTGAATCGCGCAGGGCCTGGGTGATAAAATGCGCCTCGGTTTTGTCCATGAGCTGGTCGAGTGGTTCGGTGCTGGCGGCGCTCGGAGTTGAAACGCGGGAGCGGGCGGTGATGTGCGGGACAGCGGCGAACTCCTCACCCTCGCCGAGAATGAGAGATCGTTCGATGACATTGGCGAGTTCTCTCAGATTCCCGCGCCAGGGTTGGGTGACCCATCGGGCCATCAGTGCCTTGGAGATGCGCACCGGTGGGCGGCCGTATTTGCGGCATTTGGTTTTGAGAATGTGATCCACCAGCAAGGGGAACTCTTCCATGCGGTCGCGCAGCGGGGGGATGTGGGCCTCAACGATATTGATCCGGTAGTACAAGTCCCGGCGGAATTCGCCTTTTTCCACCATGGCCGCCAAGTCGCGGTGGGTGGCGCAGATGAAACGCACATCGACGCCCAGCGCGGTATCGCCGCCGACTCGGTCCAACTCCTTATTCTCGATGACGCGAAGGATCTTTGCCTGGATGGAAAGCGGGAGCTCTCCGATCTCATTGAGGAAGACGGTGCCGCCGTCGGCCAGTTTGATTCGGCCCTCGCGAAACCCGACGCCGGTTGCGACATTGCTCTCCACGCCGAATAACTCGGCCTCCACCAGATTCGGATTGATGCTCGCGCAGTTGACATGGGCGAAGCTGCGTTCGTGGCGTGCGCTGCCGGCATGAATCCATCGCGCCAGGACGTCCTTGCCCGTGCCGGTTTCCCCCAGTAGCAGGATGGGGACATCGGTGGGCGCGGCGCGCCTCACCATATTCATAATGTCCACCATGGCGGGGCTGACGAAATCGAAAAACGGAGCGTCGGCGGCTGCCGATTCCTCGACCGCCGGAGTTTCGGGTACGGACAGGCGCACCAGATCATCGCATCGCTGAATGGCGATGCCGCAGAACCGGGCGAATATGCGCAGTTGTTCCCGGGATTGCTCGTCGAAGGCGTTGGGCACGCCGGCGTTGTCGAGGTAGATGACGCCCCAGACGCTGTTCGAGTCGAAGATCGGCGCGCAGAGGACCGATTGGATGTTGTATTCGCGGATGCTGCGGCTGTTGCGCGTGATTTCATTTTGGGCTGCGTCCGGAACCAGGAGGCTTTGGGCGGACTCGGACGTCTGCCGTACCACCGTCCAGCTCAATCCTTTGATTTCCTCCAGTGCCGAGTTGTCGAGTTCGTAGGAAGCCTCGGCGAACCAGCGGCCGGTCGGCCGGTGGTGCGAGAGGATGGCGCCATGATCGGCGAAGAAGCAGCGCCGGGCGGTTGCCAATAGGCCATTGAGGAATCGTGTCCGGTCCGGCAGGGCTTCGAGAATGGCGGCCACTTCGGCAAAAGGATCAATGTTGATTCGAGAGGCGGCCAGGGATTGAAGATCACGCTTCAGGTCGTCAAGGTTGGGACTCATTCCAGCTCTCCTCGCATCTTCTCAAGCAAGAGTTCGGCAGACTTCAAGTAACGCATGCCAATCTGCCAGTTGTGCATTTCTCTGGCCAGCATCACCAATATCTTCATGGTTTCCATGAGGTGATCCACGCGGCCGCTGGTGCGGCACCGCGTGGCTGTCTGACTCAGGATGCGCAGGGATTCATCGAAATCGCATTTGAGGAGTGCGAGGTGGCCCCGCAGCCTCCCCATTTCACAGTTGAGCGGATGGACGCGTTCCACCATGGCGTATTCCTGCAACTGCCGTCTTGAATGTTCCGCGGCCTCAATGTCCCGCAACCAGAGATGACGGGCCATTTCGGTCATGAGGGTTTCGACCCGGTCGCGCAGCGAGAGGAGGGGATGTTCGAGAGGAACGTTGCCCAGATGCACCGCCGCCGTATCGTACTCATCACGAATAATAGCTGCGCGCGCCCGGAGCCGGCTGGCTTCGCAGGCTCCCTCGAAGTCCTCATCGCGCTCGAACACTTCCATAGCGGCAGCGCATGCCTGGTCCGCCTTGCGACCATCAGCGGCCACCAGATAAAGGCGCGCTATATTCAATTTCATTCTGGCCGCGTTAATCCGGTCACCGATGCGATCAGCCAGGGCGATCGCGGTATCGAATGAGGACTTGGCCGCACCCAGTTCCCCACGCATGGTCATTACCCAGCCGAGGGAGGAATGGGCCTTTGACAGTTCACCAAGATCGGCGACGGCTTCCGCCAGGGCGATCGCAAGCCGGGAGGACCGCTCCGCCACGTATCCCTGGCCCAAATCCACATATGTCATCACCATGGCGATTACGGCGCGGAGGTTCTCCTGGTAATTACGAATCAATCGGAAATGGTCTCGCACTCGTCTTTGGTAGTTTTGGGCTTGAAGCGGATTGCCGGTCCTCTTGGCAAGCAGTCCGAGATTCGCAAGGCACCGCCATCCTACCTCGTCCCACCCGAAGCGGGCGGAAACGTCCCGGCCCAAGTTGAGGTATTTCCCGCCCTCATCCGGTGATCCAAAGACCAGCAGCGTCACTCCCAGCCGGTTGAGGTTCCGGGCGAATTCCTCGCTGGCGGGCGCGGACTGCTGGAGCAGATGATGCGCTTCGTAGCAGGCTGACCGGGCGCGTTTGAAATCCGAGCGGAGGATATGGATTGCGCCCAATTCGCTTTGCAAGTAGCCGCGAAGATGGCTGTCGGCAGCGGGAGCCTCCGACAACAGCTGCTGGAGCGCCAGTTCCTTTGCCTGCCAATTCCCAATGATCTCCAGCAGACGAGACAGGCATTTTGCCTGTTCGAGCGTCAGCGGCGTATCGGCGCGCTGCAGGCTCATCAACTCCAGGGCAGTTTCCGCCCCGCGGATGCGCCGTCGCGTCGAGCCCAGCTCGCCATAGGTGTCGCTGAGCAGTTGCGCCAGGGCCACACTTCGCTCGCCGGTGCGCCGCCGCTCACGGTATTCCGCCAGCGCCTCGAAAACGACCAGTTTTCGGTCCTCCAAGGACGCTGCGCGCATCGCCAGCAATCCGGCCGAAGGAGTGGTTTCCTGATGGCCGGCCAGACGCCGCAGTTCCCACCCTATGGGTGCGCGTTGATCACCCGGGCTGATTCTGGTCTCATGCGTCACCAGTTCATTAGCCCTGTTTCTGAGCCAGTCGGCGCCGAACTGGCTGCGGATGAAATTCCGTGCGGAACGGGAAGTGAACTGGTATTGGCGTAACTCGATATCGTGGCCGACATGTCTGAGCCACCCGCTGGTTACCAACTCCTCCACCATGGCCAGTGATTCGGGTCCGGCTCCTGGTGTCTGAGTCAGGCACCACAGCGGGATTATGCGGTGAAACAGGGAGGCGTCCGCCAGATGGAGCCTTTCTTGCTCATCCAGCCGGGAAAGCCGTTCGCGCCAGTAATCGGCGATGCCGGGGGCGAGGCGGTCGAAGTTTACCGGCTCCACCGGACGTCCAGGACAGCCCCGATTCAGCCACTCGCGGAGGAAATGGCGCATGAGAGCCGGGATGCCGCCTGAGGCGGCGTAGAGTGACTGTCCATTGGCGATGGCGAGCGCCGGTTGCGGCGCCAAATGACTGGAGCTTGCGGTGCATTCGCGCACCGTCATGGCGGGTACACGGATGATGCCGATCTCCGGCGGGAGTCCGCTGAGGGCGTGATCCTGCGACTCGATCAGAATCTTGATCCGGCGCGCCATGGCAGCATCCCGAAGATCCAGCAGGTCGGAAGCCCTCAACTCGCATGATGGTTTCGTTTCGATGAATACCCACTGCGGTGATGGATGCGCCGGCGATCCCTTCCGGGGAATCTGATCGATGCAGGTCTCGAACAGCGATCTCAATTCGGCGGGCGATTCGATATTCGTGACGCGGAGCGTGGGCTGTCTTTCCAGTTGCCGCTCAAGGCAGAATTCCCGGATCAGCTTCGATTTCCCGATACCTGGAGGGCCTGTGACCACGCACACGCAGCCCATCCCGCGCCATCATGCGGGCGGCGAGCCGCAATCGCAGTCGCAGGCCGACCGGCCGCAAGGGTGGAGAAAACGCACGGCGAATCGATCCGGTTGTCCGCCGCGGATTGAGTCTGGAGAGCCGGTATTCGACGTCCCAAAACGACCGGGGGCGTTTTTCGGGGCGGGGGTCGGTGCAATCCTGGGAAAGTCGCAGCAGCTCTGTGGCAAAGGCCGATACGGCAGGATCATTGGCGAGTTCTTCCACGATGCGGCCAAAGGAGTATATGTCAATCGCCTCAGTCAGCGGCTGGCCCTCAAGGATCTCCGGGGACATATACCCGCGACTTCCACGGATCTCCGTTGGAAGTTGTGTCCCTGGGCGGACCGCCAGTCCCAGATCGGTCAGGCGGGGGATCGGCGCCCCGGACTCGGTATCCACCAGGATGTTATCCGGTTTCAAATCGCCGTGCAGGAAATCGATGCTGTGCAGATAAGCCATGGATTGGCAGATCAGCCGTAGCACCTTAATGAGTTCCGAACCCCCAAACTCGGAGGCAATGGCGTTCAGTGAGCGCGAGTCCACGAAACGGGCCGTGAATCCGGGGTGGGTTCCATCCCGCCAAACAATATCCTCCGCACCGGTGAACCCCGATTCGTCGAGTTGGCGGAGGAGACGGACCTGCTGGACCAAGTCGGCACCGTGGGCACTGGCGATCCCTCCGGATTCACGGAGCACCATGCGCTGGTCGCTCAGCAGATCGCGTGCCAGCCAGACGCCGGCTTCGGGGTTCAGCCCCAATGGCTTCACGATTTCCAGGAAATCAGACTCCGGAGACAAGCCGAACGGCGGGCGTTTTCACCCAACGGGTTCCAAGGCAAGGAGCAACCTCAGGCTGGGTGTTGCATACAACAGCCGCGGTACAATATGCTAAATTCCGTAGTGGGCGAATCGTCCTGACTTTCGTAACATGGCCCGGGATTTATGGCAGGTACAGGTCATGTCTTTGTGGTGGAAGACGAGCGCGATATTGCCACGCTGATCGTTCATTATCTGGTTCGCGAGGGTTACCGCGCGGAGACAGTCGCCGATGGCCGGACGGCGCTGGCGCGGATCGAGAAATCTCCCCCCGATCTAGTCATCCTTGATTTGATGCTTCCCGGAGTCGACGGGCTGGAAATCTGCCGCCGTCTCCGGCGCAACGAGAGCACCGCCGCGGTTCCGATCATCATGCTGACAGCCAAGGGGGACGAGACCGACAAGATCGTGGGACTCGAACTCGGTGCGGATGATTATCTCACCAAGCCTTTTTCCCCGAAGGAACTGATGGCGCGGGTGAAGGCACTCCTGCGGCGCGCCAAACGCGAGGAACCGGCTGAGACGAAGATTCAGTATGGCCGGCTGACGCTCGACAGTTCGCGGCATCAGGTGATGGACGGACGAAAGGAGATTCATCTCACGGCCAAGGAGTTCGGCCTGCTCGAATCGTTCCTGCGCAGCCAGGGCCGGGTGCTTACGCGCGACCATCTGCTGAATACTGTCTGGGGATACGATTTCCCCGGCACGACCCGTACCGTCGATGTGCATGTCCGCCATCTGCGTGAGAAGATACCGATGTTAGCCGAGATGATTGTGACCATCAAGAACATCGGATACAAACTCCGCGACGATCTATAGCCCATGTCCAACCATCAGCGATCAGGAATCAAACTTCGGCGCGCGCTGCCGCTTGCCATCGGCGGACTGGTCATCCTGGTGGTGGCCGGGATCGTCATCTCCAGAATTGTGAATCAACACGATTTGGATCAACAGAAGGGGCGGCAGGCGCATGACGCCCTGGTCGTCTCGCAGGTGACGGAGGCAAGAGCCGCTCTCGGCGACACCGCTGGCTGGACGCAGGCCGCATCGGTCTGGAGCCGGATCCTGGGCGAACGGGTACAGTTCTTTGATAGCAGCGGAAGTTCTTTGGCGGATTCGGACAGTCTGGGCGAGGCCGGAGCCGAGTTTTCGGCGATAATACGCCAGGCGCTGACCACCGGGCAAGCTAGCGTACTTGCGGAGGACAAACTCCATTCTGCCCGAAGATTCGAACAGAACGGCCAGATTGGCGGAGTGGTGGTCTTAAGCACACATAGGCGCGGCACGCTCGACGCGATCCGATGGCCGCTCTTTTGGGTGACCGCCGTGGCCATTCTCCTCGTTGCGGCGATTTCGGTGTTGAGTCTGATTTCGTCCACGCGGGCACTCAACCGTCTGGCAGAGGGGGCGGCGCGGTTTTCCGAGGGGGATTGGGACGCACGGGTGCCGGTTGATCCGTATCGTCGTGCCGATGTGTTCACGGCGGTGGCGCATGCGTTCAACCGCATGGCGGGGGAGGTCAAGTTCCGTTTCGATCAGCAACGCCAACAGCGCGAACAGCTCGAGGCGGTGGTCCGTAACATGAACGACGGCTTGCTGGCGGTCGATGCCGCCGGCGTGGTCCGTCTGGTCAACCAGACATTCCTCCGGTATTTCCGTTCGGCGTTCGAGGATCCAGTTGGCCACACCCACGCCGAGGCGTTTCGGGATCAGGGGCTCAATCAGATGATCGAGAAGACGCTTTCGGGAGTGCCGGAAGAAGAGGGAGAACTGGAGGTTCTGGCTCCCTCGCGACGGGTCCTGGTGGTGCGCATGGCGTTGATTCCCGACGTGCGCCAGAATGATGTGCGGGCGGTGTTATTGGCGCGTGATGTGACCGCGCGCCGGCGGTTGCAGGAATTGCGGCGCGATTTTGTGGCGAATGTGTCGCACGAATTGCGGACGCCACTCACGGCGGTGCTCGGCTATGTCGAAGCGCTGCGCGACACAGCTTCACTATCGCAGGAAGCGTCGGGTTTTCTGGACACCATTTCGCGAAATGCGCAGCGGATGGAGCGCATTGTCGGCGACCTTCTGGAACTGTCCCGGATCGAGTCTCCGGGATATTCGCTGCAACTCTCGGAGTGTTCGCTCGACAGCCTCGCGCAGGAAGTGGCCGAGAATTTCCATGGTCCGCTCACGGACAAGAATCAGAAGTTGAGTGTGGCAATACCTCCCACGCTGGGCACGATTGTGGCCGACCGGGACGGTATTGCCCGCATCCTTTCGAATCTCGTGGACAATGCCCACAAATACACTCCACCGGGAGGGAAGATCACAATCGAGGCCGAACGGGCCGGCGACGACATCGTGTTATCTGTCAGTGACGATGGCATCGGCGTTCCGGAAGAAAAGCGTTCCCGGTTGTTTGAACGATTCTACCGTGTCGATCGGGACCGCTCGCGGGACTCCGGCGGGACCGGGCTGGGGCTGGCGATTGTCAAGCATCTGGCCGAGGCGCACGGTGGTTCGGCCGTCTACGAGGCGCGTGTGCCGGCCGGGAGCCGGCTGATCGTGCGACTGCCGCAAGGACACGAAGCGCGTGACATCCCTCTCTCCAGCACCGCCTGAGGAGCTCGTCCATCAGGCTTGCCATGAGGCCGGGCTGGGCCGCCTACGGCAATGCCGCCTCTACAAGAGCGGACCATCGCATTCTGTCTATCGAGTCTTGACTCCATCAGGAACGGTGGCTGTCCGTGTGGGACGCGGCAACTCGGTGGAATCGGCGTGGCAGCAAAACTCACAACTGGTGTCGCTGTGCCTGGCGCCGCGTCTTCTCCATGACAGGGCCACGGAGTTCGGCCGCCGGAAATTACGGTGCACGATCTGGGAATGGCGACGCGGCCGCCCTCTGGATCCACGGCGCGACGTGCGGCGGATGGCGGATGCACTCGGCAGGTTGCACCGCCGCACGCGAGGATCGCGAATCGCACCGGTGACGGAGCCCGACCTGCGGAAGTTTCTCCGGGGAAGTATTTTCCAGAGTCTTAGGCGCGCCGATTTCCGGGGCGCCACCGGAGGACGGCTTCAGCGTGTCGCGGAGAACGTCCTTGGCGACCGGAATCAGCACGGCGACTGGCCGGCGAGTTTTCAGTGCCTGGTGCACAATGATCTGGTCGTGGGAAACATACTCGTCGAATCCGGCCGTGTCTGGCTGATCGATTGGGACTGGGCCATGAATGCCAGCCCGGCGCTGGACCTCTGTGGATTCCTTTCGCCTTTCGTCAGGTCATGGGATGAAGAACTGTACTTAAGCCGGCGGGGTGCGGCGATCTTCGTGCGTCGCTATTTGAGTCTGTTTGGCCGAGCTGATGCGCGCGCGATACTCGGCGAACTGGTTCGGGCGTGGGACACATATAACGCCGCAGTGGCACTCTGGGTGTATCAGTTCGCCGGTAGAGAGCAGCCCCATTTGCGTTCCCATGAATTCTACCAACGGGCATTTGCCAGGTCGGTGGAGATCTCGCGATGGCTCAAGACGCAGATCACGACGTGAATTATCGTCGCCGGACCGATTGCCGTCCGGAAGTTGGCAGTTCAATCTTTTCGCCGGGCGCACGAAGGCAACGAATTAACCCACACTTAACATCGGAACAACATTTCGCTAACAGTTCTCCGGTATCTGTATTTGGAGTCGGGCGCTGAAGCCCCACAGGAGGAACGAACGATGGTACTTAAGGGAACACGTAATCTGGCAATCTTCGCACTGCTGCTGATCTGTCTTTCCGCCAAACCCTCGGCCGCGGGCGACACCAAATTCAGCGGGTTGGCGTTCGGGGACTACTATTGGGTGGTGGCCGACCATATCGATTCACTGGAGGGCCAGAACGGATTTTGGATCCGGCGCATATACCTCACCGTCGATCAGACGCTCTCCCCGGCCTGGGATATGCGTTTGCGGCTGGAGATGAACGGCGCCGGGGACCTCTCGGCGGCCGCAACCAACATGACCCCCTACGTCAAAGATGCCTACCTGCGCTGGCAGGGCGGGCTGCAGTCGATTCTGGTCGGCATTTCTCCTTCACCCACCTGGGATGTGATCGAGGAAGTGTGGGGATACCGTGCGGTCGAGCGGACGCCACTGGATTTGCAACGTATGGGAGCCGCCCGCGATTTCGGGGTTTCGCTCAAAGGCGCATTCAATAAGGACAAGACCGTTCGCTATCAAGCCATGATTGGAAACGGCAACAGCGTCGGTTCGGAAACCGACAAATACAAGAAGTTTCTGGCCTCAGTCGGAGTCTATCCCACGAGCAACGTGGTCATTGAAGGGTATACCGACTACGAGCCGCGCAAGGGGCGCTTTGACCGGTTCACGTTACAGGGATTCGCCGCCTACCGCACAGACAAGTGCCGTTTCGGAGTCCAATTGGCGCGCCAATCACGGCAGAATGGCGTCAATCCTCAAGGGCACAGCAACGACAACATCGTGATCAATGTGGCTTCATTCTTCGCCGTGGGCACAGTTGCGCCACGTGTGACCCTGCTGGGGCGGGTTGACCATGTCTTCGATCCCAATCCGGACGCGGCCAAGATCGCGTATCTCCCATTCGCCCCGAATGCGAAGTCCACACTCATTATTGGCGGAGTAGACTACTCCCCGGTGGACAATATCCACCTGATTCCCAACGTGGAAATCGTCGCCTATGACAAGCCGGACACCGATGTGATGGCGCGAATGACGTTCGCTTACCAGTGGAAGTGACAGGTGAAGTACTGAGGTGTCACGAAAGAGGGGACAGTTTATGAAACGCATCATTGCCGCAATTCTGGGGACCGCGCTTGTCGGCGTTCTCGCATTCGCGGGCAAGCCAATTACAATCAAGGGATCAGACACGATGGTCATCCTTGGCCAGCGCTGGGCGGAAGACTACATGAAGACGCATCCCGGGACCACTATTCAGGTCACGCGCGGCGGATCCGGAACCGGAATCGCCGCGCCCATCAACGGGTCAGCCGATATCGCCGAAGCATCCCGCCCGATGAAGGACAAGGAAAAGCAAGAGGTCAAAGCCAAGCGTGGCGCCGACGTAGTGGAGATTCCGACGGCACTCGACGGGATTGCGATCTATGTCAATGAGAAGAACCCGATCACCAAGATCACAACGGCGCAACTGAAGTCGATTTACCAGGCGGACACCAAGAAGTGGACAGCACTGGGTGGTCCCAATGCGGAAATCGTCTTGTACTCACGCGAAAACAATTCCGGCACCTACACCTATTTCAAAGAGCACATCTTGAAGGAGGAGGATTTCTCCGTAGAGTGCCAGACACTTCCCGGAACTGCCGCGATCATCAATGCGGTGGCCAAGGATCCCAATGGGATCGGCTACGGCGGCATCGGCTACTCGAAGGGTGTTCGCGTCCTCTCGGTGGCTGCGAGCGATTCATCGGGATACGTCGAACCCACCGAGGCAAGTGTGGCCAGTGGCCAGTATCCTCTGGCGAGATACCTATACTGGTATTGCGCCGGCGCACCAACCGGTGATACGAAGCAATTGGTCAACTGGGTGCTCGGCGATGCCGGTCAGAGGGTGGTTGCCGACGTGGGCTACTACCCGCTACCGAAGAAGACGGGCATGCCGGAGCAGAAGGCGAAGTGACAGAGGTTGTGCGCCATCCGGATCAAGCCGACTCGTCTGTGCCGTCGCGCCTGCAATGGGAGCGGTACGCGGTGCGGCGGGGAGATCGTTGGCGCGATATCTGGATAGGGAGATTGATCAAAACCATCGCGGTCTCCACGATTGCCGCGATCGTTCTGATCTTTCTGTTCATCGGCCGAGAGGCCGCGCCGGTGCTGACCTCAGCGGAGGTGCACCAGGAGGTCACGGTCGCCAAGATGGTTGTTCCTCTGGCATCGCGACCGGGCCAGCCGAACGCGTTCATCTGGCAGCCGGTCTCTGACACGCCGAAGTATTCGCTGCTGCCGCTTTTGCTCGGGACGCTCAAGGCGACATTGATCGCGATTCTCTTTGCGGCTCCATTTGCCGTTGGCGCAGCCATCTACAGTTCCGAGTTTGCGCCACCGCGCATTCGAGAAGTGATCAAACCGGTGATTGAAATGCTGGCGGGGATTCCATCGGTGGTGATGGGGTTTTTCGCCCTGATGGTTCTTGCCAGTGTGCTCAAGGATTCATTCGGCTGGAAGTTTCGATTGAACGCGACGAACGCAGGGATCGCACTGGGTGTTGCCATCATTCCTGTGATCTACACGGTGGCCGAGGGGGCGTTGCGCGCTGTGCCCCGGCATCTGCGTGAAGCGGCCCAGGCTCTGGGAGCGACACCATGGGAGACCGCACGGCGCGTGATCCTTCCGGCGGCGGCGCCGGGCATCTTCGCAGGAGTGGCGCTGGGGTTGGGGCGGGCCGTGGGCGAAACGATGATTGTCCTTTTGGCCTCCGGCAATGCCGCGATCTGGTCGGCGGACTTGACCGATTCGATTCGCACGATGTCGGCGACTATTGCGGCGGAGTTGGCCGAGGTGGTCAATGGTTCGGCCCACTACCATGTGCTATTCTTCATTGGGGCACTTCTCTTTCTGATCACGTTTCTGGTGAATTCGCTGGGTGAATTGTACATCGGCCGTCTGCGGCGGCGGCTAACAGGTGTAGCCGGGTGACACACGTGTCCACAGATTCGGCCATCATATCGGACTTGTCGCCCACTGATGCCGGCGGTGTCTCGCTGGCGGCGCCGATCCTGTCAGGGCGCAAGTCACGGCTTTTGCGCAAGCTGTCATTGTTGCCGATCCTGACCGGTATCCTGACGCTCTGTGTCGTGTTGATGCTGGTGATCATCCTGTGGAACATCGTCGCGGGTGGCATCGGTGGACTGACCTGGGAGTTTCTGACCGCTAATCCCACCGAGGGAATGACCAAAGGCGGCATCTTCCCGGCGATTTTCGGCACCGTGTTCCTGGTCATTCTCATGACGATTTTCGCGATCCCGGTGGGAGTGGCCACGGCAATCTTCCTGCGGTACTACGCCAAGCCCGATTCGAGAATGGCACGTCTGGTGCGCGTGGCGGTCAATAATCTCGCCGGGGTTCCGTCGATTGTCTTTGGGCTGTTCGGACTGGGGTTCTTCGTCCAGTTCGTTGGCCGCGGGATCGACAAGGCTTTCTACGGCGGAGGTCTGGCTTTTGGGCAGCCGGCGATCATCTGGGCATCGCTGACATTGGCTGTGCTCACTCTGCCGGTTGTGATCGTTACGACGGAGGAAGCGATGCGCGCGATTCCCCGTGACTATATCGAGGCGTCGTACGCGCTGGGTGCGACCCGATGGCAGACGATCTGGCGTGTCGTGATCCCGAATTCCCTATCAGGAATCCTGACTGGCGGGATCCTTGCGGTTTCCCGTGGCGCCGGCGAAGTGGCCCCGATCATGTTCACCGGGGCGGCGTATTACCTGCCGTACCTGCCGGCGAAATTGAACGACCAATTCATGGAGTTGGGGTACCATGTTTACGTCTTGTCCACTCAGTCACCGGACGTGGAAAAGACGCTGCCCCTTCTGTATTCCACAGTTCTGGTGTTGCTTCTTCTAACGTTTGCATTGAATGCGCTGGCCGTTCTGATCCGTATGCGCCTGCGGATGCGTTATGCCGGGTAACCCTCCCATGACCGAGCTGGTACCGAAGCATTTGCATTCTGCCTCGAGCACGGCACCGCCGTCGGCAAAAATCCAGGTGCGGCAATTGAACTTCTATTATGGGCCGACGCTGGCGCTAAAGAACGTCGATTTCGACGTGATCACGAACGCCGTGACAGCGCTGATCGGTCCGTCCGGGTGCGGCAAGACGACCTTCTTGCGAACATTGAATCGCATGAACGATCAGGTTCCCGGCGCACGTGCCGAGGGCCAGGTGCTGCTGGACGGCACCGACATTCATGGGCCGGACGTCGATGTGACCGCGTTACGCCGGCGGGTCGGAATGGTTTTTCAGAAGTCGAATCCATTTCCCAAGACCATCCGTGAGAATGTCGCTTTCGGGCTGCGCATAGCCGGAATCCGGGATCAATTTGTGATCGAGGAAGCGGTGGAGGAATCGCTCCGTCTGGCGGCGCTTTGGGACGAGGTCAAAGACAATCTGGATGGCCTGGCCCTGCAATTGTCCGGCGGGCAGCAGCAACGGCTGTGTATCGCGCGGGCGCTGGCGGTCAAACCGGATGTGCTGCTCATGGACGAACCCGCGAGCGCCCTGGACCCGATTTCCACCGGAAAGATCGAGGAATTGATCGAAGATTTGAAAAGCCGCTACACGATCGTGATCGTAACGCATAATATGCAGCAGGCGGCGCGGATTTCGGAGTACACGGGGTTCTTTTACATGGGCGAATTGATCGAGTACGGACCCACGCTGAAGATTTTCACGACGCCGGCGGAGAAGCGCACCGAAGATTACGTGACCGGACGATTTGGATGAGGCAGCGACAGGATTATGCACCGGCATTTTGACGAAGAATTGACCGCTCTGCGGGAGAACCTGCTGACGATGGGGGCTCTGGTCGAGTCGATGATCACCCAGTCGGCGCGGTTGTTGGACGCCTACGCGGTGGAGGGCGCCGCGAAGATCGAGGCGAACGAGAGTGAGGTCAACTCGCTTCACTCGACCATCGATGATCTGTGTATCCGTCTGCTGGTTCTCCGGCAACCCGCCGCCGCGGACATGCGGCTTATTGCCGTCGCATTGAAGATCAATGGCGATTTGGAGCGGATCGGCGATCAGGGTATCAATATGCTGGAGCGGGCACGGCAACTGGATCGGCCTGGAGAGCGGCCGCGAATCGATTTGGGGCCGCTGATTCACGTGGCGCGCGCCATGGTCGCCGATTCGCTGGATGCGTTTATCAAGAAAGACGTCGCCCTGGCGCGCCGGGTCCTCGAAGACGAAAAGTCCGCGGATTCTTTGCGCGATCAGGCGGTCGAGGCGCTTTTGGCCGAAGCCGAGAAACGATCGTACAGTTTCACGCACATTGTTCAGCAAATCCTCGTTACGCATCATCTGGAACGCGTCGCCGATCACGCGACCAACATTGCCGAAGACGTGATCTACTTCGTACAGGGCCTCGATATCCGGCACCACCGGATGGATTAGCCGGTATTGGGCGACGAAGTGTTCGGACGTCGTTGTCCGTGCTCTTGACACCCGGTGTCACTATGGCTGTGGGAGGGCGAGGCTCCTGCCGAGCCTCTATGTCCCTGCGAAAAGAGGCTCGGCGGGAGCCTCGCCCTCCCTCGTGACCCGATAGGCGCGAATCCGCTGGAAGTCGCGTCTCGTGCGGGGTATCTTGGGCGGACGACGCACGGGCCTGGGTGCCTTGGATTGACGGGGTGCCCGCAACGCGACACCGACGCTGTATGAATCCTTCAGGAACACCGGTTGCACCACCAGAGAGGATTGTGGGACAGGTGGATACTGGCCGTTGTGCCGGACTCTCGCGGGAACTGGCGGAGCGAGCGGTTAAGCGCGCCCGATCGCTGCGCCGGGACGTGTACGTGATTTGGGAAGGACCTCAGATTCAAGCCGATCCGCTGCGCTGGCTAGCCGCGCAGCCGTCGCACCCCTCGTTTTACTGGACGGGGCGGAGCGGGCGAACCGCGTTTGCGGGTTGCGGGTCGGCGGTGACGCTCAGCGGCAGCCATGCCAACGCAATGTCGGCGGCCTGCGCGGAGGCGGATGCGATTCTCAGTGAACGGCTGCAGTGCGCTGAGATGTCCTTCGACTTTCCCCCCCGTTTCTTTGGCGGATTCGCTTTTGATCCGAGCCAGGATCATGACCCGCTGTGGCGGAAATTTGGCGGAGCGCTCCTGGTTCTTCCGGAAGCCTTGCTTGTTTGCGAAGAGGCCGGCACGCATCTCGTTTTGGCAATGAGTGTGCGGGGTGATGATAATCCAGAGCGCGTGCTCCGTCGCGGCCAGACGCTGGAAGCGAATTATGGAGCTGGTGTGCTGAGCGATCTTCACGTGCAAGGTGCGTCTGCCGGAGTGCTTGAATCGCAAATGTCACTTCCCGACTGGACCGCTGGTGTGCGCTCGGCGCTGGCGTTGATCGAGGCGGGGACGGTGAACAAGATTGTATTGTCCCGACGGTTTCGGCTGCAGGGTGCCCTGTTGCAAACGTGGCCGGTGATGCATCGTCTTCAGGAGCGGGTGTCGTCGTGCTTCCGATTTGCGTTTGATCTGGGCGACGGGTGCGCGTTTCTGGGCGCAACACCGGAGCGCCTGTTCTATCGCGCTCACGATGACGTCGAGACCGAGTGCGTCGCCGGCACGGCCGTTCGAGGCGCCGACGAGGCTTCCGACCAGACACTGGCCACACAGCTTCTGGCGAGCGTGAAGGACAAGCTGGAACATTACTACGTGGTGGAGGAAATGCTGCGCAGTCTGGGGGACTTGTGTGACCGGCTGGACGTGGGCGCCCGTCCGCATGTTCTGAAACTGGCGACCTTGCAGCACTTGATCACCAACGCGCGGGGACACTTGAAACCGGGTAGATCGTCGGGCGAGATACTTGCGTCGTTGCATCCCACGCCGGCCGTCGGCGGCTCACCGCGTGAAGGGGCGCTGACGGCGATCCGGGCGCTGGAGCATGAGTCACGCGGGTGGTATGCTGGTCCGGTGGGATGGTATGCGCGGGATGAGGCCGAGTTTGCCGTGGCGATACGTTCCGCTTTGCTGACCGGCGATCAGGTCCACGTGTTTGCCGGTTCGGGAATTGTCCGGGGTTCGACACCGGATGAAGAGTGGCAGGAAACCGAAAACAAGGCCTTGGCCTTCGTCAACGCACTCCGGTGAGCGGCGCAAACTCCACCGCGGATTACAACTTTCTGGCATCGCTGAATCTACTTTCCGCGCTGGCTGACGCCGGCGTACGGAATTTCGTGATATCGTCCGGCTCACGGTGTGCGCCGCTGGTGCTGGCGGCGTCGCGGTGCAACGAAATCCGCATTCTGACGCACTTTGATGAGCGCTCGGCGGGGTTTCTGGCGCTCGGTATCGCCAAAGCCTCCAGACGGCCGGCGGCGCTCATCTGTACATCGGGGACGGCCGCAACGAATTACTTCGCGGCTGTCGTGGAGTCGCGGTTGTCGCACACGCCACTGGTGATACTGACGGCGGATCGCCCGCCGGAACTGCGCGGCACGGGCGCACCGCAGACGATTGACCAACAGGAATTGTACGGCCGTTATCCGCTGCACTTTGCAGATCTGCCGGTGCCGATCGATGTTCGTACGGCCACTGTGTGGACTGTGAGCGGCGCCGAGGCGGCGCGAGTCGCGGCGGGATTTCCAGGCGGGCCTGTCCATCTGAATCTGCCGTTTCGTGAGCCATTGATTCCTGATCCATCCGGGCTTGAACGAATTGTCGCTGATTTCGGCAGGCAAACCCAGCCCAGACCTGACAGCAAGGCATCAGAGCAGGACCGTGGCGAACAGTCGTGGGATGACGTCGCGGCGCGGCTGGCCGGGCGCCCAAGAGGGTTGATCGTTTGTGGTCCGCAGAATACGCACGATGATCTGGGAGTCGCGGTGTCGGAATTGGCCGGGCTTCTCGGGATTCCGGTTCTTGCCGACGTGGCGTCGCAAGTACGCTTTGGTCCACATCACACTCAGGGAATTATCTCGCACTTTGACATGTGTTTGCGCAAAAGGGGCTTCGCTGACGGTTCGCGGCCTGAGGTGGTACTGCGTCTGGGCGGGCTCCCGACATCGAAAGTCCTCAACGAATGGCTCGCGTCATTACCTCCGCATGAGCATATCCTGATCGAAGAATCCAGCGACATCGCGGATCCAGACAAGATCGGGACGGTCCGGATCACAGCCGATCTCGCGAGAGCATGCGGTGAAATCAGCAGAAGACTGGGCGGCGCTGGCGGCAGTTCGAATGCTTACCTTCACAATTGGCGGCAGGCTGAAACATCCGCGGCAACTGCGTTGGAGTCGGCGTTCGCCGCGAAGGCGACAGGATTTGGCGGATCGGTCGTGAGAGCCGTGTTCCAGTCCGCTCCAGACGGAACGCCGATCTTTCTTTCCAACAGCCTGCCGATCCGCTGGGCGGAATTCTATGCAACCGGCGGCGGTAACTCGCACCGAGTGCTGTGCAATCGCGGCGCGAATGGGATTGATGGGATTGTCTCGACGGCTGCCGGTGTGGCGGCAGCGCTTGCGTGTCCGACTGTTCTGATCATTGGCGACGTGACGTTGCTCCATGATTTGAATGGCTTGGCCGCGGTGCGGCAGTACAATCTTCCTTTGAAGATCGTTCTGTTGAACAACGACGGCGGTGGGATATTCTCCTATCTGGCGATTGCCGGGCACCGTGACGTGAATGAATCACTGGTGGCAATGCCACAGGGTTGTGATTTTCCCCGGGCCGCAGCGCTTTGGGAAATCCCCTATCAGCGACTGGAGACTGTCCGCTCATTTATCTCCGCATTCGCAACGATTCTAGCGAAACCGGGGCCGGCGATACTGGAATTCCCATCCACCCGCGATGGGGACTTGGCCGCCAGCCGGGAAATCGACCGCCGTCTGGCGAGTGCACTGACCGGAGCGCTTTAGTGCCTTACCAAAGACTCAATGGGTGCAAATGGTTCTATGAGGACCGCGGAGCGCGTGATCTCCCGGCTCTGCTGCTGCTCCATGGATTCTCCGGATGTGCGGCGGTCTGGGATGAGGTTGTCGCTGGTCTGGAATCAGACTTCCGTTGTATTCGTGTCGATCTTCCGGGCCATGGTGCGACCGAGTGTCCAGACGAAATCTCGAACTTCCAGATGAACACGGTCTGTGAATCTCTGGAGCAGCTTCTCGGTTCACTGGAGATTCGGCAGACGAATGTGTGGGGTTACTCGATGGGCGGGCGGCTGGCTCTGCATTTTGCGCTGGCGTACTCCGGACGAGTGCAGCGTTTGGTGCTCGAGAGTGCGTCACCGGGAATCGCTGATCCAGAGGGGCGACGGCAGCGTGCTGCGGAAGATGGAGAACTGGCAGACGAGATCGAACGACGGGGAATGGCATGGTTTGTCGAGGAGTGGATGAAGCGGCCGCTGTTCGCCAGCCAGCACAATTTGCCGGACGAAAAGCAGGCGCGTGGCCGTGAGCTGCGCATGCGCAGTCTCCCCTCGGGGTTGGCGGCCAGTCTGCGAGGGATGGGGACCGGCGCGCAGGAAGCTTTGCATGAGCGGCTGAGCGAACTGAGTGCGCCGACGATGGTCATGACCGGTGAGTACGACGACAAATTCCGAGCCATTGGGCTGCAGATGGCAGGCTTGATTCCCCAGGTGCTCTATTGTTTGATTCCCCAAGCCGGCCATGCCCCATCCTGGGAGCAGCCGGAAAGCAGTGTGCGCGCCGTCCGGGATTTTCTGCTGGGGAAGGATCTCCCGCGCCGGGCCTAGATTGGCGGTGCGAATCGTTAAGTGCTGACGGAGGGTGATCTGTCCATGGGAACAACCAACTGGCAATCGGCGCAACAATACGAGGACATCAAGTACGAGAAGGCCGAGGGGATCGCCAAGATCACGATCAATCGGCCGAAGGTGCGCAATGCCTTCCGTCCGCAGACGGTCGTCGAAATGTCGGCGGCCTTCACGGATGCGCGCGATGACGCGGCCATCGGTGTCGTGATTCTGACCGGCCAGGGATCTGACGCGTTTTGCTCCGGAGGGGATCAAAGCATCCGTGCCGAGGCGGGATATGTCGATCAGTCCGGGGTCCCGCGTTTGAATGTGCTCGATCTGCAGCGTTTGATCCGCACGCTGCCCAAGCCGGTCATCGCGATGGTGGCGGGGTACGCGATCGGCGGCGGGCATGTGTTGCATTTGATCTGCGATCTGACGATCGCCGCCGACAACAGCCGTTTCGGCCAGACCGGACCGCGGGTGGGGAGTTTTGACGGCGGATACGGTGCATCGTACATGGCGCGCATTGTGGGACAGAAGAAGGCGCGGGAGATTTGGTATCTCTGCCGCCAATATGATGCGCAACAGGCGCTGGACATGGGGTTGGTCAACGCTGTCGTGCCGCTCGACCAGCTCGAAGAGGAAACCGTCAAGTGGTGCCGGGAGATACTCGCTAATAGTCCATTGGCGATTCGCTGTCTTAAAGCCGCCATGAACGCCGACTGCGACGGCCAGGCGGGACTTCAAGAGCTGGCCGGCAATGCCACCTTGCTTTTCTACATGACGCAGGAGGCCCAGGAAGGCCGTAACGCGTTTCTGGAAAAGCGGAAGCCAGACTTCTCGAAGTTCCCACGGTTCCCCTAAAGGTCAATGGCAACGGGGAAGACGACATGACGGGCTGGGAGGTGTGGGTCCACGCGGCCCGTCCGCGGACGCTTTGGGCCGGCATCACGCCCGTGATTGTCGGTTCCTCGCTGGCGTGGCGTGACCACGTGTTTCACGCCGGTGTGGCACTGGCGGCGCTCATCGGCGCGGTCGCGATTCAGATCGGGACGAATCTCGCGAACGATTACTACGACTGGAAGCGGGGTGCGGACACGGTGCACCGGATCGGGCCACTTCGGGTGACTCAGGCGGGATTGGCGACACCATCACAGGTGCGGCTGGCGATGTGGATCGTATTCGGATTCGCCATTCTGGACGGCGCGTATCTGGTATGGCACGCGGGTTGGCCGATTCTCGTTGCGGGACTCCTGTCTGTTGCCGCCGGTGTTCTGTACACGGGCGGACCGTTCCCGATTGGCTACCATGGGCTGGGCGACCTGTTTGTCTTTCTGTTCTTCGGGGTGGTTGCGGTCTGCGGAACCTACTACGCGATGGCGCTGCAATTGACTTGGACCGCGCTTTGGCTCAGTGTGCCGATGGGACTTCTGGCCACGGCCATTCTGGTGGTGAACAACCTTCGTGACGTCGACACGGACCGCGAAGCGGGAAAGACGACGCTCGCGGTCCGTCTCGGGCGAACCGGCACGCGATGGCAATTCGCCATACTTATGCTGTCGATCACGTGTGTTCCGGGGGTGCTGGTGTCGACCGGACTCTGCCGCGCCGGAGTGCTCCTGGCATCCGCCGGGATGTTGGCCTCGATTCCGCTCTTGCGAACGGTCTTCCATCGCACCGATGGTCCGGCGTTGAATCGCGCATTGGCCGGCACGGCGCGATTGCAGCTCATCTACGGATGTCTGCTGGCGATTGGACTGCAATTGTGACTAACTGGTCAACTATACCGTATTCCAGCCGCCTGCCGAAACCGATTGTCACGGCGCATGGTGCGTACCATGAGCGCAACGGGTTGCTCCTCGTGGTGAACGCCGGTGGTGATGATTGCGGTCTGGGCGATCTGGCGCCGCTTCCTGGGTTCTCCAAAGAGAGCCTCGATGAGGCCCGTCGGCGATGGGAAGTGGTCCGGGGCAAGGCCGCGCAGTGGGGCGCGCCGGAAACACCGGAGGAATTGGGGGCTTTATCGTCAGAACTGGATGAAGCGACCGCAGGAGTCCCTTCTTTACGATACGCACTGGAATTGGCGCTTGCCGACTTGGGAG
>JACRMA010000063.1:27434-29431 GCA_016235085.1 Candidatus Zixiibacteriota bacterium
ATGCACACAATGAAATCGAGGTCAATGCCTTGCTTCACAGCGATGATCCCGCCACGCTGGCGGCGCAGGCGCAAGGGGCATTTGCGAATGGGTTTCGCACATTCAAGATCAAGGTCGCGGTGAAATCGGTTGCATTGGACATCGAGCGTGTGACGGCCGTATGCGAGGCGGTGCCCAACGCGAAGCTTCGGCTTGATGCCAATGAAGGATGGTCCGCAAGCCAGGTGGCCGAAGCGTTCCCTTTATTCAGCAAGTTGCGTTTGGAGTTTGTGGAGCAACCGCTGCCGGTGGGACAGGCGGCGTTGGCCCGTCGCTATTCACGAGAGTACGGGATTCCATTGGCACTCGACGAAGAAATCGGCTCCGTCGAGGATGCCAAACGGCTGATTGCAGAGGGACTGTGTGATGGCATCGTACTCAAGCCGATGACCGGCGGCGGACTCCTTGAAAATCTGGCGTTGGCTGAACTCGGCCACCAGGCCGGCGTGAAAGTGATTTTCACTTCGACGTGGGAGAGCGATGCCGGTCTGGCGGGGACCTTGCATCTGGCCTGCGCGGCAGGATTGGCGGCAGCGCCGTGTGGATTGTCCACGGCGGGCATGATCTCCGATGGGTTTGTGAGGCCGCCGCTGGCGATTCGCGATGGCAGGCTTTCGATTCGCGGGATGATCGGTATCGGCTTGCAGGCCGTTGCTTGAGCCGAGTGCATCAGCGACGTCTCCATGAAATATCCGACGGTACAATGGGCAGAGCAATCCCCGGATCATCCGATCCTCTTCGATGGCGCGGAGGTGATCACGCATGCCGGACTCGAGGAACGGATCGTTGCGGCGGCAAAACGTCTGCGGGCGCTCGGTGTGGCACCGGAGGCGCGGGTGGCGCTTTGGGCTGCCAATAGCGCCGAGTGGATTACGATTGCCCACGCGGTGACGCGTGTTGGTGCGATTTTGGTGCCGCTCAACACGCGCCTATCTGTGCTGGAGATTCGCGAACAACTCGAATACTATTCGCCGCAGTTGATCATTGCGGATGCGAGCTTGCCTTTCGCTTCGGCAGATGAGTCATTCTGGCGAGAGCGCGCAGTGCGGCTAGGGACGCCATCGGATCAGACTGGCCAGTGGTGGAATCAGATCCCACCCGCTCCTGCCAGAATATGCACAGAGGTCGATCCGGAACACATATGCACGATTGTCTCCACGTCAGGCACGACCGGCAGCCCCAAGGGGGTGTGTCTCAGTTTGGCGAATCATCTGGCCGCCGCGGAGGCATCGGGGCGTAATCTGCAGAATCGAACCTCTGACCGCTGGCTGATCAATCTCCCACTATTCCACGTCGGCGGGCTGTCGATCGTTTACCGTAGCGCCGCCAGCGGGATTGGCATGGTTGTCCACCGGCGGTTCGGCGTTTTCGAGACGATAGCGGCGATCGCGAATGATGGAATTACGCACCTGTCTCTGGTGGAGAACATGCTCGCCCGGCTCCTGGATGAATGGGGAGACCGGCCATTTCCGGGAGGACTTCGAGGTGTTCTGGTTGGAGGTGGTCCCGTGCGTCTTGAGTTGCTGCAGGAGGCGCGACGACGGGGATTGCCGGTTTTGCCGACCTACGGGCTGACCGAGTCGGCATCGCAGGTGGCGACGTTGCCGCTGGATGCGAGCGAGGATTGTCTCGGAACTTCCGGACGACCGTTGCCGGGATGCGAAGTCGAAATCCGCGATGAGAACGATGCCGCCGTGCCGGTTGGAACAAAGGGCCAGATTTGGATTCGCGGGCCGATGGTGATGCGCGGGTATTGGAATCCGCGTGCTCCGGAGCCGACCAATCCGTACGGCAGCTGGTGTCGAACGGGCGATATCGGAGAGATGAACGCATTTGGGTACTTGACTGTTCATGGCCGCGCGGACGACATGATAGTGTCCGGCGGAGAAAAGTTCTTTCCCGCGGAAATTGAGGCCCGTCTGGCAAAGCTCCCTGGAGTCCGTGAGGCGGCGGTGATC
>JACRMA010000066.1 GCA_016235085.1 Candidatus Zixiibacteriota bacterium
ACGATCTTCCAGGCACGCCAACTGCGCCACTCCTGTCCCTGTGCCGGATGTGTCGAGGAAATGACCGGCCGTGTGATGGTCACCGACTCCGATGTTCCCGAAGATGTCCACCCACTGTCGATTCACGCCGTAGGCCGCTACGCCATCCAGATCGATTGGAGTGACGGCCACAACACCGGAATCTACACGTGGGAACGACTGCACGAACTCGCGCGGCGATGGGAAGCGTCGCCTGAATAATTGAATCGAGGACGCCGCGAAGTCAGCCCGCGACCGACCGGGCAACCTTGGCGCTTTGCGTCTGCGATTCCCGTTCGTTGATCACACAACGGGGCAGTGAGTTTCCGAGACTGCAGAGAATTTCATAGGGGATTGTGCCCGCGCGGGCGGCCAGTTCCGCGGCGGTGATTTCTTCCTGACCGTCGCGACCGATCACCGTGGCGACGTCACCGATGGCCACCGGCCCGGTATCATCGACCGCGACAATCGTCATGTCCATGCCCACCGTGCCTACAACCGGCACCCGCCGGCCACGCAGAAGAACATCGGCATTGTTGGTCAGAAGCCGCGAGTACCCCATCCCGTAACCGATGGGCAGAACCGCGATCGTCATGCGCCGCGGCGCGCGATATCCTTCGCCGTAGTGAATCCACTCGCCCGCTTCCACGGTGCGGACATGCAATACCCGCGTCCGAACCGACATCACACTGCCGGATTGCTCCAACGGCGTCAGAAGACGGGTCGCGGATTCATCATGGCCGCCGCCCGGCTCCTCGTAGGTGCTCTTCGCGCCCGTGTAAACAATCAGCCCCGGTCGCACACCATCCAGATGACAGTCAGGGAATCGCGCCGCGACCAGGCTGGCAGCTGCATGACGCAGCCCAACCGGAATGCCTTTGCGCTCTACCGCGGCCAGCACCTGCTGGAATCGGGCCAGTTGATCTTTGATGCTCGCACCATCGCTGCCATCGCTCGAACGAAAATGTGTGTAAACGCCGTTGATGTGCAGCTTCGGCAGGGCGGCGATCTGTGCGATTGTGTCGGGCGCAGTCTGCCAATCGAATCCCAGCCGGTTGACGCCTGTGTTGATTTCGACATGTACGCCGACAGATTGTTTGGCCGCTTTCTCGCTGATCCGGACCGCGGTTTGAAGATCGGAAATGGTAGGGGAGAGACGCGCTTCGAGGGCGGGACCGATCTCAAAATCGAGCGGCGGATGGAGCAGGATAATCTCGTCGTTGATATCAGCCCGGCGAAGCGCAGCACCTTCCTCGACGGCGGCGACCGCGAAATGGCGCACACCCTCGGCGGCGGCGATGTTGGCCACCGTGCACGCACCGTGTCCGTAGGCGTCCGATTTTACCACCAGCACAATCGCGCGCTGGGTACCGATCGCCTGATGAAGCAAGCGCAGATTGTTGCGCAGTACGTCACAATCGATTTCCACCCATGTCTTCTGCAGAATGTTCTCGCTCATTTCCCGATGCCGCCTCATTGGTCGTCTCGCAATGGCCGCGAATGTACCCGCCCTGTACGATGTTGACAAGAAGTAAGTTCCCGACGGCCCACATTCTGTCTTATCGGTTTGCGCCACCGTCGAATCAAAGTGTTTTACACGCCGGAACAGTTGCGTGCCCCTCGATTCCTCGTGTCCCGCTTGGTCGATTTGACCGCGCCAGTCACGTTTGTCTATCTTGCCACGGCTTTGACGAGTGCACAGCGAGTCGACTCCGGCCCTGTGCAACCATCACGAGTTCTCCATGCCGCGCGAATCCCGAACAAACCGCCGCCAACGCGCCCTCCGCATTAGCCAGACTCTACAACAACTGTATCCAGCCAAATGCGCCCTGACGCATGAGAGTCCATTTCAGCTCCTGATTGCCACCATTCTCTCGGCCCAATGCACAGATGAACGCGTCAACCTGGTAACTCCGGCCCTGTTCGCCAAGTATAAGGACGCCAAGGACTTCGCCGGAGCCGATCCGGCCGACGTCGAATCGATCATCCGCTCCACCGGATTCTTTCGGGCCAAGACCAGGCATATCATCGCGGCGAGCCGTGCATTGGAGGAGAAACACGGTGGTGAGATCCCCCGCTCATTGGAGGAACTGACCGCGCTCGACGGGATCGGGCGCAAGACCGCCAATGTCGTGTTGGGTACCGCGTTCGGCCTCGCGTCGGGAGTGGTGGTCGACACGCATGTCGGACGGCTTGCCCGGAGAATGCGTCTCACGTCGCACGCCGATCCGGTTAAGGTTGAGTCCGACCTGATGGAACTCTTGCCGCAAACACAATGGATCGAGTTTTCGCACCGCATGATCTGGCATGGCCGCGCCATCTGCCTCGCGCGCCGTCCCCGCTGTGAATCGTGTCCGCTGGTGCCGGATTGCCCCGGCTCCCGTGATTACCTTCCGCTGGCGCGAATTCACCGTGCGGCTGGGACTTGAATCACTCCCCTGAGACTTATTATCTTCCCGATTCGCCGCGGCAAGCGGGCGGTTGTTTCCTATGAGCGATGTAAATGAGGATCGAATTGAGCCGGCGCCCTCCGCTATCCGACTTTTCGAGGATGGATACCGGGAGTTTGTGGCAGGGAGGTTCTTCGAGGCTCATGACATCTGGGAGGAGTTCTGGCACCGGCTGCACGGTCCCGACCGGCGTTATCTTCAAGGGCTGATTCATCTTGCGGTGGGCGCCTACCATTTCGAGAATGAGAACCACGCCGGAGCCCGCAGCCAATGGAGCAAAGCAGCGACAAAGCTGGGCGAATACCCGGCGGGGCACTGGGGAGTCGATCTTAGAGAATGGATCGCCTGGATTCGCAGCTACATCGAAAGCAACGCGCGTGGGCCGTTCCCCGGCGGACTTCCGTTTCAACGCGATCAATTCCCACAAACACTGCGACTGGCATTAGATTGACTTAATCGAGCTATGAATTCGGTAACCATCATTTCATGTGAGGGGAGAGCGTGAATCAACTTAGCCATCGAATGATCGTTTTGTTGGCCGCCGCAGTGCTTCTTGCGGGTTGCAGCCGTGGTGGTACCACACAGGACAAGCTCAACAAGATCGCCGTCTGGGAGGATCAGGGGTGGTTCGCCAATGGCGAACTGCTCAAACTGATGTTTGATCGCGATGCGGCGGTGCGTTATCGCGCGACCCTGGCGGTCGCGCGCGTCAACGACACCCTCGCGCTCGATTCGATCAAGCTCGTCCTGACAAACGATTCCGATCCCAAGGTGCGGGCGGCTGCCGCATTCGCCATTGGGACGTGGACCTGGCACCGTGGCATGCCGGCTCTGATCGAGGCGTTGGGGAAGGAAACCGACCCCGAGGCCCTGGTGGCGATCCTGCAGGCTTGCGGGCGTTGTTACACACGAGATGATTATCAGAAGATACTTCCCTTCATTCATCACGCCGATGCACGGGTTCGCACGCAGACACTCCTGACTCTCGAGCTGTTGGTTCGTTACGACGTGGCTGATTCGGTGCTGGCGCTGCTGAATGACCCCGACATCGCGGTACGGCGCATGACTCTGCTCTTCCTGTCTCAGTCACGCTCCGATGCCGCGGCGGAACGCGTGCTCCCGCTGATCCACGATACTTCGGCAACCTTTCGTAAGCTGGCCTACTCAACAATCGCGTTTTCGAAATGGCCCTGGGCCAGGGATTCCGTCCTGCAGGGATTGTCCGATCTCAGCCCGATCGTTCGCGCTGGTGCCGCCGAAGCACTGGGAAACACGGCCGACACTCTGTTCGCACCGAAGCTCTTTCCGTATCTGGAGACCGAACGGGACCCTGGTGTTTTGCAGTCGCTGATCACCGCGGTTGGCAACCATTTCCGTATGAGCGCGCGGCCTTTGCTGCAGAAGTTCCTGAAGCATCCCGATTGCGCCGTGCGCGCTGCGGCCATCACCGCACTCGCCAAACGTCTGGACTTCAATTACGGGGCGTTGATTGCTCCCGGCGCCACCGATCCGGATCCCCGGGTTCAGATCGCGTATTGCGAAGTCCTCGACCAGTTCCGTCAGTATGCCCCGGTCGATACCGCGATTGCCTTTCCGCTGCTGAGAAAGATGGCACAGGACACGGTACCGCGAGTTCGGGCGAGAGCGGTGCAGAGTTATGTCGCGCTCGGAGGCACTGACGC
>JACRMA010000067.1 GCA_016235085.1 Candidatus Zixiibacteriota bacterium
CCCATACGCCTTGATCGATCTTCATGCCCGTATCCAAACGAACCGGCCCAAGGAGCACTCCGGCGCCGCAACCGAACGACCATCCGCTCTCTCCGCCGACCGAGGCACCCAGACGCAGCGGCAGCAAATGAATCGGGCTGAATTCCAATCCGGTCGCCAGTGATGGCCTGGTCGAAACACCGAGTCCCTCGCGCAACGCGACGGCGATTTCTGCTGCAACGCTGAACGACGTGCCGATCCGGCCGATCCCCGCGCGCATTGCCGGCGGCAATCCGCGGGTAAACGCCGCGCCCGGACGGCTCGTCTCGGTGGTCACCACCAGCGAGTCGTCATAGTTGTCGACGGTCAAATCGTCGAAGTGCGCCTGGTATTGCCGGTCGCGCACGTTGCGCGACCATTTGACCAGATTCACGATATGTTCGAGTTTCAACCCCGCAGTCCAACGCGACCCGATCGGCATCGCCAGACCCAGGTCCAGTCCGAATCCGTTGCCGCCCTCGGCGGTCGTCCAATTCGCGATTCCGGCGCCCGAAAGCCCGCCTTCCTGCGTGGCCAGCGTGGCGTGTGTCTCACCCGACTTGGCGTAGTACAGTCCGCGGATGTAGGATGCGGAGAATCCGGCGTACAGACCATGCCCGAACGCCTGCATCAAACGGGCGCCATGCGACAGCACGATCCGCCCACCGGCCATTCCCTCGCCGCTCGTATTCGCAAAATCCCAGTAGGACTGATCCGCGTTGCCGTAGAAAAGCAATTCGAATATCTGCCGGTCAAACTGGCCGCGTCCCACCGCGAATGCATCCGCGTGCACGCTCCAGCCGTCGATCAAAACCGCCATGGCCGACGCGCCGCCATCCGTGCGCAGACGCAGCCCATCGCTCGGAACCTTCGATAGGATCGTAGCTTTGTCCTGATCGTTCAAGTCAGCGCCGTTGTACTTGCGATACTCGGCGAATCCAACACTGTTGTTTCCGATGCCGACACCGATTCCGACCAACCGCAGGTGGAAACCGTCGGATTGCGTGCATCCCAATTGGGCCGGATTGCCGAAGGCCGCGTCGAGCCCGGTGCCCAAAATCGTCCCCGCCCCCGCTGTCCCCAGGAATAAGGGCGTCATCGGATCAGCGTTGGCCGAGCCAGCCGCCGACACCAGCAGGACCGCCACCGCCGCACCCGTCACCAACATACGCTTCATCTTCATCGCGATTCCTCCGGTGACGTGGCCGCTTCGGAGCGCACTTCCAGACGAGCCGAGGCATTCCAGGTGATGCGGTCGGATGCGCTGATCCGCGACGGCACCCCGCCGCCCGGACCGATCAGCATCACATCGCCAACCGCCCAAATCGAATCCTGTTCGAACAGACTGACATCTTCGGGGTCGATCGAAAAACGCAGCGTGGTAATCGAATCGCCGGTCGCCTGGCCTTGAGCGTTCATTGGCGCCGGAGCAATCGTCGCCGGACCGATCGTCATGCGCGGCGCCGTGCGCAAACTCGTCGAGTCACCAGCCAGTTTCAGTGTCAGCTTGGCGCCCAAGGGCAGATGATTGGTGATCGTAATCTCAACGTCGCCACGAACCAGACGGCCACGCCGGTCAGGACCGCTGCTCGCGCTCAAGTCGGCGTGCGAGACGTCGCCCTGAAGCGCGACCGAGTCGGCGAAGATGTTCGCAGGCGATGTCAGAATGACCTTCGGCAACAGGTAGTCGGTCGCGTGAGCCGTCCCGATTGTGGCGCCGTCGCCATATTCGACCGTCGCCGTAAACGATATGTTGCGTGACAGCGGATTTAGCAAAGCCGCGATTCCCGGCACCGGAATATTGGTTTGGACCGGATGTCCGTCCGTGGCCGGCAGGATCGTCCCGTTGATCGGAATCGAGGTGGACCGCTCATTGGACACCTGTCCGGAAAGATGGCCGCTCCAGGGCAGGGAAGAGGTGATCGACAGCACACACGTCCCGCCGTCCAATCCGATATCCCCCAGGCCGGAGGGAAGATTCAGTGCGAAGGACTTCCACTCCACTGACTGAACCGTTCTCGCCAGCGCCGCCGTCGCGGATTCCAAAACCAGATTGCGCGCAGCGGCTGTGACACTCACGCCGTCGGTGCTGTGCAATGTGACTGTGGTGCCGGATGAGCCAACTGTCTGGACGGTGGCGGAAATGCGCGCCTGCGAGGCCGAGCCTCCGCCGGCGAATTCGCACCCGGCCAGATCAATTGTGGCTTCTGTTGAACCCAGGGCGCCGACCGTCGTGAGCCCGCCCAATGGGACTCCCGCCCGCGTCAGGTTGGCACATGTCCACTGAACATCGAATGGCAGGGGAGTGTCGTTCCCCCACGTCATCGTCAAACTTCCCGAACGAAATGCCGCGGCATACACCGCATGCTCGGAGGAAATCGAAATCGAGTCTGCGAAATTCCGCGTGAAGGATGGTATGACACCGGTCGCACTCGCAACGCGAAGGCCTGTCGGCAACTCCGCCGACACACGGACATACTTATTGTCTGCGCTCAGGATCGTCCCGCCCGGCGTATAAAACCGCAGCGCGAAATCCCAGGATGGTGCCACGGCGCCGGGCCGAATCGGACCACTGCCCACCGCCGAATCGCCCGTCGCAATGGGTCCGCCAATCGCAATCGTCACCAGCGGGGAAGTCTCCCCGTGGTTGTAAAGCGTGATCTGAACCGAGTCGAGCGTGATTCCCAGTTGATTGGACACCGAAGAACGCGCCTGCCCGTTGATGATTTCGACCGCGCTCCATCCCGGATTGGATGGCAGTGTGCGGCGGGTTTCTGCCGAAAACGCCGTGATCAGTCCGACCGGACCAGGGTACAGATCGGCCAGCGCGAGTGTGGTGCTGGTGCGCGTGTCGCTCGCGATATCGAACTGTCCGATCGTGAACTGCCGTGATGTTGCGACCGGCGCAACCGTCAGATTGTTGCCGACCAGCACAGTATCGAGATTGCGCTCAATACGAAACGCGGCGCCCGAGTCGCCCAGCCACTGCAACCCATCGACGCCGGCGTGATCTACTATGTAAGGAAGGTCGAATGAACGTGATGCGATTGGGATCTTAAGAGCGACTGTCCAGCGCGGTGCTTGCGGTGATTTCAGACCGCATCCCGCGATAATCAACAGAGCCAGAAGAACGATCCACTGACGGCGACTGGCATTCCGCCCGATGCTTTGATGTATCCTCCCCCTGGACCCCATCTCTCCCCCGTGGTCCGTTGTTAGACTGACCTCGGACCGAAGGGGGGGATTGCAAGGAGCGTGCCACAAGCGACGGCCGAGCGATTTTACTCGACCATTCCTCGGTTAAACCGTTCACATGCAGTGCGTTATGATAAGTTCGTTCGGCGCGCCGCGGTGGACCGGAAGGCGCTCGGCGGCCTATGGTCGCCGTTTGATGATGGGGAAGCCCCATTGTCCGTCGCTCCGAGTCCATCTGGCCCAAATGACGAATCCAACCAAAAACAGGCGTTTTCCCCTCGATTTTGAAACTGGCGAGAAATTTGCTTTTCGCAAACTTTGCGGCGCAGAATCATGAGTTAACTCACGAAATCTCTTGACAAATCAGTAGTTACAGTGAACTTATGGTCAGGCAGGACAGCGAAAGGCGCAAACGCACTTTCGAGGATTTTCAGAGTTGAACATATCGTATCTCTAATGTAGAACGACTGGCGACCGGTCGGCGTCAATGCCCCGGCGCGCCATATGTGAGGAGGCGAATCTTATGGCAAAAGGGCGACTGATGTTGGCCATCCTGATGGCCCTGATGTTGGTGTTGTTGCCCGTCGCCACAGGGTGGTCCATTGACCCCAACTCCAAGGACATTTCGAAAGGGGGGCTTCGCACCGATGGCGCTGGTGACAGCGGACATCCATGGGATGACGGGACGACTGTGCCTCCGCCTGATTCCGTCCGAGGAAGGCTAACCTCGGTTTCACTTCCGCCGATTCTGGGTCCCAGTGCCACAATTGGTGGATCAAAATGGGTGACCGGTGGGCTCTTCTTCCTGTTGGAAAAAGCGCATCTCACTTTCACCAAGGTGAAGGCAGGAAGATTGAATCGCAAGTAACTGACTGACAGCAACGGTACCTAAGAACGCGTATGAAGCCTCTTCCCCGCCAAGACGCTGAAAGCGTCCGTCACTCGTTCCAACAGATCCGTTCGCTGCTGGAGCAGCGGAATTGGTCTGCGGCCTACGAGTCCCTGGCCGTTCTCGATCGCGATTCCGATGACTGGCGGGAGTCTCCCGAATACGGCGAGTGGTGTCTCTTGCGTGCCCAAAGCGCGCTGGAAACCGGCCGCTATCGCGAGGCGGTTGATCGCGGCCGCACTTCCTTCGCCATCCTGCAACTGACATCCGATAACGAGCGCATCGGCCTTGTGCAAAACATCCTCGGGCGGGCGTATCTTGGGCTGGGGGACACGAAGAACGCACGCATTCATGCGCGCGATGCTCTGGCCACCTATCGGCGTCTCGCCGACGACCAGGGTCTGGTCAAGGCGCACAACGAACTCGCACACATTCATTTCGTCCGCGGCGAATACGAACTGGCGATCGATCAGCTCGAGGATGCCCTCGAACTGGCCCGCAATCTCGGTGACCGTGCATTCGAGTCCCGGCTTTTGGGCAATCTCGGACGGATTCACCTGTTGATCGGCCAATGGGACCTTGCCGAATCATCCCTGGCTTCCGCGCTCGAATGCGCCGAATCGGCAGGAAACCAGGCATCGTCAGCGCGAAATCTTCTCTCGTTGGCCCTGGTCTCGACGTTGCGCCATCAATTCGATCTCGCGTCTGAACGTCTCGAAGGCGCACTGGCCTGCATTGAAGCCGCCTCGCTCATTCGAGAAAAGGCGATCTACCACGAATACTCCGGCACGTGGCACTACGAACAACGCCACTGGATACAAGCCAAGGAATCCTTCCGCCGCGCTCTCAATATCGGCCGCCGCTTGAGCGACCAGAATGATCTGGTGTCGCAATCGTTGCGCGGATTGGCCGAGTGCGAGGCGCAACTTGGTGATTGGACGCAATCCCGCGCCCTCGCCAAAGAGGGCATCGAAATCGCCATCGCGATCGGCGAACGCTCCGAAGTCGGCAGCCTGTATCGCGTCCTGGCTTTGTCGCAAGCCCACTTGAACGAATCCGTGGAGGCGGATGCGTGCCTTCAAAAGGCCCTCGAGTGTCTCAACGCCGTGGGGGATATCTACGAACTGGCGCGTTGCGACGTCGTCGAAGCCGAAATCTGCCAGCGCGATCCGGCACGTGTTGCCCTATCGGTCGCCCTATGGCAGCGGGCCGCCGAACGCTACCGGAGACTGGGTGCTCTCGAACAGCTGCGCGACGTGCAGTGGAATCTGGTTTCGGCGCATGTGCAACTCGGTGAGTTGGATCACGCCTCCGATCTGGCCGCCGAGCTCTCCGATTTTCCCGCGAAGTCCGGAACGCCGCGTGAGCCGCGTGAAATCCTCGACACCCTCGCCGGCCAATGCGTCAGCCACGCACTATCGGATCGTAACGAATTCCGGCTGGGTGGGACTCCATGGACGCCCTCATCGGCCGACCGTGTACCGGTGGACGACCTCCAGAGCGCCATCGACTTCTGCCGGGCGCGCATCGGGGCATCCCGCGTTGTGTTGTTGGAAGTGACGGCGGAAGGCAAACGCACCGGCCGGGCCCTGGCAATCTCCGGCGCCGATGATCCATTCGCTTCTCGGCTTGCAGCGTTCGCAGCTGGAACATATCATCAATTCCTGCCGTCCGATGCGCCGCGCATCTACTGGTCGGTGGAGCAGACTCCCGAACTGGCCGCCTATCTTCGCGATGAGGCCGGGCGTGTGCCACATTCGGTTCTCTCGGTCCCTGTCGAACTCGGGCCGGGTGCGGTCGGCGTTCTCTACGCCGACATGCTGCGCGTTGCCGATTCCGCGACACGCGGATTCGCCCCGCGCCATCTCGACTTCGCCGTCGCCTTCGCCGAAATCGTGGCGTGGCAGTCCACCCGTCTGCGCTCCGAGCGGCTCTTTCAGGATGTGAAACGCCTTCGCGATCAGGTTGGCCGGATTTGCGAGTTCCCCAGCATACTGACTCAAAACGATGCCTTCCGCCAGGTCCTTTCCCGTGTCCGGCTCATCGTCGACGCCGATGTTGCCGTGTTGCTGCAAGGGGAGACCGGCACCGGCAAAGATCTGCTCGCGAAAGCCGTGCACTACTCCAGCGTGAGGCGCGAAGGACGGTTCGTTTCGGTCAACTGCGCCGCCCTTCCGGAATCGCTTCTCGAGAGCGAGTTGTTCGGCGCCAAACGCGGCGCGTACACCGGAGCCGATCGCGATAAACCCGGATTATTCGAAGAAGCCGATGGCGGCACATTCTTCCTGGATGAAATCGGGGAAATGCCGTTATCGATTCAAGCCAAATTGCTCCGCCTGCTCGAAAGCAAGGAATTGATGCGGCTGGGCGATACCAAGCCGCGCCGTGTTAACGTCCGCGTTCTCTCTGCGACCAATCGTGATCTGACCGAGGAGATTGAGCGCGGCAACTTCCGCCGTGATTTGTTCTACCGTCTCTCCGCACTGACGTTCAATCTTCCGCCGCTGCGCGAACGCGCCGAGGATGTCCCGCTTCTCGCCGCGCATTTTCTCGCCCGCATCGGTGAGGAAAGCGGCCATCATGCCCAGCTCGCGCCTGAGACCATCCGCGTTATGACCGCCTACCGCTGGCCGGGCAATATTCGCGAGCTGGAGAACGAACTGCGCAAGATGCTGCTTCTCTCTCCCGGCGAGGATGTTCTCACCCCGGAACGGCTCTCGCGCAAATTCTTCGACCTCGAAGCGGTGGCCGAAGTCTCTCCGGGCGAATCTTTGCCCGATCACTTCCGTCTCTACGATCAAATCGCCCAAATCGAACAACGCTATATTCTTCGCGCGCTGGCCGAGACTGCCGGTATTAAGAAACACGCCGCCGACAAGCTCGGCATTCCCGAGTCGACGCTCCGCCTGAAAATCCGTCAGTACAACCTCGACAACAGCTAGCACCGCCACACATCGAATGTCCCATACGCGCGCCGATCTCGGTGCGCGATTTGCTATTCGTCGTGGCCATTTCCTATCTTGGGCCGCGATGCAACCGGTCATATCAGCGGCGCCGAAGACCTGGGACTACATTCCACCCATCGTCGCCGATGCCGCCACCCAAATGGCCATCGACGCCGAACTCGCCGACCTGTGCAATCTTATTCCCCGATCAGCTTACCTCCGGTTCTATCGCATGTCGCCACCAGCGGTTACCATCGGTCGCCACCAGTCCTGGCGGTCGGTCGTCGATCCCGAACGGTGCCGGCAACGGGGATGGGATTGGGTGCGCCGGCCCACGGGTGGCGGCGCTCTGCTGCACCGTCACGAGCTCAATTACGCCGTGGCTCTCTCACACGACATGATGGGACGCAAACCGGCCGAGCCGAAACTTGAGATCTTCGCGCGAATTGCTGCCGGCCTGATGGCAGGTTTATCACTGGCTGGCTTTGAAGCCCGGCTCAATCCGTATCGCAAGACTCGTGGCGCCGATGATGCAGCTTCGGCCCACGGTCTATGCGGTGCGTCGCTGACGCGATTCGAAATAACCGTGGATGGATTCAAGTCGGTGGCCGCCGCCCAGTGCAACCTGGCGAACGCATCGCTGCAGCACGGAACCATATATATGTCGCCGCCCGCCGCCGACGATCGCTTTTGGCCCGAGGATGCCGATCCGTCCGCAGTCGGCCAACATTGGTGGGCGTGGAGCAAGTCCGTGCCTTCTGCGAAAGATCAATGGCTGGTTGCCGCCGAGATGCTGAAGGCCGGGCTGTCACAAAATCTTGGTATCGAATGGCGTCCAAACACCCTCGATTGGCCCAAATCGCCTGCCGTAGTCTCCCGAACCGCCCATTGGGAGGCGGAACAATGGCATCATCGGCGATAAATTTCGCATCACAACCGGGAATAGATTTCAAACTGGCGAGTAGTAGCGATTGGATGCGGCGGCCGCGACCGTCAATTCCAGCGCCCTTGGAAGGCGGAAGGTGCAGCGACGTGTTAAGACACTTATGGGGGCTTTTTGCTTGACTTGGCGGCATCGGTCTGTGGATCATTGACTTAATGTGGGCGTTTTGGATTCGCCCGCAGAGGGAGAGCATGATTTTAATGCGATTGGTTGTTCTTTCCACTGGCATGATCGCTCAGTTCTTGGAATCCGCCGGAACTTCACCGGGCCAGGCATAATGGAGGCTTTGGCAATGTCACCAAGCGCAAGAGGTTTCTGCAGAAGGATCTGGCTGGCCGCGTCGCTCAGTCTGCTCATGGCCGCTCCGGCTCTCGCTGGCGTGACCGGCAAGATCGCGGGCCAGGTTATCGACAAGAAAACCAAAGAAGCACTCATCGGGGCGGCGGTACAAATCTCCGACCTCAAGATGGGTGTTCTCACCGACGTGGACGGCAAATTCCAGATCGCCCCGGTCCCCGCCGGTGACCACACCGTCGAAGTGCGCATGGTCGGTTACACTGCGGTCATTACTCAGGCCGTGCTCGTCCGGCCCGACCAGACCACAACCCTCAAGGTCGATTTTGTGCCGAGCCTCATTGAACTCCAGCCGATCATCGTCACCCGCGAACGGCAGATGATCCAGATGGACGAGGCGACCACCAAACGCGACGTCACCGCCGAGAAGATCAAGAGCATGCCGGTGACCAACGTTGCCGACATTCTCAAGTCCCAGGTCGGTGTCACCGTCCGTAATGACCGCTTCCACATCCGTGGCGGCCGGTCCGAGGAAGTGCTCTACACCGTGGACGGTGTGTCGATGAAGGATCCGTTGGGCGGACGCGGCGCGACCGAATCCCTCAACCTCTCCGGCACGGAAATCGAAAACATTTCAATCATTAAGGGCGGCTGGTCGGCCGAATACGGCGAAGCAACCTCGGGTATCATCAACGTTGCCACCAAGGAAGGTGATCGCAACGTCACCCGCGGCCACATCGAGTATTTCACCGATGGCTTCGGCACACACAATCTGGACAGGTATTCCTTCAAGTTCAACCGCCTCGAATTCAACATCGGCGGCCCCGAGCCTCTCATCACCCGGAAACTCCTGCCTTTGATCGGGCTGGAAAGCTTTGCCGACAAAGTCAGCTACTTTCTCAACCTTGACTTTGATCGTACCAACACCTACGCCTCCCTCGACAAGTATGCCACCAACCTTCTGCCGATGAAAACCCGGCAGACGAAGTTCCTCGGCATCAAAGTCACAGACCGCCAGTCGAACAACGGCAACATGCTGCTCAAGCTCACCTGCCGCGTCAGCCCCGACATCCGGTTGAATGCCATCGCGAGCCGCGGCTACGAACGCTCGATTCCCTGGGGCTGGGGCGATTACAGCGCCTGGCAGTACCGTTACAACACCGGCAGCCTGCCGTGGGTCGAGGATATTAACGATCGTTTCAGTCTGACTTGGACCCACAATCTCAGTCCGACCACGTTCTATCAAATTCTCGTTTCAAAATTCCATCGCCGCTACCAGCAAAAGCCCGGAGATCCCACGACACCGGGCGGCACGATGAATCCCGACCAGTTCCTGTTCCCGACCCCGGGTGTCGGCGTGGATATCACCAAAATCGCCGACCACTATCAGGACATGAACAAGAACGGCCGGTATGATGCCCCCGAAGAGTGGGTGGACTTGTACCCGGACAACTTCTTCAATATGGGCGACATCGCCAACGATAGAAACCGGGACAACAGGATTAACGGCGATGAGTTGATTTACGACTTCAACGGCAACGGCCGGTTTGATGACGACTCGGGGGAACCCTTCGTCGATCGCAACGGGAATGGAACGTATGATGGTCTCACGGTGTTTGCCGGCGACTCGACCCTGCAGTTCGCGTCGCAATCGCCAGTCCTCATTGGCGATGCCGACCTGATCACGCTCGATGGGAATGGCAATGGCCGTTACGATCCCGAACGCGACATGAGTTACGGCGCAACCAACAATGACAAGGCCGAGTCCTATCTCGACGGGGACATCTCGCTGGGCGAACCGTTTTCCGACATCAACCGCAACGGCGTGCGCGATGGCCGTCTCCCGGGCTACCCCTTTGGCGAGCCCTTCACCGACCTGTCGTACAATTCCAAATACGACGGCCCGAATGATTCCTGGGTCCCGGGTGTCCCGTTCCGCGAGTTCAACGGCAATGGCGTCTTTGATAAGGGCGGAGACGTTTCGGGGAAATGGTCGACCAATCCCACCTATTACAAGCTGGGTGAGCCCTTCTATGATCGCAACGGCAACGGGCAGTGGGACGCGGAAGACGGCTTCTTTGATAACGGGTGGGACACGGACATTCTCTGGAGTAAGCGCGACGTGGTCACCAATGCTCTGGATATCGATCTGACCAGTCAGGTGCGCCGCGAGCACGAGGTTAAGCTAGGGTTCAAATTCGCTTCGTATCGTCTGAGACAATCGGAAATCACCCAGGCCTACCTGCCGTATGACAACCTGAACTTTGCCGACGACGGCCCCTATCAGGGGCGTGGCAACGTCCGCGATTTCTACACCCAGACGCCCAAGTCCGGTGCTTTCTACATTCGCGATAAGATGGAATACGGCCAGATGATCGCCAATCTGGGATTCCGGTACGACTACTTCATTCAGTCGAGCAACGCGGACATCACCAGCGGCGGCGCCACGGATGAATTCGGCAACCGCATCGTGAGCGAACAATATCGCGACAAGTTCGCGCCGCGCATTGCGTTCTCCTACCCGATCTCCGACAAGGCCAAAGTGTTCTTCAACTACGGCCACTTCTACCAGTTGCCGGAGATGACCTACATGTACCGCCGCGCCACGCAATCGTCCAGCTCCACCGGCGTCATCGGCAACGTCAACCTCGACTACGCCAAGACGATTCAGTATGAGTTCGGTATTCAGTACATGCTGTCGCCGACTTACGTGCTCTCGGTCCAGGGCTTCTACAAGGACGACTTCGGCCGCGTGAATGCGTCGAACCAGGCCACCGGGTCGGTGCAGACCATCCGCAACTTCTACGAAAACCGCGACTACGCCCGCGCCCGCGGTCTGGAAGTCGAGTTGGAAAAGAAGTACGGAAATTACGTCTCTGGTACTCTGACCTACAACTTTGCGTATGCGTACGGCAAGGCGTCTGCCAACTCGCTGGACTTCTTTGATAACTTCTATGCCAAGAAGGTGACAATCCAGGAATTCCCGCTCGACTGGGATCAGCGCCATGCCATCACGATGGTCGTCGACCTGCGCGTTCCCCCGAAGGATCATCCCAAGCTGTTCGGGATGACGCTGCCGGACAACTTTGGCCTCAACATCTTTTGGCAATTCGGCTCGGGATATCCATACACGCCGGGCAAGTTGCATCCCGGCGTCCGCGTCGTCCCTGGAAACGATCCTTTGACCAACTCGATGCGCCTCCCGGCCACGAGCAACGTCGACCTCCGGTTCAACAAAGACTTCCGGGCGTCGTCGCTGAACTTCACGTTCGAAATCTGGGTTAACAATGTCTTCGATACGCGCAACATTGCCTCGGTTTACGCCGATACTGGAGTTCCAACCACGGGCCTGAACTTCCATGGCATTCCGTACATGGATGTCGGACAGTCCAGCCCGCGGAACTGGGAGGCCGGCCGCCAAATTCGGCTCGGGTTGGGCGTCAACTTCTGATCGCGCCAGGGAGAGTGCTATGAAAGTCAGGTCTAAACGGCAAAATCGTCCAACGGCTGCTTCCATAACGGCCGGTCTGATTCTCGCCCTGGTCGCCGCCAGTGCGGTCTTCGGGAGAGCGCTCGAAACCGCGTCTCCTCCCGCGCCGCAGGGGCAAGACGCGCTGGCGAAATCGGCCGCCCGCGCCATCCGCCGATTCGACACGAGGCTCCATTCCGCGGGCAACATCTACTTTTGCATCGGCAACTGGGCGCAGTGGGGCACCGACAATGGCAGTCCCATCAACGTCAAGGATCTGATTCGCCTCAGCTTGACGTATAATCCGTCCGGTGAATTTCCCAAGGGCACCCGCAACAAGTACATCTATATCGGCGGATTCTGGTTCGGGGGAATCATCGGCACCGATACGCTGGTCAGCCGGACGGTCAAAG
>JACRMA010000076.1:0-4402 GCA_016235085.1 Candidatus Zixiibacteriota bacterium
AGTCCATGTCGCCGTTCGAGATGTAAATGCATTGAGGGTCGACCGGCGGCACCGCCGCCCCGGAGAACACAAAGTCAATCAATCCCACCACGTCAAAGACATCGAAGACACAGTTGCCTCCCGCCATCGACGACATCTCTCTGATGTACGTGAATTTCAAATCCGGATGGTTGGTGGAGAGCTTCCCCGTTTCCCACTGGGGATAATGTGCGATATCGCCATATGCGCACACCGTGTTGATCGGATTGCCGAGATCACTGCCGTTCATCCGCGTCCAGCAGTTATTTCCCGTGCCGCCGTGCACCGAGTCCGTGGCCGCGTTGATCATCTCGATGGCGTGGCGGAAGTAGTACGGGTTCTGGGCGTGGTCGAGTTCGGCCTGCATCCGCAGGTAATGCCCGCGGAAATTGCCGATATACCGCACCGCCTCGCGCTCCGTCCAGAATGCCACGTTCTCCGGCGAGGGATCAGTTTCCGTGCTCCAGTGTCCGCATACGGCGACCTCGTGTCCCGCATCATAGAACGTAACCACGCGGTTGTCATGCGGCCCCTCACCGTCGATCAAGTACTTGACCGGCAGGTCCGGGTACCGTCCGAGCGCTCCCGCTCCCATCGCAATCCCCAGCGAGTTCGTCTCCACGCCAATGTTGGTGGCATCAACATCGGGCTGCGCCGCGACGAATTCGATGACCGCCTTGAGATCGTCCTGATGGAGGAATCCGCCGCAATTCTCCACGCCCTGGCTGATCAAATTCCCCGGTGCGCCGGAGCCGCGTCCTTCGGCGTTGAACGCCACGACCACAAATCCATTCGCCGCCAGGTTACGGTAACTGAGGTTATCCGCCATCGGGGCGCCCGCTCCCGTGCCGCCAGGAACCGCAACCACCGCCGGGAATCGTCGGCCAGGGTAGAGGCCGAGCACCGGACGCACGATGCGCGTGTACACCTGATTGCCATTTGGCGCCGTCACCCAGGTCTCAATCGTTTCAATCTGGTATCCCACCGGCGGCGTGGTCGTGGTATCACACGTATACCGCGATGCGACGGCGCCGTGCTCTGACTTCCATGCGGTGGCCGTCTGCGTCAGCGTCTACCAGACAATCTTCCCCGATGCCACCGACGGCGCCAGAGAGTCGATGGTCGCTCCCAGTGCTACAATGCTCGTCGAATCCATCCAATCCTGGATCATCATCAGATTCGCCGTATAGAAGCCCGTGGCGGAGGCTCTGCCGGATTGAATATCGTCCACCAGGGTCGGCAAGCCGGCGCAGCCATGGCCGATAACATCGAGCCGTTTGGCCGGGTCATCGACGGTGAAATTGTATCGGTCTTTCGGCCGCCACATGCCCGACGACATGTCATCGTTCCCCTGGTGCATGTAAGTGCCGCCGCCCCAGAGATTATCCGCGCGCCAGAAGTACGACGGATAAATCACGCCGTAGATGCCGGCCTCGTGCTGCTCCCAGCCCTGCGGATTATCCGGCGGATCGTACAGAAATCCGCCGACGTTCTTCGAAGGTGTGACCCCAAGCTGCTCGATCAGATAAGCGACGTCAGCGTAGTTGTAAACTGTCTCATGCGCGTGCGGATCGACCTCGACGCCCAGGTCTTCCTTCATCCAGCGCACGAGGTTCTTGCCATTCGTATTGGCCGTGACCGTCCCCGTGTCGAACTTCGCGACCGCCTTGAGGTAATTCCAGTCGGATTGAAAATTATACGCCGCGCCCCGGCTGGTGATCGTCTCCGCCAGTTGCACGACCAGCCGGCGATTGGCGAGGTAGTAGTTGACGTCGGCCGTGTAGTCCGGCCTGCCCGGCGCCGGTTCTTCATTGTGGCTGACAATCGTCAGATGGACCGGCGGAGGCAACGCCTCCGCAACAGTGGCAGCCGACGGCGCGAACCCGGTTCCAACTCCCGCCACCAGACAAACGCGCAACAGTCTAATCCGCATACCGGCAGACTCAGGCAATCCCGACATCCGATCCTCCAATGATTTCCTGGTGTTCGAGGTACATGGTAACAGCAATTTGGTCATCCAGTAATGCACCGAGCCGTCACGCGCCGATGCAGAAACACTTCTCCAAGATAAGGCAAAGTCTGTGCCACCGAAACCGGGCGGCAACAAAAAGATGAACTCTTGCCGGTCATCATTGGAGGACGTCGGCCCGGGCACACGCGTCTTGCAACAACCGCCAACTCCGTCCTGTACCCGACGGTCCAATCCCTGTCCACATCGGTCCAACCCGTCCACTTGGTCCACTCAGTCCACTTCGTCCACTGAGTCCACTCAACCTTGAAATGTCACCGCATTAGTGGTATTTTGAAAGAGATCCCCGGGAATACCCCCGGCGCTCATGAGTATTACAGGCAAGGAGGTGGGAATGAGGACACTGCTCGGCATCACACTCGCTGCGATTTTGGCGGCCGGTCTCTCCGCCTGTGACAAATCCGTTGATCCTAAGGTGAAGTCATTCACGTACCCGATGGCCGTGGGCAACACGTGGATTTATGAGGGTCAATTCATCAAGGACTACCGCGGCAAGAAGCCGAACGACACTTTGAAATACGCTGTCACTGCGTTCATCGATCGCGTCGACACGATTTTGCCGGGGATTTATTCCTACGGTTACACTGAAACCAGCACGGATTCAGGCGCGCGCAATCCCACGGATGCGGCGCTCTACGCCGATTTGCCTGACGGCATGTACCGCCTCCGGACCCTTCAATCCCCAGACCGCCTTGGTCAATCGCGCCATTCGCTGCCGAAGACTATCCAGGGTGGTCGCTGCATCACGCTGGGCGGACATCAGTTCACTGATGTGCCATCACTCGTCGCTGCCCTCACCGGCACATCGGGAATCATCGCAACCGACCAATCAGAGTTTGCCGACACGCTGTCTTTAATCCTCCCGTATCCGCAGTCACTTGGACAGCAATGGACCTCCTGGCGGAGAGGCAGTCTGTATCCCTGGGATGGGATTCGCACAATCATCGGCCACGAAACCATCAAAGTGGCGACTGGCTGGCTCGACTGCCATGTGATTCGGCTGACGTACGATCCGCCGATGGAAGATGTGGAGATTTTCGAGTACTTCGCGGCTGAGGGGCTAGTCCGCCGCACAACGTCGCTCAAGAATCTCGTCGACACAGATTATCAGTATCCTTATGGAAATGGGGATACTTTGGACGTGGTCACTTCACTCGAACTCAAATCCTTCGAGATTCAATAATCCCAATCGCGCGGGCACACGGGCGCCCACACAGGGGCGCCCCTACGGAATCTGGCATTGAAGGGACGGCCCTGTGTGGCCGTCCCGGACCGTCGGCGCGACGATTTTGATTATTCCAGGAACAAATACCGCTTCCACCGCTGGTCGCCCAGCCCGATGAATCGCTGAATGAACGTGATGTGGTTCGGCCGGCGAGGAATGCGCCGCAAGGTCATGCCAACTTCCTCGGGCGTGTGATCGCCCTTGCGGTTGTTGCACCGCACACAGGCGCAAACAAGGTTCTCCCACATTTCTTCACCGCCGCGATTTCTGGGGATGACATGGTCGACCGTCATCGCCGTGCGCGACTGGCCGCAGTACTGGCAACGGTGCCCATCGCGTTTGATGATATTCTTGCGCGACAGGAGCACACGCTTCGGCGGCTGATGGACATACAGGCCGAGACGGACAATCGACGGAATCGTCCACGAGTTGAGCGCGGCGTGAACCACCTTGCCGTCGAGAGGCCCAACCATCTCCGCTTTGCCCAGAAACAACAGCACCACCGCCCGGCGCACCGTGCAAACCGACAACGGTTCGTAGTTTTGATTGAGGACTAAGACAGGAGTTGAAAGTCCGTTACCGCGATGATCAGCCTCGTCATTCATGGGACGCAACTCACTGATACCAAAATACCGGCCTCCCGTTCACGCGTCAAGCCACAGATCGCGACACGGATGGGGAAACACGAGGGGAGACGGCACGAGGGAGGGCGAGGCTCCCGCCGAGCCTCGCATCCGCACGGAATAATCCAGCCGAGAAACCGCGAACTTGCCGCGCGCTGAAAGATGGCTCGGCAGTCCGCCGCGGCGGATCGCCCTCCCCGTTATTCCTCAGTGCTATTGAGGGGGAGATAGCCTACGTGGAGGATCCAGCCGCCGGATTCCCCGGGGTCAGCGCGGTGCCCCACCCGAAGGGTGGGTTGAAAAACCATCACCGTCGTGAAATCAAGAGGCCGGACAAGAGTGTCCGGCCTACCGATATCGCTATCAATTGGTAGGCCGGACACTCCTGTCCGGCCTTTTTCAACACGCCCGAAGGGTGGGCCGTGCCGTACGGCCAGCTCAGTAACGAATTCTCGCCGAAGTCGATCAAAGGAATCGCTCTGACCAGCCGCGTTCTTTGAGCAACGA
>JACRMA010000076.1:4427-6309 GCA_016235085.1 Candidatus Zixiibacteriota bacterium
GCAGGCTTCACGAAAAAAAACCACCCTCCGGGTGGGACACCAGAGCAGGAGCCTTGCCCAGCCAGTACACAATGCGTTATTCCGAGAGAGAGGCTATGTTGCCGGTCCATCCGCCGGCTTCTCCGGCGACGGAACAGCGCCGCGCTGGTCGAACTTGTACTTGCTGATTTTGCGGTACAACGTGGAATTGTCGATGCCCAGAATCTGCGCCGCCTTGGATTTCTGCCACTCGGTCTGATTGAGCACCCAGTAGATATACGCCTTCTCGATCGATTCCAGAGTCGGTGTGGAAGGAAGTTCATTCGAGGCCGGTGTCACCGCTTGTTCCAATGACAGCTTGTCGGGGAAGTCGGCCAGATCGAGAGCGGGCTTCTTGGACAGGACCACCGCGCGCTCGATCACGTTCTGCAACTCCCGTACATTTCCCGGCCACCGATACCGCTTAAGCAAATCGAGAGCCGCCTGACTTAACTTCTTGGTGGCGCATCCCGCGCGCTCACAACTGCGCTCGATGAAGTGAGTGCTCAGAAGCTCGATGTCTTCCGGCCGTTCGCGCAACGGCGGCACCACGATCTGGATCACGTTCAGCCGATAATACAAATCCGCCCGGAACCGGCCCGACTGCACCGCCGCTTCCAGATCGGCGTTGGTCGCCGCGATTAACCGCACATCGGCCGGACGCCCCGTGGTTGCGCCAATCGGCGTCACATTCTTGTCTTCCAGCACGCGCAGCAACTTGACCTGAATCGCCGGCGTGGTCTCCGCAATCTCATCCAGAAAGAGCGTGCCGCCGTCGGCCGCCCGGAACAGCCCGTCATGATCCCGAATCGCTCCGGTGAACGACCCTTTCACATGGCCAAACAATTCGCTTTCCAACAGTGTCTCCGGCAGCGCGCCGCAATTGACCGTGATGTACGGTTTGCCGCTGCGGGGGGAATTCTGGTGGATGGCCGACGCCAGCAGGTCCTTGCCGGTGCCGCTCTCACCGCGGATCATAATTGTCGCGTCGGTCGCCGCCACCTGGGTGGCCATGCGTTTAATGTCGGCCATGCGCGGATCGGCACTGAGAATGTGATCGAACGAGTATGTCTCGGAGAGCCGCGCTTTGAGCGCCCGGTTCTCACTTTTGAGTTCCGACTGCTCCAGCGTGTTTTGGATCGCCAGCTTGATTTCATCGATCTTGAACGGCTTGGTGATGTAATCGCTGGCGCCTTTTTTCAGCGCCTCGATGGCGGTGTCGACCGAGGCGAATGCCGTCATCACCAGAAATGGCGTGTCCGGACTTTTCTCTTTGATCTTGTCCAGAAGCTCCAGAGATGCGCGCGGCACGGCGCCCGTCCTGCTCCGTGTCCACTTCATACCCCTCCTTGGCGAGCATGATCTTCATGAACTCGCACATCGAGGCTTCATCATCCACGACCAGAATACGATGCGCCATCAATAGGTCCTCCGAAGTGCCACCACCTATTGATTATCGGAGGAACACCCCCCGGCCTTGCGTCCCAGAATCCAGCGAAGTTGGTAGTGGGGAAGACCAAGGACGAGGGACGAGGCAAGTGGGATAGGTGACACGAATGAGGTTGTCCAGGGCCGGATGTGGTCATCCTCCAATCCGGCCCGTAGGGGCGTATTGCATACGCCCTTCTGTGTGGGCCAGATAACCATCGAAATCGAGTCCTAGTTAGTCCAACAAACGTCACGCCCGCGAAAGCGGGAACACAGTGTCCCGAAGATCAAATGGCCTCCCGCTTTTGGACGTGTTGAAAAACCATCACGGTCGTGAATTCGAGAGGCCGGACAAGAGTGTCCGGCCTACCGATATCGCGATCAATTGGTAGGCCGGACACTCCTGTCCGGCCTTTTTCGACGCGCCTGGTGCCCC
>JACRMA010000021.1 GCA_016235085.1 Candidatus Zixiibacteriota bacterium
CGCCGAACTGGAGGGCGGCGTGTCGATGAATCATGAGGTCCATGTCCTGGACCGCAGCGGGCACAAAACACCAGTTGAGGTCAGCGCCAGTCTGATCGAGGTCCAGGGCCGAACGGTCGTGCTCGGCATATTCCGCGATATCTCAGAGCGGCAGCGCGCGGAAGCCGAGAACAAGATATTCCAGGAAAAACTGCAACGAATGGAGAAGATGGAATCGCTCGGGCTTCTGGCGGGAGGCGTCGCCCACGACTTGAACAACATGCTGGGACCGTTGGTGGCATATCCTGAGTTGATCCTGATGAAGCTCCCGGGGGACAGCCCGGTCCACAAGCATGTCACCAAAATCGGTGTCGCCGCACAGCAGGCGGCGGATGTCGTGCAGGATCTGCTCACGCTGGCGCGCCGTGGCCGGTACGAGATGAACCCGTTGATCCTCAATGAAGTGATCAGCACCTATCTCGAGTCACCGGTCTACGATAAAATGTGCGAACGGCACCCTCATGTGCGCGTTGAAATGGATCTGGTCGACCCGCTCTATCCGATTCTGGGCTCGGCGATTCACCTGACGAAAGTGGTGGCCAATCTGGTCGCCAACGCTTTCGACGCCATGCCGCGCGGCGGGGAGCTTACGATTCGCACGCGGAATCTGAATCTCGAGAAACTGGCCGATGGATTTCGGATCCCCCGTCCCGGGCCGCATGTCTCGCTGTCGATTCGCGATACGGGAATCGGCATCGACGCCAAGGACAAAGCCAAGATATTCGAACCTTACTATTCGACGAAGAAGATGGGGGCCAGCGGCAGCGGCCTCGGGTTGTCGGTAGTCTACGGCGTTGTCAAGGATCACGGCGGGTACAGTGACGTGATCTCGGCGGTCGGTGAAGGCGCCGAATTCGTGCTGTATTTCCCGGTGACCATGGCGGATCACCGTGATGAATTCAGCTCAACGAACGACATCAGGGGGCAGGGGACGGTGCTGGTCGTCGACGACTCGCCCGAACAGCGCGAACTCGCGTCCGATCTGCTCTCCACGCTCGGGTATACTGTCACGACTGTCGCAAGCGGCCATGAGGCGGTCGATTATCTCAGCAAGACGCCTGCGGACATCGTGGTGATTGACATGATCCTGGAGCCTGGATTCGATGGACTCGACACTTACAGTGCCATCCTGGCATTGCGCCCTGATCAGAAAACGATCATCATGACTGGATACTCTTCCACCGACCGCGTGACTGAAATGCAGCGGCTTGGCGCAGGTGCACTCGTCATGAAACCGTATACTGCTGAGACCATTGGGCTGGCGTTGCGCCATGAGCTGGACCGGCCACGGCGCCAGGCAAGTTCCACTTTAGTCGCCCACGCTTAAGCTCTGGACTAGCCGAATCCCCAAGGTTAATCGCGCGAAATCCCCGTACCGTACCGCACATCGGGAGGACAAGTTGTACCAATCGGTGCGCTTGAAATCATGCAGCTCGCGCTCGTCGAAGGACCTGACGTGAGCCAGGCCCATAAACCATTGCGAGGCAAGAACGTACATGGCCGCGCGAACGACACTTGTGCGGGCACAGGATTTGATAATCATTGGGTCAGTGGAGTGAAAGAATCGAGGCTAATCACGATGAACACTCAACTGACCACACTGCGCAAACCGCTCTTACTGGTGCTTCTGGCGCTCGTCATCTGCTGGCTTGGAATCGCCGGTTCGGCGTTCGGGCAGTCGCCACGAGACGAAGTGCGCGCGAAACTGGAACAGACTGATCGATTGCTCGAACGGGCCCGCGACGTGGTTGCGCAAATGGGTGGGCCAAAGGCCCACGAGATGCTCGGCGTTGGCGAGCGAATCCAGCGCCAGGCCTGGGATGCGTTCAACGCCGGGCGCTGGAATATGGCGGAGAAACTGACGGAGACAGCACGCAAGAGCCTGATGGACCTGATCGGGTCGTTCCGCCAGGGCGAGGACAATGCCAACGAAGTGGAGCGGCAACTGGAGCACACCGACCACGCATTGCAGGATGTGACGGACAAGCTGGGCGCGAACGCCGGGCAGGGACGGATGCGCCGTTTGGAGTCGGCCGCTGACATGCAACGGCGCGCGTGGGACCTGTTCCGTCAGCAGCATCTGCGTCCGGCGTTGAACATGACACTGCAGGCACGTGAGATCGCTCTCAATATCGGAGGCGGAGGGCACGGCCCCGGACCAGGCCACGGCCCTGGGATGGGCGACCAGCCGGGTCTGGCGTTCGAGCCCCGCTTCGACCGTCTGCATGAGGCCGCCCTGCGGGTCGGCGAGAAGGTCGAGGAGAGCAACAACGACGCGGCGCGGGAGATGTTCCAGCGGGCACAGCGCGCCTTGGATGATGCGCGCGCCGCGCATGACGCCGGTGACGAGCGGCGTGCCGACCAGATGTTGCGGATGGGACGGGATTTCCTCGAGCGCACCATGCGGCAGATTCAACGCGAGGTTCGCGGGGATCAGGTCGAACTGTTGATCTCCTCCGCCAAAGAGCGGCTCGATCTGCTGTCCGGTCCCGTTCAGGATTCCGGCGAGAAACGATTGAAGGATTGGCACGACCGGGCCGGCCAGGATTTGCAGGATGCACAGGCAGCGTTGGGCAACGGGCGGATCAAGGAGGCCCTCGTTCAGACCCGCAAGGCGGTGTCCCTACTGGATAAAATTGCAGATGAATTGGGGCTGTGAAACATAGATGAAGTGCGGTGCCCCCGGACGGCAGTGCCGTCCGGGGTTTTTTTGTGTGATTTTCGAGGCAGATTGCTGAGTATTACGGAGTGAACTGCAGGAAACTGATAGGACCTACTGGACTGATACGACCTATTGGACGAATCCTGATGCTGGGGTGCCTGCTGGCGTGGGCTGAGAGCAGCGCACAACCGCTGCGACTGGAAATCACGCCGGGGATTGGCCATGATCGGTTCACCGAGACGTTCTTCCTCGATGACTCAACGTCCGTCAGTTCCGATTCCCTCGAGCAGATCAAGAAGACGCAGTCGGACCTGCAGGAATCCTACGCCTCGCTCGGTCTTACGGGGTCCGCCAAGAACTGGCGGATCGAGAATACTGTTTATGCCACCAACAAAGCGTGGCGCGACATCGCCAACGGCCATGGCCGCTGGACGCGCGGAAAGTGGAAGACCGATTTCGACGGCCGACTGGAGTGGAAAGGCCCGACCAGGGACGATACGGCCGCCGCGTCGTACACATACGTGCGACTCAGCATGACGCCGCAGTGGCGGTGGAACGACGCCTGGTCCTTGGTCGGTGCCGGGGATTGGGAAATGACGGATTATCTTCGCAACACATCCTACACGTACGGATACAACCGCCTCCGCGGCCAGATTGGCGCCAGCTATTTTGGCGATCTGATGCAGAGCTTCGACGCGCGCATTGGCCTCTCGCATCGCGCCGTTCCCGATTCGGCGGCGCTGGGGTACACGGAGGGTTTCCTGCGTCTGGACGCTTCCGGCTGGCAGATGGGACGATGGCGGCTGGAAGGCGAGTTCTCATTCGCCAATCGTGACTATCAAGCTACCGGCAACGAGAATGACTACCATCGCTGGTCGGCGGGAGCCGGAGTGGATTACGACTGGTCGAAGCGCTGGCGGACCAGCCTCCAGTCCACATGGCAGTATTGGGACTACCGGCTTCCGGATGAAATCAACTTCAGTCTGCATGACGTTCAATCCGAAGGAAGTGTTCGCTTGGCCGTCAGCGATCAATGGGAAACCGGCGCCGCAATCGAGGTCCGGCTCGAACGGGCCGTGGATGACTCCCTCTCCTCCAACAATTACATCCAATGGGCGGCAGGCCCCCGGATTGTCTGGAATTCGGGACTGACCGTCTGGTCCGAACTGACTCCCAGGCTCGGTCATCGGAATTATGCCGATGGATCTTCGGTTTACGACGACTACTCGTTTTGGGACCTATTGCTGCAGGCCGATGTCGCCGGACCGGCTGGATCAACGGCATCGGCGACAATCACTTACTCCTCCGAGCGGCATGCCGACCGGTCACGGGATGCGGCCTACCTCTATCTGGCGCTGTCACTCCGCCTCCCCATAAGACTCTAGTGAAACCCACCGCCCCCTCAAAAAAAGTGCGGCGGCCGGGAACCAATACCAATTTCATCTTGTTTCTGCAACGGATTGGCGAAACACGGCCCGGGCGCTGTGTGCGTCTCTCCGTGGTTCATCGGATGATCTGAAGTGTCAATGGGAGTGAAGCGCCGCTGGCAAGGCGTGCCGGAAACAGCCGGTAGCGCCGGCAGTACTTCCCGCCCGTTACGAAAACACCGACTGCTCAAGCGCTGTTAGATACAATCGACGAATCCTTACCAACAAGGCGGGAGGTCAAGATGAGGAGTGCGAGAATCGCGTGCGCCACGCTGATCGTTCTGGCAATCGGAGCCAATGCGCAAGCGACGCTGAGAACCGTGACAGTGGACGAAACGACGCTTCGGTTCAAACCGGACACACTGGTCATCCACGTCGGCGACATCGTTCAGTGGGTCAACCCAGCGGGGAATGTTATGGGCCATACGTCGACCAGCGGGACGGGGTCGGCCGACCCGAACACCGGCAAGCATTGGGACCTCGGCCCGTTTGGGCCCGGGACATCGGTTCAGCATCGGTTCACCGGCCCCGGCACCTATCCGTACTACTGCATACCACATGAACTCAGCGGGATGAAGGGCAAGATTGTGGTGCTCAACGCCGTGGACGCCACCGGCACGGGCGCAAAAGCGGCGCTGGTGGCACTGCTATTATTGGTCGGCGGATACGCGATCTGGAAACGGCGCTCGGTCCCCGCGACATCAAGAAGCTAACCTCTCAGTCCTGGTTTACACTCCAGCACAACGACAATCTTCGCCGTCCGCTTTGGCGGACAGCGAAGATTGTCCTTTTCGCGGGCTCCGATTGCAGAGCACGAGATCGCATCGGTGCAAGGAGCCGGGGCTGACGCCATTGGGCTGAAAGCCCATCGCCCGACCGTCGGTTCCGCAGAAATGCGGACGAGGGGCTTTCTGCCCCTTGCCTTTCGGCCCCTTGCGATCGCCGGCACCGAGGCGTGCTCGCAGTCGAAGCGACGAGACGTCGATTTGTCAGATTGCAGGTTTCGGGGGATTTGACTATACTGCGGCGAAGACAAGTCCAAAGAGTGAGGGTAAGATGCTTCTGCCCCTGCAACGAGGAATTCTGTACGGGCCGGTTCATTCGCGCCGATACGGCCGGTCGCTGGGAATCAACCTGATGCCCGGACGGTTCAAACTGTGCTCGTTCAACTGCATCTACTGCCATTATGGTTGGACCAAAACCTGCACAATGGACGTGACCGATCATGCGAACGACATGCCGGCCATTGCCGAGGCCGTGGCGGCCATTGAGCAGGCGTTCCAATCGCATGTCGAATTCGACCTGATTACGTTCTCCGGCAACGGGGAACCGACGTTGTACCCGGGGTTCGCCGAGTTGGTCGCCGAGGTCGTCCGGTTGCGCGACCAGTACCGGCCATTCGTCAGTATCGCGCTGCTATCCAACGCCACCGGACTTGTGAATCCGCCGGTGCGCGACTGTATCAGCAAACTGGACTTGCCGGTATTCAAACTCGATGCGGGCAGCGAAGAGACATTCCACCGAATGAACCGTCCCGCCGGCGGAATTCAGTTCGGCAAACTCGTTGAGCTTCTCGCCTCAATTCCCAAGATCAATCTGCAGACTGTCATGGTCGACGGTGAGCCGGCGAATACAACCTGTGCTGAAATTCACGCCTATTCAGAGAAGGTCGGACACATCCGTCCCAAAGAAGTCCACATGTATTCGATTGACCGGCCCACGCCCGATACGCGCATTACACTCGTTCCGCCGCAACGGCTGCTGGAGATTGCGGCGCAAGTCGAGGATTCAACCGGGGTCCCGGTTCGGACATTTGGGGCGAGAGGGTGAGGGCACGCGAAGCGTGCCCTGCGATTACACGCAATTGACCTTGGTTTGGTGGCACGGGCATCCTGCCCGTGCTTCTACTTCACACCCCTCGGATTGAACATGTCCGTCAGTTCCACGTTGTCCTCGGCGGAGAAGATGCGATACCGCTGTGGCGTGAGGAGCTGGTCGGATTCGAGATAGATGTCGCTCTTGATCATCTTACGGATGCGTTTCAGGCGCTCATCTTTGTTGTGCGACAGGTGTTCCGAAATGTTGGGGTGAACGATCAGGCGGAACTTGCGCACATCGGAGGCCAGGCGCGCACGGATGAACCAGCGTTCGATCTTGGCCGCGACTGTTTCCGCTGACAGCACCCGTCCGGTGCCCTCACATGTCGGGCAGGGATCCGAGAGCTTGAGCAAGAGGGCCGGACGAATGCGTTGCCGGGTCATTTCGATCAGGCCGTACTCGGAGATCGGGGCGATGGAATTCTTGGCGCGGTCGCGCGCGAAGGCCATCTGGAATTCCTCGTAGACACGGCGGCGGTTCGAGTGATGCATCATGTCGATAAAGTCGATCACGATCAGGCCGCCGATATCGCGCAGACGCACCTGGCGGGCCACCTCTTGTGCGGCCTCGAGATTCGCGCGCAGGATCGTATCTTCCTGCGAAGTTTTGCCCACAAACCGTCCGGTGTTGACATCGATGGTGACCATGGCTTCCGTCTGATCGATAACGAGGAAACAGCCGCGTTTGAACCAGACTTTGCGCTCCAGCATCTTCTCGATTTCCGCTTCGATGCCGAACAGGTCGAAAATCGGCACTTCGCCCTTGTAGAATTCGACACGGTCCTTCAGTTCCGGCGCGACGTCCTTGCAGAATGACACGATTTCCTTGTAGAGCTTCTTGTCATCGACTGTCAGGCGCTGGACTTCTTCGGTGAAGATGTCGCGCAGCATGGAGCCGGTCATGTCCAGCTCGCGGTAGAGACAGTACGGGGCATCCTTCTTTTCGGAATCCTTCTTGATCTGCTTCCACTTCTTGACCAGATCTTTGATATCATTCTTGAAATCGGATGCTTCGCATCCCTCGGCCTCGGTGCGGGCAATAAGTCCGCATCCTTCGGGCAAGAGCGGCTGCAGCACTTCGCGCAGGCGCCGTTTCTCGGGCCAACTGGTGATGCGTTTGGAGACGCGCACGCGGCTTTCGTCGGGGACCAGAACCACGAGGCGTCCGGGGATCGACACTTTGGTCGTCAGGCGAGCGCCCTTGGTGCCCAGGGGTTCTTTGATGACCTGAACCAGGACAATCTGATCCTTCTTGATCACGTCCTGGATATTGGCGCGGTATTCCTTGCGCACCAACTCGGCCTTGGGTTCGGTTTCCTCGACTTCTTCGCTTTCGTCTTCTTCCTCATCGGCCCGGCCGATGTCGGAGACATGCAGGAACGCCGTACGCGCCTCGCCGATTTCGACGAAGGCCGCCTGCATTCCGGGGAAGACCGAGCTGATGACACCCTTGTAGATGTTCCCCGCGAGCTTGATTTCCTCCGGCCGCTCGTACCACATCTCGACCAGCTTGTCGTCTTCCATGATCGCGATGCGCGTTTCTTCTTCGCCGGCGTTGATGACAATGTCTTTCTTGACCGGCGGCAGAGGCCCCGGCGGCGGCTCCCAATGCGGCCGGCGCGGTTTGTGCGGACGGCCTTTGTCACCGGTGCGTTCGCGGCCGGATGGTGGACGTTTGTGTGTTGGCTTTACCATGGTTGATGGTTCCAATCTAGGTTACGAAAAACTCGATTTTGAATCTTCAGTTCCCCCTGCCAACTACTAGACCATTCGGCACGAAGGGATTGTGGCGCAGGCGCCCTCGCCTGCGTTCACCGCAAGGCGGTGAAACCTCTGCCTTGCAGACGACAGGCTTTCGTCTCTGTGGACCGCGCGGGCAAGCGCACGCGGCTGAGGGCGGCCGCGCCACACTTTGGACTCAGCCCACCGTTTCAAATCTCTCCCCTTCCGCCACTCGGTACCCTCTGACAAACTCCGCGCCAGTCTGCGGCGCCTTCCCCTCCGGCTGGATCAATTTCACTTCGAGGGCGCAGCCGCCTCCGGCAACGACCAGTTTTGATTTCGGATTGGCTTCGATCACTTCTCCGGCGGCGGACTCTGTCAATGCTCCCGTGTCGGACATTGCGAGGATCTTGACCAGTTTCTGCCGGAACAGCGCCACGGCTCCGGGAGTGGGTGCGAGTCCGCGAACGCGATTGACCGATGTGGTTCCTGATTCCTCAAAGTTGAGAATTCGATCTGCCGATGTGATTTTCGGAGCGGCGGAAGCACGGGAGTTGTCTTGTGTCTGCGGACGAAAGTCACCCTGGGATAAGCGCAGCAGAGTTTCCATGACCACGCCTGCACCCAGGATCGATAGTCGTTCGGCCAGCTCACCGGCGTTCTCATTGGGGCCAATGGCAGTCTCCTTTTGCAACAGGATACCGCCGGTATCGACCGTCTTCTGGAGAAGGAAGGTCGTCACGCCAGTCGAGATCTCACCCGCCATAATCGCACGTTGGATCGGCGCCGCGCCCCGATAGGCGGGCAGCAGTGATGCGTGCAGATTGAACGCGTAGTCCGCCAATGTAAACACTGTCTCCGGCAAGATCCGGTACGCCACAACAACAAACACGCCGGCCGCCACGTCGCGCAATTGCGCGGCAAAGGCTGGGTCGTTCAACCTGGCCGGCTTCCACACCGGTTGAAAACTCTGTGCCGCCGCCCATTCGGCAATGGGAGTCGGCGCAATCTTTCGTCCCCGTCCCTGCGGTTTGTCTGGCCCAGTAACGATGCCGCAGAGTTCAAACTGCGGGTGCGCCTGGATCGCCTTCAGCGTGGGCAATCCGAATGCACCCGTTCCCAAAAAGACCAGCTTCACAGCGGCCCGTCATGGCCGGGCGCCATGGGAAACACGCTTTGCCCCGGCCCACGTTTCGCTGCGGCCGTTTGCATCTTGCCCACCACCCTGGCGCGCGTATCGGGATCCATCCGATCGATGAACAACCGTCCCTGGAGATGCTCGATCTCATGCAAGTAGGCGCGGGCGATAAATCCGTCGGCCTCTCGTTCCACCGGTTTGCCGCTCAAATCGTAGGCGCGAATGGCCACGCGACTGGGCCGGGTGATCCTGACGAAAATACCTGGAAATGAGAGACATCCCTCTTCATCGGTGATTTCGCCGTCCTGCTCCGCAATTTCGGGATTGACCAAAACCTCACGCCGGCCGCGCCGTTGCACCTGGGAGCCGTCGATCGAAAACACATTCCAATTCGATCCGATCTGCACCGCAGCCAATCCGACAGCGCCCGCCTTCTCCTGCGTGGCGATCAGGTCATCGGCCAGCTGCTTGAGCATGCCGTCGAACTCGGTCACGCGCACCGTCGGCTTGCGCAGCACCGGATCACCATATAGGCGGATGGGGTGGATCATGAACGGATCCCCAGGAAGAGGACGTGCCCGATTCCCTGGACACGCGAACGGCTCTGCGCCTATTCCTTCTCCATCCTCCCCGCAATCGCCGACTTCAGCATCTCGATTTTCGTCTCGCTTTTGGGGTCATCACCGACACGGAGCACCACGCGCGATTCGGTGATCCCGACAATCGTCCCCAGAATCCCGGAACTGGTGACGACCTTGTCCCCCTTGTTGAGCTGGCTGAGCATTGTCTGCAGTTCCTTCTGACGTTTTCTCTGGGGGCGGATCAGGAGAAACCAGACCACTACGATCATGAGCACGAACGGCAGAAAGGTCAGGATTGGATTGGCACTGCCGCCTCCAGCACCTCCGGGGGGCGGGGCCATTGCCGGCCACAAATTCAACACACTTCCTCCTTATTCATTGGCTTCTGAAACCTCGGCATAGCGATTCAAGAACTCCCTGGCAAATTGGTCGAACCGATCCATGGTGATCGCCAGCCGTGCGCGGTGCACCAAATCGAGATAGAAAAACAAATTGTGCCGTGTGGTCAACATCATTGCGGCGATCTCACGGGCATTGAACAGGTGGCGGATGTAAGCCCGTGTGTAGTTTGAGCATACAGGACAGGAGCAATCGGGGTCGAGAGGCCCAAAATCCTCGGAATATCGGGCGGCCTTGACCGGAATCGGCCCATCCCAGGTAAACGCCATCCCATTGCGCCCGTTGCGAGTAGGCAGAACACAGTCGAACATGTCGATGCCCAGACCGATCGCGCGGACAATGTCTGCGGGGGTTCCAACGCCCATCAGGTATCGGGGACGGTCGACCGGCATTATGGGCGCTGTGGTCGAAATTGTGTCAAACATCAGGTTTTTTGGCTCCCCGACCGAGCTGATCCCTGGATGATGCCGAATTGGTGCGTTGGCCCATTGGCTCCGACTGACTGGTAGCGCTCTCGGGAGCGACCGGCCCAATCGAGGGTGGTACGCAAGTCATCGGTGGCCTGATTCTCGGTTGCCGGGTACGGCGTACAAACGTCGAGCACCATGGCGATGTCGCTGCCCAATGCCGCCTGGATGTCATAGACACCTTCCGGGGTGAAGAAGTGCTCGGAACCATCGAGATGGGAGCGGAACCGCACGCCCTCGGCTTCGATCTTCCTCAATTCCTGCAGACTGAATATCTGGTATCCGCCTGAATCGGTGAGAATCGCACCATTCCACCCACTGAACCGATGCAACCCTCCGGCCTTTCGGACAATGTCTGCTCCGGGCCGAAGGTACAAATGATAGGTATTCCCCAAGACAATCGGCGCACCAAGCAAAGCCAGATCGGTCGGCGGCAACGCTTTCACGGAGCCCGCTGTCCCGACCGGCATAAAGATCGGCGTGGGGATGATGTGGCCGTTGACGGTGAGCGTACCGGCACGGGCGGCGGCAGAGGTCTTTTCAAGTTGGAATGTCAGCATTGGCCATGGGGGAGCCATCGACGCTCCGACACTTCTGCGTCTGGCTTCCCCGCGGGAATCTAGTCAGAAACCACCGGGCAATCAATCCAATGCGGTTCGGCTGGAGAGTTCGCCCATTGCACGCCCAGGTTCCTTCGCCCCGCCAGTTCAGAATTCGATTCCGACCATGGCGCGTGCCTTAACATCAGCGGAAGCCTTGTTGAGCCCCATCCCGGCACCGACATCAAAGAACCATCGATCCATCGAGATCGAGACGGTCGGTCCGAGATAATGTGCCTTTGCGTCATCGCCAGCCAGATCGCCGAAAGCCTCGGCCGCCAGGCTGATGATCGGGTGAAGCTGAACCGATACTCCGGCCGAGTACGCAGTCTCGAATTCAACACCCGGCGCAATCGCAACTTCCTCGGTAAGATTCAAAGCCGCATTGACTCGCTTGAAGCCCCGCTCCAGAACGAGCTTCGCTTCAAACTCGTGGGGCTCGGTAAACCGGCTGGACCGTCGGTATTCAAGATAGATCAGCGGATCGACGGGCCACCGGCCGGCCTGGCCGAATCGGATTCTGGATCGTATCTGAAACGCGTCGTAATGGAAGTCTCCACCCGCCGGCTGACTGAAGATCTGGTAATACGCGACATCCCAGCGATGGGTCAGACCAACTTCCAATTCAATTCGTTGCTCCCAGGACGTCGTCCCGGGGTCCTGGGCATCGAGCGTGGTCGACGTCAAGGTATGCTCCAACTGGGGGAGGTGGTTCCGTAACCGTAGGACCACACATACAACCGGCGATCCGCCGAAGCGATCTGCGGATGGAGGCCGGCGAGCGCGAACGTGGCTAAACACAACATGAGTGTGGCATAACGCCGATTGTGGGAGTGTTGCTGGCAATTCACACGGACTCCTCTCAGCCACCCCAGGAGTGGCTTGTTGTCACGGCGCCGCAATGGGCGCCGTGGTGATGCGATTCATTGTTAGGCATCCCTAACTTTTCTGTCAAAAAAACACGAATTACTTAGTCGGCCGCCTCCCCCCGCCCCGGGCCGGGGATTCCAGGGACCCCAGACGGCTGCGCTTGGCACGGGTACGGCCTCGCGTCGCCTTCTCCACATAGGCGGTCAGCCGCTTCAAGGTCACCGGGCCGACCACGTGTTCAATTTCGCAGGCATCACGCTCCGCCGTCCGTTGGTCCACATGCAGGACGTCCACAAAGAACTGGCGGAGCACCTCAAAACGGTGCAGAATCTCCTCGGCCTTACGTCGCCCCCGCGCCGACAGCCGCACTTCACCATAGGCGGGATGGACGACCAGCCCCTCGGTCCGCAGCCAGCGCAGGGCCTCCGATACACTCGGCTTCGTGACATGCAGCGATTTGGCGATTTCGCTCACCCGTACCCCGCCATCACCGGCCGGCTCCAGGCTCAGAATCGTCTTGAGGTACATCTCCATGTTCGGCGACAGATGTTTCAATTCCTGCTCCCACGCACCCATAAGTTAGGTGCACCGAACAATGTTGCCTTGCAAGTCAAAAGTCAAGGGGTATGGGAGACCGCGCAGTTGGGGCGAACGCCAAGGGGCTGAAAGCCCCTTGTCCGCAATCGAAGTGCCTTACGCGTCGCAGATTGATGTGCCGGAAGTATCGGGCGCTGGGGAGCTGGCCGATCTCATCCGTGTAGGACAGTCATGCGACGGACCGGGACCAAACTCGAGTGGTGGGCCCAGACCACCCGGAACGATGATGACTGGGCGTGGGAGGGCGAGGCTCCTGCCGAGCCATGCTTCCGCGCGGAGCTAAGGCTCGGCAGGAGCCTCGCTCCCTCCCGCAATGACTGAAGGTTGACATGCTGAGCAGGACGCACGGGCAGGATGCCCGTGCCACCAATACCGTGGGTCAACGGCGGCGGCTGCGCCGTTGGATGACCAGGACGAGATACCAGCCGATGAGAAGCAGAAGTGGGAGATCGGGTTGGTGCAATTGCGCACTTTCGCAGACTTCAATCTCTCCTTTGGACTTGAGGAAGAATCCGGAAAGCCGGAAGCGCGCCACCGGGAAACCGCTGCTATTGGTGAACGTCCACGTCGGGAGCCAGAATCCGCTGCGCGCCCAAAAGTAGTGATCGGCCCGTTGCGTATCGAGCCGGGCCCTGCCGAACCAGCCGAAGGTGAACGTGGCCAGTTCACCGGCATCCCCTTCCCGGCTGATGCTGCCCTGCCGCCAGAAGAGGCCAAACCGTTTGATCAGCCATCGCCCTTCGGAAGTTTGCACCGACACAAGCGATCCAAATGCAGTTTCCCACTGAATCCTGGCAACGGGTTCATCAGCGGCCTGCAATTCAAACTCGCGCCGAAATGCCTTGGGCTGGACCCAAGTCAGCGGAGTTGAACCTAGTTCATTCAAATTCTTCATGAGGGAAATCAATGTCGCGACGCAATTGAATGCAACAGGTTGGGAGGCCGATCCGCCACGCCATGCCGCAGTCATCAGCAGAGCGGAGAGATAGGTGGGCGGCCCCACCCTACTTTAGCAGAATCATCTTTCGTGTCTGGATGCGGTTCCCGGCATGAAGGCGATAGAAGTAGGCACCGGATGCGACTGCCCGGTTAGAATCGTCCTGTCCATCCCAGATCACGGTGTGGATACCAATTGATATCCAGTCATTGACGAGCGTCGCGACCTTGCGTCCCAGAATGTCGAACACATCCAATCCAACCTGAGCGGGACGCGGCAGATAGAATTGGATACTCGTTCGCGGATTAAACGGATTCGGATAGTTCTGTCCCAATTCGGACTTCGAGGGCAGAAGCTCAAGCCCATCATCCATCACAACTGTCGGTGTGGGCTTCATCAATGGGGATGTGGCAGTGCCATCCACGGGGGACACTACGCTCGCCCCCCGAATCGAGGGGGCGATGGCGTTGTCCCAGGAGACATCGGCATCATCACCGGCCGGGGTACCGTCTACGGCGAGATACTGACCGAGTCCCGGCGACAAGGTGTCCTTTGGCTGCAGCTCGCAACCGGAGATCTCGCCGGCGGTCACAAGATTGGAGTGCACAATCACACCACTCCACATCAGAAGACCGATGAGCACACCAAGGAGAGACCGAATCAGTGTCCGGTGCGGCACTTCGATTCCATCGAGTGGCAATAGTTCGATTACGGTGCGGCAAACTTGCAAGAACCATCACGACGGCCACTTGCAGGATGGTGCGTCGGACACGCCATCCTACGATTTCAACACTCAATTGTCAAGGTCAAGCCGGCAGGATTACGGGAAGAACGTCCAGCCGATCGTGAGTTTCAGGTCCGGGGCATCGGAGAACCCGAGTTTCGCCTCCGCGAAAAACCGGTCGCCGTTGCGCAGTCCGCGCTCCACACCGCCCAGAATGTTGAATCCCACGCCGGTAAACGAGTCATCATGCCCCTTGGAGTTTCCGGGCCAGTGCGCCGAGTGCCAGCGGCCAAAGTTGAGTCCGGGACCGCCACCCAGGTAGGGTGTCCAGACGTCCCAGCGCGACTGGAATCGATAGGCGGCTTCGAAGTTGATTGCAATCAGCGTGACATTGTCGCCGAATCCCACTTCGACATTCGGCTGGAAGCGGACGTGGCGGGCAAAATTCCCGAAATCCATATCGGCGCCGAAGTGAATCTGGTCGGGATCGAGCGAGAGACCGACGCGCGGACCCCAGCCGCGAAACCGGACATCGCTCTCCGGATCGGCCAGCGCCAACGCCGGCAAGAGGAGTAGTCCCAGTGTTATCGCAACAATCGCCCGCCGTATGGTCATTCGCCGTTCCTCCACGTACTGTTACCAGATCCCCGTGCACTGAGCCTCTGCCGTCACTGCAGATACAAAAGGACAGCGGCCCCCAACGAAAAGGCGTCCGCCTTCCGCTTCCCGACTTCGCCGGGGATATCTTCAAACTTGTAGTCCAGGAAAATATAGCGAAATTCGCCCGAGACCTTCACCCGGGGCACCACGGGGACTTCGATCCCGGCACCCAGATGATATCCCACCCGCGTGCTCGTCTTTTTGGCGGTACCCGGCAACGTTGGGTATTCGAGCGTTGAGTTATACCAGCCCAGTCCAGCCAGTCCGTAGATCGACGGAAACGGATAGACAAGCAGGCTGGCGGTCACCGGCCATGTCTTTACGTTCGCGCCACCGCCAAGATCATCCTTGCGATAGTCGATGGCGCCTTCGACGCCGAGCATTCCGCCGCTGAGGCGCGCCAGCACACCCAGCATGTTACTCGACTTGTGTGTGTCAGTTCCCTTCACCCATGTGTAGCGGGCCCCGAATCCGAGACCATCGGCCAATGCCGCACTGGTAAGCATCATCAGCGCAACGCCCGTGAGCAATCCCATCCTGAAATGTGTCTTCATGCTGACCCTGCCTTTCGGTTGAACGTCCAGTCCGTTATACCGGCGAGCATACAGCGCGGCTCCGGCGGCGGCAATAGTTTCTTATCGCTGATGCCACACAAAAAAGGGGCAGGCAATCCGCCTGCCCCCTCGAACGGCGCTGTGGGGCTGGAACTTACTTCGTGCCCGCTTGGACGGCACGCACGTGATCGCAGACCTGGAGCACTTCGGACCGGAACTGTCCCAGATCGAACTGCAGGCCGTTGAGCCACGCGCTCCAGCCCGCGCTGGACTTGGCGTAACGAACGGCGTCCTCGATTTCTTCCTTGGTCGCGCCGTTGAGCTTGGCGGCTTCGGTGTGGAAGAAAGCGCAATACTGGCATTTGGTGACGGCCGAAATGGCCACGCCGATCAGCTCGCGGTACTTATTGGGGATCGGGCCGTCTTCGAACTGCACGCGTTTGATCAGTTGCCATTCCATCTCCAGCGACGAATCTGGGACGGCCTTGATGAACGACGGCACCACACCAAACATGCCCTCGACCTCTTTGTAGACCTCGTTGCGTGTCATGACATACTCCCGGAGCAGGGTTTATTGGTTCGTGGAGGTTGCCCTCCGGTTAAGAATGCTTGGTTCCAATCCGCGGCATTCGTGCCTCCAACTCATGGGCATCACGCGGGGAGGCGGCTCCTCCCGGCCGGCATTGCAATAAGGATAAAATCTGTCGTGATTTATTGCAACAGAAAAGATTGAATTCTGCCGAGTTGGCCATGACCCGCCTGCAGCACAGAGCGGCAAGCACAACTCGACCAATGACAGAACTCTTAAACGACCCGGCAGATGAGGCACTTCAGGTAGTTGGTTTCCGGGCAGGAGGCGGAGATCGGGTGGTCGGGCGCCTGGCCACGTTGTTCGAGAATCTGGATGGACCGGTGTGAGTGTTCGGCCGCCAGGTTCAGAACACCGGCAAAGTCCTCCCTAGTCACCTGGCCAGAGCAACTGCAGGTGACCAGAATTCCATCGCGTTCAAGCAGTCTCAGCGCCGCCTCATTGAGGCGCTGGTACCCCCCCATTGCCTGTTCGAGAGAACGGCGCGAGCGGGCAAAGCGGGGTGGGTCGAGCACAACGATCCCAAATCGCTCCCCGGCGGCTCCCAGCCGGTCCATGCAGGCAAACGCATCGGCGGTCTCCACCGTGACATTGCCGATTCCATTACGCTGGGCGTTCGTCTCCAGCAGGCTCGTCGCTGTGGCGGAGACATCGACGGCGATGATTTCGGTGGCTCCGCCACGCGCGAGATTCAGCGAGAATCCCCCGGTGTAGCAGCAGACGTCGAGAGCACGGCGTCCGGACGCCAAAGCGCGTACCGCGCGCCGGTTGTCCCGCTGGTCGAGGTAGAATCCTGTCTTCTGTCCGGTGCGCAAATCGATCTGAAACGTCAATTCGTTCTCGACTATCTCGACCGCGCCCTCGGGCGTTTCGCCCCATATCGGCCCGTCTCGGAGCACCAAACCCTCTGCCTCACCAACGCCGCGTTCCGTGCGAAGATAGATTCCTCGTGGATGCAGCGAATCCACCAAATGATCGACAATCACTTCCTGGCGGTGTGAGAGTGCCAGACTGGTGAGCTGCATGATCAGCCAATCGGCATACCGGTCCACAAACCAGGCCGGAAAGCCCGTCCGCCTCGCTGAAGACCAACCGACAGGCGGCATGAGGGTCGTCGAGTCTGAGGACCTTCTGCCGCAGCCGAATGGCATCATCGATGCGCACTTTCCAGAAGTCCGGCTCCAGACGCTGCGCCTGGTCCCACGAGTAGAGCCGCACCCGAATCTGGCTGTTCGAGTTGAACAATCCCCAGGCAATGAACTGTCCATCATGCGCGTGAACCGCCACTTCATCGCCATTCACCGGTGCACCGTCGATGCGGTCGATGGCACCGGCGAAGAGCCACGGATGCCGCGCATAGAATGGCCGCGCGCGGCGTGGTTTCAGAATGATGCGAGTCGGCATGGGGTGGAAAGCGGCGAAGGGCCGGGAGAGCGTGGCTTCCGTCTAGGCCGCCTGGTCTTGCGGCGTGAAGTCTCGCCCTCCCGTTATGAAATATCAGAGTTCAATCGTGGCGAGATCGGCCAGCACCAGTTTGCGGTTTTCCTCTTCCTGGATGGCCTTGCTCGCTTCCCGGGATTGCGCCAGGTAGCGGTCACACTCGTCTTTGTGGCCGGCGGTCGCGGCCGCGCGCGCCATCGCCTCGTACGCGTAGGCCAGGTCAAAATCCCCGATATTATTCTCCTGGCAAATGGCAAGGCAACGCTGGCCATGGTACATAGCGGGTTCCGGCGAACTCAATTCGGAATAGACGCGCGAGATCTGCCATTCGCCGCGTGCCAGGTTGACCGGCGCGCCGACCTTGCCCCAGTGGAATCGCGATGCATGCGCAGCGTGGACCATCTCGTCGTCCTCTTCGGTCGTGCGGTCGGTCTTCTCAAGAAGACTCCACACGTAATTGAAGCAGTCGACGGCGAATTTCTTGTGAGATTCAAGTTCAGTAAATTTCGTGTCGTCCGGCATTACGACCTCCCAATAAACATTTCGCGCGCCTGGCGGTTCGGCCGCCGGAACATCCGGCGCCGGGGATGGCGCACCGTAAGACTACCTCCCCAGCAGGGCCTTGGCTTCCTCGACGGCATTGAGCTCCGCCATGTATATGTGCATCAGCGCGTGAGTAAACGACGGGTGCTCTTTACAGAGCGGCAACAGTTTCTGATAAGTGCGCGCGGCGGTCTCCTCGGTCTTGAGCGACTCGGTCAGCATCACGTGGTAATCCTCGGTGTGCACGATGGGGGACTCGTCACGGACGGTGACTGCTTCGACTTCCAGGAGCGCCAGGAGCTCACGCACCTTGCCGGCATGGCCGATCGACTCGCTGGCTTCTTGCGCGAAATGCGGCTTGAGCGTCAGACTCTCAAGACCCTTGATGTACGCCGCATACTGCGCGTACATGGCATACGCCCTCAGTTCCCATGCCAGCGCCTTGTTCAGTCCGGCCGCCAGCTTCTTCTTCTCCTTAATCTGAATCATCATCGGGTCAACCCTCCAGTTATGCTCACTCAATCAAACTACTTTTGCCTCAGGAAGTCGATGACCAAACGCGCGCCGAATCCGGTGGCCCCTTTCGGACAATAGGGGCGCCCTTTCGGGGCCAGATCCATGCCGGCGATATCGATATGTACCCAAGGGTAGTCTCCCGTGAACTTCCTCAGCAACCGGGCGGCGATGCTGGCGCCGCCGTACCGGCCACCCGAGTTCTTAATGTCGGCGACCTCGGAAGCCAGGCCTTCATCGTAATCCTCGTCCAGGGGCATGCGCCAGAGCCGCTCTCCCGAACTGGCCGCCGCTTTATCCAGACGGCGCGCGAGATCATCCTTCTCGGTGAATATTCCGCAACGCACTTCGCCCAGCGCGATACAAATGGCCCCGGTCAGTGTGGCGACATCGAGTATGGCTTTCGGCTGGAAACGTTGAGCGTAGCTAAGCGCATCGGCGAGAATCAACCGGCCTTCGGCGTCGGTGGAGATAATCTCGATGGTTTGACCGGAGAGCGTCCGGACAACGTCGCCGGGCCGGTACGCGGTCCCGGAGGGCATGTTCTCGACGAGCGGGGCCAGCGCCACCAGATTCAGTGGCAGCTTGAGTTTGGCGGCGGCGCAGATGGTCGACAACACAACGGCCGATCCCATCATGTCGCCGCGCATTTCCCACATGTTCTCCGAGGGCTTTATCGAGATTCCACCGGAATCGAATGTTACGCCCTTGCCGACCAACGCGAAATCCACCTCTTTGGCGCGTCCCTTACGCCCTGTATAGGTGGCGATCAGAAAACGCGGCTCGTTAACTGAGCCGCCCCCGACAGCCAGCACCGCGCCCATGCCGGCCCTCTTGATTTCGTCAGGGCCCAGCACCTGGAGTTTGATCTTGGTTTCGTCACACCATTTGGCCGCGATCAATGCGTACTTGTGCGGATTGAGTTCGTTGGAAGGAGTGTTCACCAGATCGCGGACCCGGCAGGTCGCCTCGGCGAGGACCATGCCTGATTCGATACCGGTCGTGGCTTTACGCCTCTTGTTGGCATCTGGTTCCCACAGAGTGACCGACTGGACCGGCACCGGCAACTTGGATCGGTCGGTGCGGAAATCAGTAAACTGGTAATTCCCAAGGATGCTGCCCACGGTCGCAGCCTCGGCGCTCTCGAGTGCATCGTGTCCACCGATGAGTGGCGAAGCCACATGTGGGATCTTCGCTTTGGCGGCGGACAGGATGAGTGAGCCATAGATCTTCCGGGCGCTCTCTGCGGAGATCGCCCGCTCGGACCCGGTCCCGACCAGAATGGCGCTCGAATCCGGGCACCGCACGATGACGGTCTCCCCTGTCTTGCCCTCAAAGCCTTCGGTACGAAACGCCGCATTGATCGAACCGCGCAAGTCGTCGGGTAAGGTGCTCACCCAGGCGGGAAGTTTCGACGGCTTCTTCCCGACAGGGACGGTAACCGGCATCTGGCGGCACAGACTTGCCGGCGTCTGATTGGTACAGGATAGCTGCAATGGCATACGTATCTCCTAAGACGCTAGACAGAACCAGTCCTTGGGAGGTCATCGGGACCCACTCGACCTTGCAGAAAATCCCCCACGTCCAACCTCCCCGTGAATTAGGGAATCAACATGCGGGAGCTGATTCCTCCAAATCCTTTCTCGAGCGCACCCCCGCAGTCGCCCGTCAAAGTCGATTCTTGGTGAGCCTGCCCTCCAGCCATATATTGTGCCTACCGGACAGAGCCAGAGGCCCTCTGATTCATCCGAACCAACCCGTGAAACTCATCATCCTCACCCAATACTATCCTCCTGAGATCGGAGCAGCCCAAAATCGGCTCTCGGCCCTGGCTCGCAGTCTTCGAGATCGAGGCCACGAAGTAACGGTGCTCACGGCGTTCCCGAATTATCCGGTCGGACGCGTGAAGGAGGAGTACCACGGACATTTTTACACACTCAAAGTTGAGGACGGAATCGAGGTCATACGCACGTGGATCACCCCACGGCCGGGAAACAGTTGGTTCGCCCGCGGTCTGACTTACCTGTCATTTGCCTTTAGTTCGCTGGGGAATGGGTGCCTGCGCTTGCGCAAGGCAGATGTCTTGCTTTGGGAAACGCCACCGTTGACTCTCGGCCCAACTGCCTACTTGCTGTCGAGGCTTAAGGGGGCACGTCTTGTGACGAACGTGTCTGATCTGTGGCCGGCCTCTCTGGAGACGATGGGGATACTCAACGAGGGTATTGTTCTAACCCTGCTCCGGCAGCTTGAGGAATTCGTGTACCGCCGATCCTCACTGATCTCAGGGCAAACGGAATTCATCACGCGTGATATCGGCGCTCGGATACCGAACACTCCGACGATCCTGTGGAGAAACGGGGTTGATGCGAAAACCTTTGTCTCCGCGAACGGAAGAGAGTGGAGGGACCGGTGGAAAGTACTTCAAGATCGATTCGTGGTCGGATACGCCGGACTGTTGGGAATGACCCAGGGACTGGATGTCATCGTTCGATCGGCTGCGATACTGCGGGACGCACCGGTCACGTTTGTGTTCGTTGGTGACGGGCCGGGCAGAAATCTCCTGATCTCTCTGGCTAATGAGCTCCGATTAGAAGACTTTATCGTGGCGCCGCCGTGCAGTGACGAAGAAATGCCCGATGTCTGGTCATCATTTGACTGCGCCGGCCATCGCTACGGCTATCGAGAGACTGCGGGCAGATCCGAGTCTGAGGTCGGATCTTGGACGCAACGGGAAAATAGCGGCGCAGACCCTCTACAATCGACTAACGCTGAACCAGCGTTTTATTGAAGAGATCGAGAAGACTCTGAGCTGATACTCTGCTTGGGAGATTCTTCGAGAGGAACTACCCCCGCCTGGAATTGAACCAGGATTCCCAGCTCCGGAGGCTGGTGCGTTATCCTTTACACCACGGGGGCCTGTCCACCGTGCCATTTGGGCACGGTGCAACGGGGATATACGGCTTTGCGCCTTGCCGGTTCAACCATTTTTTCACGACCGGACAGACGGAGGAACGACAACGTGGTGCGGATCAGGGAATTGGCAGCGCCGCGGCGCCGATAAATCCGGCATCATTGCCCAGTGCGGCCTTGCCGACGGGGATCGATTTCCCCGCATCGGAAAATGCGTGCCGGTGGATGTTGTCGCGGATGGAATTCAGCCAGATACCCTGCGTGTCGGCGTCGGCGACACCACCGCCAATGATGATCGCCTCGGTATCCAGAAGGTTGATCGCGCTCAGAATCCCGATGGCGAATTGGGTCGCTGCTTCCTCCAGCATACCGCGGGCGACAGGGTCACCGGCGTGGGCCGCGGCGAAGAGCCCCGCAATCGAAACCGAACCGCCGGCCTGGTCGCGCTGACGCTTCAACTCCCCGGTGGATTTCACGGCGACCATGTTGGCCCGCGCGAGGAGAGCCGTCGCCGAAGTGTAGTTTTCCAGACATCCCTGATTGCCGCATGGACAGAGCGGACCCTGCCAGTCAATTGAGACATGACCCAATTCGGCTCCCGAACCGGAAGAACCACTGAAGATCCGGCCCTCGATGATGAACCCGCTTCCGATTCCCGAGCCGACAGTCAGACAGACAAGATTGTCGATCCCTCGTCCGGCGCCGAATTGGTGTTCCGCCCACGCCGCACAATTGGCATCGTTGTCGATGACTGATGGCAGCCCCGTTGCGCTCTGAACCACACCAGCAATGTCGACGCCGATGATTGTTCTGAGATTGGGAGTCGGCGGTTGGACACGCCGAGTCTGCGGATGGATCGTCCCTGGGGACCCTATCCCGACGGATGCCGGCCGGTGACCAGCGTTGGCACACCATTCGAACATACGACTCGCACAGCCGACGATTCCATCGAGCGTCACCTTCGGTCCCTCGCTGCCTCGTGTTGGTGCGCGGTCCGCGAAGAGGATATGACCCTCTTCGTCGATGACCCCGTACTTGACGAAAGTCGCGCCGATATCAATGCCGAGACGGACAATCACGGGCAGAAATCAATCGGATCGGCGTGCGGATGTCCAGAATTGCTTCAGTAGCCTTGAGTGCCGGGACGGGAGGGCCGAAGCTCACTGGAATTCTAAGCTGTCTTGGGCAGCGGCTGCTTGGCCAGCAAGTGATTCAGCCACTTGTTGGAAACATGCTCCAAGGCGGAGTTGGTCTTCAGGCGCTCATTGAGATTCATGAAATCGACCTGATCGAGCGGCTGATCCTGATTGAAACAGGAGAAGACCGGGCCGGTGGGATCACCGGTTACCGGATCCACATGCATTTGGAGACACTGGGCGCAGATTTCTTTCATCATGCACTGCATGGTCGAGTTGATCGAACCGATGGCTACGTGCGCCTGGGGTAGCAGGCCGGCCAGCACCCCGTGACGCGCCTCGCGCACGGCATTCATCATTCTATCGGAACCGATTGCGATAATGCGGTTGATGTCGGCAAACGGGATTGACGGGACACCGAGTTGGCCACGCCCGTAGGCATTCATCGCCTGGACGATATTCCCCACGAACATGCGATCCTGCGGACGGCGGGGTGCGATTCCCGGCTCAATATCAGTAGCCCAGACGACGACATCGGTTCCCCGTTCCACATCAACCTGCTTAAAGAGGTCGATTCCCTTCTTGTACCCCGCGAAGTAGATCACGCGGTTGCCATTGGCTTTCAGCGCCTGAGCAATCGAGAACAAAACGGCATTGCCCAGACCGCCACCGGCGAGCAAGACGGTTTCGCCTTTCGGGATCGAGGTCGGCGTGCCGGTCGGACCCATCACGACAATCGGCTCGCCGGGTCTGAGATAGGCGCAGAGACGGGAGGAAACACCCATTTCCAGAACAATCAGTGACAGCAGTCCCTTTTCCTGATCCACCCACGCACCGGTCAGCGCGATGCCTTCCATGCTGAGACGCGTGTCTTCAATCTTTGGAGCGAGCGTCTCGAAATTCTGGAGCCGGAAGAACTGTCCGGGTTGGAATCGGGAGGCGGCTTTGGGGGCACGGACGACGACGTCAACAATCGTCGGCGTCAGCCGCTCAATCCGTTCGACCGTCGGTAGGAGATTCTCATTCAATCCGTCGATCAACGTACTCCACCTTTGATCACGCTCCGATTGTTGCCCTGGGTCGAGACCTCTCAATTCACCCGCGAAAAGGGAGACGACATGGGTGTACCCGTCCTTCGCGGAGGCCATGGCCTTGACGACGTTCCCGGCGTACTTGGGATGGTTGTCGCCGTAGAAGCTGATATGCCGCCCATGGCGGTGATATGAGGTGAAGAATCCTGGATTCTCACTGGTGCCTTTTTCGAATCGTGGCTCTCCCCCGCCATCGGCAACTTCCCGGTACGATTGGAAGAACTGACCCTGTGCGTCGAGTTCAAATGTGCCGGGATATTCCCGCTCATAAATCACATTGGGACTCGTCCCAGCCGCAATCATCAGCGACCGCGCGGGCAGTCGGACGGTCTGGCCCGTGGATTTCCAACGGCTGCCATCCTTCGTGAATTCTTCGAAGACGACCCCCTCAAGGTTCCCGTTTTCGCCGCGCACGGCTTCGATCGGGCTCATCCGCTCAACGAAGGAGATTCCCTCCTCGAAGGCCTTGATGACTTCCTCGTGGTTCAGCCGGTACGCCGGTGCATCGGTGAGGTCTTTGCGATAGACGATCCGGACGCCTCCCCATTTCTGCACCAGCCCGGCGAGATCGGGGAGTTCGCCCGCTCGCCCGGCGCGCGTCCGCTCCTCGCGGATGGCTCTGGCATGCTCGAAGAATTCGGTCAGGACCATTCGATCTTCAGCGCCGATGCCCGCCCAGAAGGCTTCTTCACCCGCGTCCGCCACGAGCGATTCGTAGCGGGCAAACACCTTTTCCACCTGGCGCGGGTAATAGGCGAGCAACTCCGTGGCCGTGTCGATCGCAGTCAGCCCGCCTCCGATCACCAGCGCCGGTAGGCGAATCTGCAGATTGGCCATGGCATCGTTCTTGAACGCCCCGGTCAACTGGAGCGCCATGAGGAAATCCGACGCCATGCGAATTCCCTTGATCAGGTTGTTCTTCATCTTCACCACGGTCGGCTTCCCGGCCCCGGTGGCGATCGCGATATGATCAAACCCGTGGCGATCGAATGCGTCTTCGATTGTGACGGTGCCGCCGAAGCGAATGCCGCCGTAGATGCGCAGATTACGGCGCCGTTCCAGCATGAGACGGATGACCGTGAGGAAGTTCTTGTCCCAACGGACCGTGATCCCGTACTCCGACACGCCGCCGAATCCCGCCAGCAGACGCTCATCCAGATTCACGCGAACCGAGTCGATGTCACGAATCGGTTCGGGGACGGAGCCGTCCGAGCCGGTTAGACGCGCCGGGAGCGGTTCGATCTTGAGGCCATCCACACCAACGACGCCGAAACCCTCGTTGATCAGGTGATGGGCCAGCGTATAGCCCGCGGGTCCCATACCGACCACCAGGACGTCCTTCCCGTTGTACGGCAGGGCATGCGGCCGCTTCACGTTCAATGGATTCCAACGCGCCAGGAGCGAGTAGATCTCAAAGCCCCAGGGCAGTTCCAGAACATCTGTGAGAATCCGCGTTTCGATTTGCGGGATGTTGACGGGCTCCTGCTTCTGGTAGATGCACGACTTCATGCAGTCGTTGCAAATCCGATGGCCCGTCCCGGGACACATGGGATTGTCGATCATGACCATGGATAAGGCGGCCACCGAGTCGCCCCGCGACTTGAGCAGGTGCGCTTCGGAAATCTTCTCACCCAAAGGACAACCCTCAAGTTTGATGCCCAATGGATTCGACTTGACCGGACCATCCTTCTCGAACAGACCTTTCGAGCATGAGTCCTTGTCGCGCTCGTGGCAGAAGATGCAGTAGTCGACTTCGTTCAAGATTGGCAATGGAGCCATGCGCGGATCGGTCAGCGCAAAACCATCCCGGCGCCGGCGCCGCCATTCCGGACCTGTCCATTCGTGTTCAATCCCGCCCGGCGGGGTGTGCCGCTCTACGAGTCCGGCCTCGTAGTCCATCTTTTCGGGCACTCGCCATAGGACAAAACCGTCACGATGGTGATCGGCCTGGGCATCATAGAACGCTTTGGCACTCCAGCGTTCCCAAAGATCGGTCAATAGCTGCAACGCGGTTTGATCGGCCTCACCAACCGACGTTCCCTTGGCGATACCGCAGGCTAAAAGCTCGCTCCAATCCGGCAGCGCCGATTGAAGCGCACCAACCAGAGTGCGAAACATGTTCAGAGAATCAGTCAAAACCTGAGAGTTGCCAGTGGACAGGCCGAGATCAAGCAACAAGCAGCCCAATCGGGCCACCGCCAGTTCGCCTTCGCACGGAGGACTTGCCAGGCGCTCGAATTCCGCACGCAGGCGGTCGGAACGATGTGCGGCGATTGAGTCGAGCGATACACGATGTCGTTCGGGATACTTCTTCAGCACCCGACGCTGAAGAAACTCCTTTTTGAACCGAAAGACCGGGGCCTGCGCGGCAGTCCAATCGGCAGCCTCGGCACGGGCTTCGCCGATGCCGAAGAGCTTTCCGACGAATTCACCCAGATGGGCAGCAACCTCCACGAGCAGATTGGAAGACGTTACGGCATCGACATTCTCACCCTGCACCGCCCGGTAGTCGTCGAACCGGCGCCAAAGATTTTCATCCTTGGCGGCGAGATACCGGTGAAAAGTCTCGGTCAGGCTGGCGAGGCGTTTGGGATCGTACAGGTCCGCGTACGTGAATCCTTCGATACCCAATGACAAGATCGGACGGGCCACAGCAGGTGTGACGGGCTTGGCTGGTTGCGATGGTGTGGGGATGTTCAATGTCGTTCCTCTGGTCGATTATCCAAGATGCTGCGTCGCAGGAATGAATGTTCTGGCAGGTAATGTCAACTGGTCCACGCCCATACAAGCGGGCGTCCGCACAGCCGCCCGCAGAGGGGACAAGATAAAAAAGAAAACCATTTTCATATTGAAAAGTCAATAGTCAGAATCGTGAAATTGGCGGCTGTCGCCCCACTCCCGCCGTCAGGTCGTCGCACAAACACCTTGACTCGTATGCAGTTATGGACATCCTTGGAGTTCAGCATTCACCCGCCGGAGTTTGCCTGCTTTTTTTGTGACTGGTTTTCGAATGAGATTTGATCACCGCTATAGCCCGAATTTCCCGCCAATCGAATTCGAAGATGTGCGAGAACGTGGTACGGGTTCGATTCGGTTTGTAAGAACCGCGCGCCCAGAGGAGAATTCATGAATCAACGTACCTGGAGAGTTTCCCTTTTGTTATTTGGGTCCGGCACCTGCGCGCTGATCTACCAGGTGGCATGGTTAAGGGAATTCCGGTTGGTCTTCGGCGCATCAACCGCCGCGTCGGCGGCGGTCCTCGCCATTTTCATGGGTGGACTCGGAGTGGGTGGAATCCTGCTGGGCCGTCGTGCCGATCGTCATCCGTCGCCGCTGGGCTTCTATGGACAATTGGAAATGCTGATCGCGGCTTCGGCGGCGTTGACGCCATTGCTGATCTGGCTGTCGAGTGCCTTGTATGTCAGTTTGGGCGGCTCGCTCAGCCTGGGCCTGATGGGAGCGACCATCCTGCGGCTCATCCTCTCCGCCATCGTACTGAGTGTTCCCACCGTTCTGATGGGAGGGACATTGCCCGCGGCGGCGCGCTCAATCGAAACCGATGATGACCTGGGACGCCGGCGATTGGCGGTGCTCTACGGCGCCAACACCATGGGGGCGGTGACGGGGGCGTTGCTCTCGACGTTCATTCTGCTCGAAGTGCTCGGGACTCACAAAACCTTGTGGGCCGCTTGCCTGATCAATCTCGCCATCGGCGGTCTGGCGTGGAAGTTGGCGCAGAGCAAGACAACCGCCAAGCGTGCGGCGCATACTCCAAAGGCGCCATCTTCCCCCCAACCAGAGAAAGCCGCCATCGAGCCACGGCCACACCCGCAGAGAATACCCGCACGCTTCATTCTGATTCTTGCCGGAGTGGTTGGCTTTGCGTTTTTCCTGATGGAGATCGTTTGGTACCGCATGCTGGCGCCCATTCTCGGGGGAACAACCTACACATTCGGATTGATCCTGGCGATCGCACTACTGGGAATCGGTGTGGGTGGCGCAATCTACTCGATGTTTGGCCGGAACCGGGTGGCCACGCTCAGCGGGCTGGCCACAACCTGCGCGCTGGAGGGACTGTTCATCGCGATCCCGTTCGCACTGGGGGATCGCCTCGCGATTCTCGCGGCACTATTGCGAAACCTTGGATCGGCGGGCTTCGGCGGAAACGTCATTGGATGGTCATTCGTTACCGCCATCGTCGTTTTCCCGGTGGCACTGATCGCGGGCATTCAGTTTCCCATGCTCATCGCGCTTTTGGGCCGCGGCGTTCGCGACGTCGGGAGCCATATCGGAGCGGCGTACGCGTGGAATACCGGCGGGGCGATTATTGGATCGCTGGCGGGCGGCTTCGGGCTGCTGCCGCTTTTGGGAGCACTAGGTACGTGGTCGGCTGCGGCAATCCTGCTGGCGGCATTTGCGGTCGCGACAGGTCTGGCCTCGATACGAGTCGAGAAAAGAATGCTGTCCTTGGTGCCATCAGCGATCGCCATCGTGTTTTGCCTGGGTTTCCTGGCATTCTCAGATGGCCCGACAGGTGCCTGGCGGTATAGCTCCATCGGAGCCGGACGCGCCCAAATCGGAAAGACCCGCAACGAGATTCGCGATTGGCGCCAGTCGCGTAATCGGCTGGTGAAATGGACCGCAGAAGGCGTGGAGAGCAATATCTGCCTCACCAACGCCACCGGGCTGGCCCTGCTCAACAACGGGAAATCGGATGGGCATTCGCTGATGGATGCCCCGACGGTCATTATGCTCGGCATCACCAGCGGACTTCTGCATCCCAATCCCAAATCCGCGCTCGTGGTCGGCCTCGGTACCGGCACAACCGCAGGCTGGCTGGCCGCGATCCCCAGCATTGAGCGTGTGGATGTCGTCGAGCTGGAGCCGGCAGTCCGAGAAGTCGCGCGCCGCTGCGCCCCGGTGAATCATGACATGCTCAACGACCCCAAAGTCCACCTCATCACCGGCGACGCCCGGGAAGTTCTGCTGACGTCATCACGAAAATACGACTTGATCGTTTCCCAGCCATCCAATCCATTCCGCGCCGGTGTTTCGAGTCTGTTCAGTCAGGAGTTCTACCAAGCAGTCAGTTCCCGGCTCAATGACGGCGGGATACTCACGCAATGGGCGCAAGCCTACGAAATCGATCTGTTAACCATGCGCTCCGTTTACGCGACGCTGACCTCGGTGTTTCCCAATGTCGAAACCTGGCAGACCATGCCCAATGACGTTCTGCTCGCCTGCTCGCGAACTCCGATCACTTATGATGTTCCGCGGCTGCGCTCCCGGCTGCAAGCCGAGCCGTTCAAGTCGGCCGTGCTGAATTCATGGCGCGCGACTGACCTCGAGGGAGTCTTGTCGCGCTATGTCGGCAGGAATTCATTTGCGGTCAGTTTCGGCAAAGGCAAGGGCGGCATTGTGAATACCGACGACCTCAACACGCTGGATTATTCATTCGCACGGACGGTCGGCCGGGAGTTTGCTTGGACGCTGAACGATTTGAAGGCCGTAGCCCGACAGAACCGGGTCGATCAGCCTGATCTCACCGGTGGGACTGTTGATTGGGAACGCGTCGAGGACGCACGCATCTGCCTGGATGCGATGCAGTTACAAACACCGGCAATGACGGAAGACCTCACGGTCGCGCAACGGCATCGCGCCGCTGCGCAGATTGCGTTCATGAATCAGAACTTCCCCGGAATCTGGGACGCCTGGAAGCAGCAACCTGAGCCGCCGAGGACGCCGACAGAGCTGGCCGTCGTCACTTATTCGATGGCCGATCAGGGCATGGATGATTGCCGCCCTTACATTGACCAATTACGCGTAACTGAACCTATCGAGGCCGACGTGCTTCTGGCGCACCTGATGATCCGCAAGGGGGACTTCAAGCGTGCCTCCGAACTGTTTGTGTCGGTATTCGAACGTTACCGGACAGATCCGTGGCCCTGGACAAGTATCATGACCATCGCCCTCCTCGACGCCAACGCTCTGGCCACACAAGTCGAGGGCACCGCGGCCCCGCTGTGGGAGGCGTTGAAACAGCCATTCGTGGTGGATGCGCTAAATGAAAAACGGATATTCAACGCTTTGACAGTGGCCTCCAAGCTCGGCCGGGACGAGGCAATCGAGGCGATGAAGGCCTATGAGCCGAATGTCCCGTGGATCGGAGAGTTTCTTGCCCGCCGGCTCGAGCTGTACTCGATCGCCAACAACCCCCTCGCCGCAGTCGCGCGAAAGGACCTGGCGGAGTACCTTGAGGATGAGCCTTCACAATTGACCGAGCTGGGCACGACAGGGACGAGCTCGACTTCGAAATAGACCGCAAGGAGTGCATCACGAAACGGCTGGTGATGCCGAGCTATTCCCGGCCTGCCGCGAACGCCACAGCGGGACACGTTGAAGAAACTAGTTCTCCAGCAGGGTGCCACGGACAAGCAGATTCTCCGGCTCTTTGGAGAATCTGCTTGTCCGTGTCTTCTTCCCGCAGACAAAGGAAAGACACGGACAAGGAAGACCGAGCCAAGGAACCGCTCGGTCTTCCTTGTCCGTGGCACCTGAAACATCAGGCTTTCGGCTTGATCGATTAATTCACAGTTCCTCCGGAAGCTGTGGCGCGGGCGCGGGCGCCCGCGCCACATCAAACCCGACAACGCGGCCAAACTCAGCCGGACTTCTTGAAGAGGGCGATGGTCGAGCGGTCGTGGCGGCCAACCCGATCGCTGACCTTGATGGTCAGCAGATAGTCCCCGGGCGGAACCTTGTCAAGGTCAATCGAACCGAATTGCTTTACGTCGCGCGCCGTGCTGGTGAATTCGCCCGGCTCCTTGAAATCGAAGCGTGCCTTGCCGCGCGTGTCTCTGATCTCGTAGGAAATCGTGTAATGGGTGGAACGGTCGTCCCCGAGCAGCAGGTTGTAGATCTCATAATAGAAGGCGAGTTCCTGGCCGCTGAGATAAATGCGTGACGGCAGCGGCATGACCATCCGGTCGCCTTTGATGAACGATGCTCCGGGTTCATAGATCGACCAGACAAACGACGCCATCTCGATATCAGATATCTCGTGGACCTCGGACACGATGAATTTTGGCAGGATGAAGGATTTCGTGTACGTTCCCGACTTGCCGGTGAACAGATCGTCAATGGTCACGGCGAGGTTGTAGTTGCCGGACGGCAGTTCGCAGATCTTCTGCTCCACCATGAGGCGGTTGGACGTTTGCGTACTGTCGATGCGGCGCCGCAGCAGCCCGATGTCGCTGTAGACATCTTTCTGATCGTCATCGCGGATTACAACTGTCCGCCGCAGCGAGATCGTGGATGAGTCATCTCCCCGTCCGATCACCGACAACGGATACCCCAGGTTGACATCCACCCGCCAGAGATTGTCTCCCACGTGGAAACGAACCACGTCCAACGCGTAGTCGATCAGGTTCTTGCCGTATTCGTGGAAATAGATCGCCGGTTGCAAGTCGATGGCATTCAAACGCGAGGCGTAGAATTCACTGAGATCTTCGGGCGGCAAAGTGGGATCCGTCACCGGGACCATCTCGTAAAAGCCATACCCCTTCTTGTCCCGGAATTGGAACGTCTTATTCCAACGATAATACGTCCATACTTCGCTCGCGGCGTTGTCGAAACTCAACGGATCGTCGCTGGCAGCGGCGCCGTAAACATCCGATGCGGCCGGATGGGCTGAGTGCCCCGATGAAGGATCGCCGGCGCCGTCGTCGAGGATTCGCCGCTCATTGGGATCGCCGTATCGGATGTACACCTCTCCCCGCTCGTCCCATGGCGGACCGCCTCTTGAGGAACTGCCGAAGCAGTAAATGGCATGATGGATCCGCCGTTGGTGCTCCTCTTCGAATTCGTTCTTGGCGGTCGTCGGGGTTGGGTCGTGTTCCTGCCAGAATTTGCGCAGCCATGCGTTCGCCTCGGCCGTGTCGGCGAGGAGCACGAATTCAGCGTATTTTTCTTTGCCCAACAGTGCCTTCATCGCGGCATCGCGCTGGCGGCTGGTTAATGCCGGAAGCTGGCCTGGGTGGGGGGCATGGCCGGCACAACCGCCGCAGATTGCGACAGTCGCAAGACAGGTTAGGACAAGGCAACCGGTTCGGAGCATACAATCGCGCCTATGGGAGACCCCACTTATAACTTAAGATCGGAAAGGCCTCCCATGTCAAATACGCCTGAGTCGAAAGAATAGTCCATGCAGAGTGGGGTCTTGCGCCGTTCTATATGTAGAGAAAATGAATTAGCGAAACTCGAGACCATGGGTTAGCTTCAGTGGGTATCGAATCTCAACGACGAGGGGTGGGATATGACCTCAATTGAAGCACTCGTCAACCGCCAGCTCATGAGGCTGGCCGTCAAACAGCAAAGTGTGAGTCCTCCCAAACGGCCGGCAGAGGGGCCGCCCCGGCAGCTACGGGTGATCACGATTTCCCGCCAGACCGGGTCCGGCGGACGGGCCATCGCACGGAGTCTGGCTGAAACTCTCGGGCTGGAGTTTGTCGACCGGCAGATTCTGGACTACATCGCCCAGAACACCGGCCCCAGAGATAAACTTCTCGACTCGTTGGACGAACGCACCCGGTCCGGAATCGATCTCTGGGTCGAGGGAATTCTCCGGGGACGGTATATCGACCGGCCCGAGTACGCCCGGCTGCTGGTGCAGTCGATGACCGCGATGGCGGAGCACGGTGACGCCGTGATTTTGGGCCGCGCCGGCAATGTGATCCTCGGGCCGCGTGGCGGACTGCACGTACGGATCGTAGCGCCCCGTGAGGTGCGTGTTGCCAATCTGGTCGAATACAAGGGAATGACCCCCGAGCAGGCGGATCATACCGTGCGGACCTCAGACGACGAACGAAGCACCTTCTACCGAAAGCATTTCGGCGCCGACATTGACGATTCGGCGGACTACCACATGGTGATCAATACCGGGAGAGTCACGCTCGACCGGGCCCACGAGATCATCAATGCCGCCTGGGAGTTTCTGATCGGGTGGCCGGAACCGGCGAAAGCACGCGGCTGAGTTCATGACTCGCGAATAGTCCCGCCATCGCTTGAGATATCCACTTAGCTTTAGTGAGATCCCGTGCCATTGGGGAGCGCATCCCAGTGCGCCCGATAGATCGACATCGTGTGGTATCCCCAGAGGATGTAATTATCGGCGTGGATCGAGTGGACCCTTTCGAGAATCTCGGAGTGCCCAACCACTTCGGGGAACCAGGGATCGAAGATCGCCAGATAGTCCGGTCGTTTGACCTTCAGGTATTCCCATATCCCCGCTGGCCCCTGTTTCCGGTACGGTAGAATCTCCGGCTCGACCAACCCCATTAAGTCGATGATGTGGTGGCGTCCTGCGAAACACCCTATCGCGCCGATGTCGTTGACGGCGACGGAGGCATCGGGCGGGAGATTCGCGTCGAGCCATCGGCCTGTAGCAACATTCAAATCATTGATGTTCTTGACCGCCAGCGAGCACTTTGGCGCCCAAGTCGTTGCCCCGCAGAGCACGATTATTGCCCAAATGGCCCACATGGCAGAACTGAAGCGTCTCTTGCGCCGCCACAGGATCGTGCTGAGGACTCCGGTAATCCCGGCTAGCAACGGCCCCGTGAACAGGATGATTGTCTGACCGGCCAGAAACTGGTTTTGGGTCATCGAAGCGTGAATGGAATCGGGCATCCAGT
>JACRMA010000087.1 GCA_016235085.1 Candidatus Zixiibacteriota bacterium
GGGAATATCACCCAGGGCAACGATCCGGGGCAGTGCACTGCGGTCGTGAGCTTCATCACTACGGCTTCGGACAATTGCGCGCTGAGCACGCTCGTTGCCACACCGCCGTCGGGATCGACGTTCCCGAAAGGCATCACCCCGGTGAAGGTGATTGCGACCGACGCCGCGGGCAACAAAGACAGTTGCACGTTTAATGTTACCGTTAACGACACCACCAAACCGACGATCACCTGCCCAAGCGACATCGTCGTTGACAATAGCCCCGGCTCGTGCGGTGCGATTGTGAATTTCTCTGCCCCCCTCGCAACCGATAATTGCCCCGGTGTCACAGTGGGCAGTGTTCCGGCTTCCGGGACATACTTCCCGGTGGGCTCCACGCTGGTCACCAGCACCGCCACCGACGCGTCGGGGAATCAGCAGACCTGCACATTCACGGTAACCGTGAACGACACCCAGAAGCCGACGGTTACCTGCCCGGGGCCGATGACGATTAGCATCCCCAGCGGCTCGACCAGCACGATCGTCACCTATGGCGTGACGAGCGGTGACAACTGTCCCGGACTGGTCAATGTGCTGACGCCGCCTTCCGGATCGTCATTCTCAATAGGAACAACCACTGTGTGGTGCGTCTCGACGGATGCGGTCGGGAACAAAGACTCGTGCACGTTCACCGTGACTGTTGAAGTCGGGAACTCCGCTCCAGTGATCGACCCGATTCCGGCCAAATCAGCCAACGAGGAATCGAACCTTAACTTCGGGGTTGTCGCCCATGATCTGGATGGCGACGCCGGCATCACTCTGTCCATCATCGACAAACCGGCCGGCGCCAGCTTCACCGACAATGGGTCGGGAAGCGGCACCTTTGACTGGACACCGGCGTGCGATCAGGGTGGCCAGGTCTACAACGTCAAGTTCGTCGCGTCGGATGGCAGCGCCGCCGACACCGAGAGCGTGGCGATCACCGTCAACGATATTCCAGAATCGCTGGCCGCGAGCCCGAACTCGGTTAACATCAACTATCAGATGGGCGCTCCAGCCCCGGCCCCGATTCCGGTCAGTCTGACCGATCCGGGTTGCAGCGGACAGTTTGCCTGGCAGGCGAATTCCGATGCGGCGTGGCTGAGTTCAGACGCCGACACCGGCACCACGCCTTCGAATGTGCACGTCGTCGTGAACCCGGCGAGCCTGGGTGTGGGTGACTTCACTGGTATCGTCACCTTCGGCGCGCGCGTCGTCGGCAAGGCGGAGTTCGTGCCGGTCAACACGGTCACCATTCATCTGCACGTCGGTCCGGCCCCGCACGACTCTGTGTGGGTGACCAACGGCTCCGGCAAGCTGGGTGACACCATTAACGTCGACGTCAATTTCTGCAATAATCACGAAGCGACCGGCATTTCGGTCGGCTTGAAGTACTGGCCGCACATGCACGCGATCGGCGCCAGCTTTGTTGGCTCGCGCGTGGAGACCGTGAACTTCACGAGTGTCACGATCAACACCGTGGAACGCACGATCTGCATCGCGGCGATTCCGCTCCCGGCGGAACCGCGCATCGCCGAGGGTTGCGGCAAACTCGTGACCTTGTCCTTCGTGTATGATTCGGCCGGCTACTGTCCGTTCCCGGAAAGCTCGATGGTCGAGGCGTTCCCGGTTCCTCCGGGCTGCTCCACCATGCTGACCGACACGATTCCGGCGCAGGTTATTCCGTCGTTCGTCCCGGGTATGATCAGCCTGATCTGCCCGCCGCGCATCTGCGGTATTGTGAAAGACGGTAGTGGTGCTCCGGTTGCCAACGCGATGGTGCAGCTCTGGAGTTCCTACCCATCCGGTAGTCTCATCATCGAACTCGTGGACGATCCGGACGGCGCCATCTGCTTCCCCAATCTGCCGGGCGCGGGACCGTTCGATCTGCGTATCTTCGCGCCGGGGTATTGCACCAAGATTATCTCCGGCGTCGGCCCGACAGGCACCACTCCGCTCGATTTCATTCTCGATCCGCTCCCGACCATACCGAACGAACCCAGCTTCGCGTGGTACTGGTCGGATAACGCCATGATCAGCGGCGTGCCGCTGCAGCCGGGCGACGTGATCACCGCCGTCGATCCCAACGGCATCGTGTGCGGCAAGACAGTCGTAGCCCAGGCCGGCAAATACAACATCTACGTCATGGGGGACGATGTCACCACGCCGGGCACCGACGAAGGCGCCCAGTCGGGCGACTGGACGGCGATGACGGGAACGCAGTTTGACGCCAACTTTGACTGCTCATCGAAGGCAGTGGAGATTGGGCTGTGCGACCCGTGGACGCTGTTCTCCTTCAACGTGACCCCGGCCAATCCGTCACCGGCGTCTGTCCTGGCCTCGATCGCAGGCGAATACCAGATCGTGTTCACCTCGACTTGCGCCTACGGTCCGTTGTCCTGGGATGCCAGCCGTCCGTTCAACGATCTGACCTCGATGGATCCGTTCCACGGCTTCTGGCTGAAGACCACGGGTGCGGGCATCGGACCGATCAGCCTCTCCGGAGTTCCCGTGCCGGTGAGCACACCGCTCGACCTGTGCGAAGGCTGGAACCTGATCTCCTACCTGCCGGATGTTCCGGACACGTTCAGCCACGCGCTGGGCTCGATTGACGGCGACTACTCGCACGTGTTCGGGTTCGAGTGTGGCAAGGGTTACGTGTCGTGGGATGCCAGCCGCCCGGCGTTCTTAAACGACCTGACTTGCATGCGTCCGCTCATGGGCTACTGGTTGAAGGCCTCTGTCAACACGACTCTCACCTACCCGTCGGCCGGATACACCTGCAACGAAGGCGCTCCGATCCTGAGCAAGCCGGTCAATCTGCTGGCAAATGTCACGACGACTCCATGGGTGGCCGACTTCTGGTCCGTGGCCAACACCACCGAGAGTGGTATTCACTCCGGTGACAACCTGACGGTCCGCAACTCTGCCGGCGTGATCTGCGGCGAGTGCCTCGTCGGTTCCGACGGCGCGTTCCTGGTCCACGTCTACGGAGACGATCCGTCGACGGCCCAGGTCGAAGGCGCGGTCAAGGGTGAGGCGCTGACGTTCGAAATCAACAACGCCCCGGCGTCTGTCCAGTCCGGTTCGGTGGTGTGGAATGAACGTGAGTCGGTGAAGCTGACGCTGGTCGCCGGCAAGTCGGATCCCGTCCCGTCGACCTACGCGCTCTTACAGAACTATCCGAACCCGTTCAATCCGTCGACCGTCATCCGGTTCCGTCTGCCGGCCGCCGCTGACGCCAAGCTGACGATCTACAACGTGCTTGGCCAGACCGTGCGCGTGCTGTTCAACGGCAATCTGTCCGCGGGTGAGCACTCGTACGAATGGAACGGTTTGAACGAAAACGGTGAGTCGGTCCAGAGTGGAATCTACTTCTACCGCCTGGAAACACCGTCGTGGTCCGATTCAAAGAAGATGACGTTCCTGAAGTAACCCATGGAAACGACAGGATCAATGATGTCATCGATGCAAACAACCAGAGATTCAAAGGTCCCGTACCCCGCCACGCAGGCGGGGTACGGCCCGGCGAGTCCAGCCAAAGGGGTGTTAAACGTGAACAAGGCACTGGGAAGTTTCGTGAGGGGCGCCTTGGTAGCGGGGATCGTACTGGTCACGGCTTCGTCCGGATGGGCGCAGGTCGCCGGCTCAGTGGTGAATGATGTCGGAACGGCCGTGCCGGGCGCGAGAGTCGAAATCTGGAGCGCTTATCCCGGCGGCACGATTCTGAACGCCGGGAGTACAAACGGCGCAGGTGCATTCTCCCTGCCCTCCCCCGCCCCGGCGAATTTCGATCTGCGGGTCTACAAGCCGAGTTCCGGCAAGCCGGAATTCTACCCGTCGGTCATCCGCAACCTGGCCAAGCCCGTCACCAACGTGCTCGCCATTCTGTCGCCATTGGGCAATGTCCTGTACTCCCCCGAAGTCCGGAGCTACTGGGACACGACATCCACTTACCTGGGCAGCCGTTTGAAGTCCGGGGATGTGCTGGAAGCGTTCGACCCGACCGGCGTGCTCTGCGGCCTGGCTGCATCTGCCGGCAATGGTGGATTCATGATGTATGTCGTCGGCGACGATGGGATGGCGGACGGGATTCATGAAGGACCGTTCGCTGGCGAAACCATCGACTTCAAGATCAATGGTCTGCCGGCCCAGACACCGGTCGTGTGGTTCCCGCTCGGCAATTCTCAAAACCATCACCTGGCCGGTTCGAGCATCTCGTACGGGGTGACCGCGTCGGGAGCAGCCGATGGGAACGGACAGCAAGGTACCAACGCCCTGCTTTCGTTCCAGTTCACCAACACCGGCTCCGTGACCGATTCGTTCAGCTATTCGGCGGCGATACCGACCGGCTGGCTGATCACCTATCCAGTGGCGAAACTGCCGAGTGTCACGCTGGCGGCGGGCGCCTCGGCGCTGGTCGACATTCTGATCCAGATCCCGCCGGGCACACCGGATCAGACCGTGACGGTGACGTTTGAGGCCTCCTCACGTACCCAAGGCACGGTTGCGGCGGGGGTGACCACCGATCTTTCGGTGACCACACCGACCGACGTCGCTTCGGGTGATGGCGGCCTACTGCCCTCCCAGTTCGCGCTGGCGCAGAACTACCCGAACCCGTTCAACCCAGAGACGGAGATTTCCTTCAGCCTGCGGGTGGCGGGGCATGTCCGGCTCGAAATCTTCAACCTGCTGGGCCAGAGCGTGACGGTCCTGGTGGATGGCTATCGTCCCCAGGGCGTCAGCACGGTGCATTGGGATGCGCACGACGCGCATGGCAATGTGGTACCGACCGGCATCTACTTCTACCGGTTGACGCAGGACAATCAGTCGCAGGTCCGTAAGATGGCCCTGCTCAAGTAGAATTAGACTGCAGCACTTCCGACCCGAGGCCCCCGGCATCCGCCGGGGGCTTCTTTTTGGCGGCCGGTCCACGGATTCCCCTTGCGATGAGGGTATCCGTCATGAGTATGTCGGCCTACGCCCCGGCATGCCGGCCGGGGGAGATCGCGATTTTCAAGCAACAATGGCAGACGACGGCAGGGAGTGAATTTTGTTCGTTAAGGAGGAAACAGCAATGTCGAAACAAAGCCGGTTCAGGGGTCCCGCATTCGTGGCCATGGGAGCAGTCGCCACGCTGGTTGTATGGGGAGCGCTAAGCGCCGTCGCTGATGTGACGGTCAAGCGCACCGCGAACACCAAGGGAATGGCGGGCATATTGGACGCCGAGATCAAGTCTGAAGAATGTATCCAGGGTGAGAAGAGCTGTACCGATACCGAGACACGGTCCACCAACAAGGTGATGAAGTTCCTCGCCGGGAGCAAACCGGCCAAGACCAGCTCCATCGCGCGGCTCGACAAGGATGTGATGTGGCAGATCGACCACAAGGAGAAGACGTATACAGAAATGACCTTTGCCGAGATGCGGGCGATGATGGATTCACTCAAGGGCATGATGGCCGGCAAGGGAGCCAAGACGGAGATCGACACCTCCGAGGTCACGTTCGCGCCGCCGACTTTTGAGGTCAAGCAAACCGGCGTGAAAGAAACCATTGCCGGGTATCCGTGCGAGCAGTCGATCCTGACCATGACGGTCGAAGGCACGAATAAGAAGGACGGCAAGAAGTTTCAGATGGTGACCACGATGGACATGATGCTCACGAAGGACGTGCCCGGTGGCAGCGAGTTCGAAGCGTTCGGCAAGAAGATGGCCGAGAAGATGGGTCTTGGTATGGATCAGTCGGGAGCCCAGGCGATGATGTCGGCAATGGGCGCGTACGGCGTGGATGCCAAGAAACTCGCCGAGGAGGCCGCCAAGATGAAGGGCTTCCCCATGCGCCAGGTTGTTCGCTTCATGGGCATGGGGCAGCAGTTCGCCTCGGCCGAAACGGCCAAGGCAGACGACGGTGACAAGGATAAGGACAAAGAGTCGGAGTCCGCGGAAGAGGACAATTCCAGCAAGGGTGATCTGGCCTCCAAAGCCCTCGGTGGACTTTTCGGCAAAAAGAAGGACAAGAAAGACAAGAAGGCCGAAGACAGCGGCAAGGCCGCCGAGGCGCCCGACAATGCGATCTTCAAGATGACCTCGGAGGTCACGGAGATCTCGACGTCGGCGGTCGATGCCGGCAGATTTGACATCCCTGATGGGTACAAGCTGAAACCCGCTGGCAAGAAGTAGCCGGAGGCGAGGAATTGGGGCGCCCGGTCCGCTGGGACCGGGCGCCCAGAAGGTTGACATCGAGCGCTGAAAGGTCCATCTTTCATTGCTTGGACGGAAACTGATGCCGAAATTCATTGTCACTAAGGCCGGACAAGTACTGCAGACGCTCACCCGCGAGGGTGAGCGGATTGAATTGGGTGCGGCGCGAACCTGCCCGTTGTTCATCGATGATCTTCTGATCTCGTTGCACCAGATGGCGTTTGTGAAGTCGCCCGAAGGGTACCGGGTCGAGCCGATCAGCCGCACGCCGGTGATGCGGGTTCGGGGGCGGGCGGTCGATGCCCCCACCGAACTGGATCCTGGCGATACCGTCGAAATCGAAGGGTACAAGATCCAGGTAGAATTCGAGTTGACCACCATGCCGCTGCCGCCGGAGCCGATCCCGCTGGACGCCGGCACCGATCCGGCCAAGACGGTCTTTCAGATCAAGCCGCTTGGCCAGCTCACGATCACCGCCGGACCGCTCAAAGGGATGTCGCGGCCATTGCTGCCCGGAGAGATTCGCATCGGGCGCGACCAGACCCAGAACGAAATCGTCATCCGCAGCGATACCAAGGGGGAGGTCGACAAGAGCATCTCCCGGCGTCATGCGTCGATCCACGTGGAAGGAAGCAATGTCTACGTCGAGGATCAGAAGAGCGTGGCGGGAACATTCGTGAATGGCCGCCAGGCGGCCGCCAACCAGCGGGTGTTGCTGAAATCCGGAGACCAGGTCGAGATTCGTTCGGCAAAGGAGAGCACGATCATCCTCGTGGAGATGCTCGGAGCAGGAACGCATGTTGCGCCGCCGTTGCCGGGTCCGGCACCGCTGCCGCCGTTGTCCGATGTGTTGCCGCCGTTGTCGCAATCGCCTCTCCCGCCGCCACTCTCGTCGGCGCCGCCGCCGTTGACGCCGCCGCCTCTGGCACCGCCGCCGCCGCGCGCCCCTCAGCCGGCGTGGCCGACGCCGCCGGAACCGGTTCGTGAAGTTCAACCAGAAAGGTCCGAGCGGCCGTCACGCGTCCGGCCGAGAGCGACATTCGATGATAATCCGTTTCAGCAGGTGGAAGACGTTCATTGGTACAGTGCATTGCCCTCGTGGACCTGGTTTGCCGTGGGGGCGGGAGTCATAATCCTGATTGTGTCTTTACTGCTGATTTGTCGATAAATTTCCTGAGGTGCTGGTTCCAGCGATTGCGCCAACCGGGTGGGTTGTATGTTGAAGATCGGGATGCACGGCGACACAAATATCGGGCTGGTACGCACCATCAACGAAGACAACTTTCGTAAGATCCCCGCACGCGACACGATCGTGGTCTGTGACGGCATGGGCGGCCACGCGGCGGGTGAGATCGCCTCGCTGACAGCGGTTGAAACCGTCGAGGCGAGCCTGCTCCGTGACCCGGTCGCGGCGCGCTCGCGTCTCCCCGAGTTGTCACACCCCGAGCTCCCCGAAGGCGCGCTGGAGCTCGTCCATAGTGTCCGTCTGGCCAATCGCCGGGTGTTTCTCACCGCCAAGTCGCAGCGCAGTATGCATGGAATGGGCACGACGCTGGTGGCGGTACGGTTTTGCGGCGGGCAGGTTGCGGTTTGCCACGTGGGCGATTCGCGCGTCTACAAGTTCGCCGACGGCGTACTGACACCGCTGACGGTCGATCACTCGCTTCTGGCCGAATGGAAGTTGCGCGGTGAAATCTCCGACGAGGATGAACGCAACTTTCCGGAACGCAATATCATCACGCGGGCGCTCGGAACACGTCCATCGGTGGCCGTCGATGTGCGGATCGTGCCGGCGAAGAAGAACGACTGGTACCTGCTGTGTTCCGATGGATTGTGCGGGTATGTCGACGACCGCACGATCACGAAAGTTCTCAATCAGCATCCTTCCGATCCGGACCGGGCGATTCGGGGACTCATCGACACCGCCAATCACGCCGGCGGTCAGGATAACGTGACCGTGGCCATCGGCGTCATCGAAGCCACCGATCTGCCATCGGGCGCCGCCTTCGACGCCCAGACCATTCCGGAAACGTCCGAGGAAGCCGCCCATCTCGAAGCGGCGTATTTGCAGGAGTTGTTCCCGGCGGCGGGGTTGGAAAACAGCCGCCCGGTGGAGCCCGACACGGACAAGATTCCCACGCTACCCATGCTGAATCGGGCACCCGAACCACAGCCGGAGGACACGACCGAGAAGCCTAAGCGCGGTTTCTGGCCCTGGTCCTCAAAAGACGAATAGCGAACAACCACCGCCTCTAAGTCCACAGCATTGCTTGTTGTCCAGGACTGCGCTCTCCAACTGTCATGCTGAGGAGCGAAGCGACGAAGCATCTGCAGTCCGCGGGTTACGGCAGGGTTCCGACAAACAGCAGATCCTTCGTCGCTTCGATTCAGGCCAAAGTGAGCGTGCCGCAAGGCCCACTCCTCAGGATGACATTCTGACAGCTGGCGTACAACGATCACCTTCATTGCCTTCGTGTTGCACCAGCCTTCCCGCAGGGACCGCGCTTGCGGAATGGAGGCATTTCCGCGTTGACTTTGGCGCCTTTTGGCGCGTACTCTATACGGCAGAGTTCATCGGACCACGCTTGTGGAAGCCGGTGACGCATTTTATGCGCCCATAGCTCAATTGGATAGAGCGTCTGACTACGGATCAGAAGGTTGGGGGTTCAACTCCTCCTGGGCGTACTTTCTTCAGCAGACCGATTTCTAAACACCGCACGGGAGATTGAGGCGGGGCGCAAGGCATCGCGGGGAGACTTGCATGGCTGAACTGAAAACGAAGAAGACCACGGCCAGTGTCGGGAAGTACATCAGTGGCATTACCGACGAGCAACAGCGCGCGGATTGTCTGAAACTGGTTGAGATCATGCGTAAAGCCACCGGTGCCGAGCCGAAGTTGTGGGGCACGAAGATCGTAGGCTTTGGCGATTTTCGGTACAAGTATGCGAGTGGCCGCGAGGGTGATTGGTTTCAGATCGGCTTTTCACCGCGCAAGGCCGAAATCACCGTCTACCTCGTGTGCGGGCTGAAACAACACTCCGAACTGCTGAAGACGCTCGGTAAACACAAGACAGGCGGCGGCTGTCTCTACATCAAGCGGCTCGAAGACATCCATCTGCCGACATTGCGGAAGCTGATCAGCACGAGTGTGAAGACACTCAAGAAGACGCTCCGCGCGCGGATGAATTAGCCGGCCCAATCCGCATTTCCAGTCCTCCCTCAACGCAGACCGCCACCGGGGCCACAGACCTGGCCGGCGCCAGGTCCCTGGAGCCATCCGGCGACCGTGATAGGATTTTCAAGCACTTGGGCGGCATCAATCGTAACTAAATTTGTAGTCATTGCCCGACCAACAAATACAGAACCGGAGACCACCTCATGGCAAAACAATCAATGTCCACGATCAACGTCACGCCGGGGGCCAGTGGCTTCAAAGTGACGAAGGTGAAGTACGATTGCATTCGCGAGGCAATTCTCGCCAATCTGCCGTCCTCGAAAGAGGGGCTCAAGTTCAACGAGTTGGTGTCCAAGATCAAACGCGAGGTTGGAAGCCGGAAGGACCTCTTCCCCAAGGCCGGATCGGTCATGTGGTACACGAAGGTCGTTCAGCTTGACCTGGAAAAGCGCCGCGTGATCGAGCGAATCCCTGAGGCGGTCCCCCAGCGATTGCGACGCCTCAAGTGAGAATCGGACTTACTCGCTGTCAGTCGTAATTACTTGACCGTAATCGTCCGCTCGGTGGTGTTGTAGGGTCCCGCGACCACCTGGTTGGATTTGTTCACCAGTTCCAGTTTGAAGTGATGATCTCCGGGTTGCAGGCCGGTCACCAGGTACGGCACCCACTCGGTGAGATTTGCCGACCTTCCGTCGACTGTCAGCCGGACTTTGTAGCCATCGGATGACAGGTCGGCATTGTTGAGATAGAAGTCCACGAGAATGGACTTCGCGTCGGCTCCGGCATAGGCATCCTTGGGACGGCTGTAAGTGAGAAGGGGCTTGCCAGGCTGGATCGGCGAGGGCGCTTTGGCATCACCAACATAGAACGTCACCGTCTTAAATGACCCCAGCGATTTGATGCTCTCGTGCCAACTGCGGCTGGCGAACACACGGATCGTGTGCACACCTTCGGGTAACACACCGAGCGGGAAGGGCGAACCGTCGGCGTAGTTGGCCAGGTACGGTTGATTGTCGACAATGACGTGGACGTGCTGACCCTTCCCGGAGTTGGCGAGGCCGCATCCCTCCGCGTGCATCGTCTGCTGGCCCAGGCTTACGCCGGTCACACTGACTGCGACATACAGCGACTCGCCGGCTTTGAACCTCTCCCCTTCCTTCGGAGACAGAATCGTGACATGCGCCGAATCGGACGGGCGCGAGTTGGCCCACTTCATCAATCCCGGAATATCACCTTTCACGGGAGTCGCGGTCGCGAACATGGAATCAGGCGTATCCGCCGACGCCGGACGGCCAACGAGCAGTACCAATGCCGCCAGGATGACGCTCATGACACCCAAACGATTACGATTACAACACATAAGTCCTCCTGATTTTGCGAACAAGCAAGCGCCGTTCTTGAGAATAACAAGCCTTAACCATTCGATGTCGTTAAACCCGCTCAGTAGGGAATGAGTTCCCGGCGGATCAGGGAAATGCCAGCGCGCGAAATACGGCAGTGCAAGCCCCGGAGGGGCGACAAGATTGTGCCCATGGCGCCGGCCATGGGAAGACGCGCGACACCACGGGAATCCTCTATATAGCCCCGGAGGGGCGGAACACTACTCGTGCGTAGCTCGACACTCAATGGACTGAATCCGCCTCGCACGAAACCCTGCAGCAGAACACTGGATAGCCCCACACCGAGTGGCCGACACCGACTAGACTCAGTCATCCTTCTTCAAGTGGAGCTGTCTGGCGATAATGACTTTACCGATCGAGCTACCTCGGGAGACCAATGCGTCACCGTCACCACTCCCCCCCTGTCACTCTCTTCCCCCCTCCCCCATACCTCATTTGTTTTCTTGCCAGCGACAATATAGCTTCTCGGTCTATGCCAACCCAGAGGAGGTCAGCATGAATGGATGGAGGGTGGCGCTTGCCGTGGTGTTGAGTCTCGGCATCGGCGCTGCGGTGGCACAGGCCACAGAGAAGACGTTTCCGTACCAGTACCAACAGACGGTGCTGGACAACGGGCTCACCGTGGTCACGATCCCGATGGAGTCTCCGGGAATCGTGGCGTACTACTCAGTCGTGCGCACCGGCAGCCGCGACGAGTACGAACCGGGACATTCGGGTTTCGCGCATTTCTTCGAGCACATGATGTTTCGCGGCACGAAGAAGTACCCCGGCGAAGTGTATGACAAGCTCATGACCGAAATGGGCGCCGACGCCAACGCGTTCACATCGGATGACATCACCTGCTACCATCTCGAGGTCACCACCGATGATCTGGAGAAGGTGATGGAGCTCGAGAGCGACCGGTTCCAAAACTTGTCGTATCCCGAGGACGCCTTCAAGACCGAGGCCGGCGCGGTCTACGGCGAGTATCGCAAAAGCGTCGCCAGCGCGGGATTTGTGCTGGGCGAGACGATGGCGAATACGGCCTACGACAAGCATACCTACAAGCACACGACCATGGGTTTCAAGGCGGATATCGAGGCGATGCCAACGATGTACGATTACAGCAAATCGTTCTTCCAACGGTATTACCGGCCGGAGAATATCGTGCTGTTGATCGTCGGCGATATCAAACCGGAGCCGACCCTGGCGCTGGTGAAGAAACAGTACAGCGGCTGGCAGAAGGGATACACCGCACCGCAGGTTCCGGTGGAACCGGAACAGACCACGGCGCGCCGTGCCGAGGCGAAATTCGACGGACGCACTCTGCCGTTCATGGGCATCGGCTACAAATCCCCGGCGTTCGATCCGAACAACATCACGGTTGCGGCGTGTCAGATTTTGGGCGAGCTCGCCTTTGGCGAGACAAGCGAAATCTACAAGAAGCTTGTGCTCGACGAGCAGCGCGTGCAGTTCATCCGCGCCGGTTTCGAGCCGAGCCGTGATCCGGGCCTGGCGACCATCTACACGATGGTCAAAGACCCGGCCGACGTGGCGGGAGTCGAGCAGGAAATCTACAAGACGATCGAAAAATTCCAGACCACCCCACCCGATGAGAAGCTCCTGAACGATGTCAAGAGCAACAGCCGTTACGGCTTCCTGATGGGGCTGGACACGCCGGGCCATGTCGCCGGGGGGCTGGTCGGATTTCTGGCCCTGGGCGGCAAGATGGATGTGGTCGACGAGG
>JACRMA010000088.1 GCA_016235085.1 Candidatus Zixiibacteriota bacterium
GTGATCCCCGGCGGCTGGGCGCCCGATCACCTGCGCCGGTACCCCGCGGTCATCGATCACGTGCGCCAGGTGAATGCCTCTGGGAAGCCGGTTGCCGCGATCTGCCACGCCGGATGGGTCCTGGTTTCGGCGGGTATTTGCCGGGGCAAACGGGCAACGTCGTTTGTGGCCATCAAGGATGATCTGATTGCCGCCGGCGCCAATTGGGTCGACGAAGATTGTGTCGTTGACGGCAACTTGATTACATCGCGTACACCGGATGACCTGCCGGCATTCATGCGGGCTTTGCTGAAGGCACTCGAACAATAACCCCAGTTTATAGATCTCATTTCCCAAGGAAACACATCGGATGAGCAGTTCAATCATCGACATTACACCTGTTCCGGGGTATCCGTCGCAGATTGGTTTTCTTCTCGCCCAATTAGAGGATATCCGGGAAGACACGAAGCGATACATCAAGGACCTGACGCCGTCGCAGTTGTCCTGGCATCCCAATCTCAAGGTGGAATCGATCGGGACGCTGTTGTTGCACATTGCCGCGGTCGAGTGGTCGTGGATCTTCGAGGATATCTTCAAGCGCCCCATGGGACCGGAATGGGAAATCGCGTTTCCGATTCGTGTCGGTAAGCCACAAGTTTCCGGGGAGCCGCCTGGTTTCTACATGGGCAAACTTGATGCGGTACGCGCGGAGATCAAGACGGGATTGGCGACCCTGACGGATGCCGACCTCGATCGCGAGATCATCCCCCTGGACCAGGGAGGTTCCTCGCAGCCCGTGAACAGCTACACCATTCGCTGGATTCTGTATCATCTCGCCGAGCACGAAGCGCATCATCGCGGACAGATCGCTGTGATGAAACGGCTGCTTCCATTCTGACAGGATTCGATTCGAGGTATTTGAATGAACGAGACGACAGCAGCAAGAGAATTCCCGGCAGCGCTCGACAAACTGCGGTCACATCGCTCGGTTCGTCAGTTCACGAATGAACCAGTGAGCGATGAATGCCTTGAAGCGATCATCTCGACCGCCCAACGGGCCTCGACGTCGTCGAATCTACAGTCATACTCCGTGATTGTCGTGCGTGACCCCGAGAGGAGAAAGCAGCTTTCACCGTTGTGCGGAGGGCAGGCCCAGGTGACCGACTGTCCCGTCTTTCTCGCGTTCTGCGCCGATCTCAATCGGGCGAAGGTCCTCTGCGAAGCTTCCGGATATGCTTTTAGCGCCCGATTCATCGAGTACTTCCTGGTCGCCGTGACCGACGCCACCATCTTTGGCCAGACCGCTCTGGCGGCGGCCGAGGCGCTTGGCCTGGGCGGATGTATGATCGGCGCGGCACGCAATCATCCCGAGGAAATTTCCCAACTGCTCCAGTTGCCGCCCCTCGTCTTCGTTGTCTTCGGCATGACCCTGGGGCATCCTCGGACTGATCAAAAGGTGACACTCAGGCCGCGGCTGCCACTCGCCGCTATCATGCATCATGAACAGTACGATTCTTCAAAGTGGCAATCGGCCCATGCCGCCTATGATGGAGCCATGAAGGCGACCGGAATCTATGATGGCCGACGGATCGACCTGTCCAGGCGGGTAGAGAAATGGCAGGACGTCACGCCCGAGGGGGCTTACGGCTGGATTGAACATTCGGCGCGGCGTTGGATTGATCCGGCCGCACAACGTCGCCAATTGCGACCCTTCTTCGATAAGCAGGGATTCGGATTCGAATGATTGATTCGGAATCGTGAATCGGAGGGCGATCCGCCGCGGCGGACTGCCGAGCCATGTTTCGGCGGGCGAATCTGTTGTTCTCGCGCGAAGAGGCTCGGCAGGAGCCTCGCCCTCCCCGGCGGGCTCTTCCAAATCATTGCGTTTACCCAACTCGATCATATTAGACATTAATCATCAGATGACCAAACCGAAAATCATCGCCCACCGCGGATCGTCCGCGACCTGCCTTGAGAACACGATGGCGGCATTCCGGCAGGCGGCCGCCGACCGTGCGGATGGAATAGAATTTGATCTGCGCTTGAGCGCCGACCGGCAGTGGGTGGTGCACCACAACCCGGATGCCCTGGTCGGCGGTGTCCCGATGCGTCTTTCACGCCTGACCCTTGCGGAAATCATCCAATTGCCGATTGGCTCGGGGAAAGAGCGTATCCCGACACTGGCCGAGTTTCTGGAGTGGGCGGGATCACAACCAGGCTCCCTCGTCTTTGATATCAAGGATACCGATGGCATACCCGAACTCGTCAGCGCATTGGCGCAACACGCTTCGCCGCGCATAATCCTCTCGTCGTTCAATCGTTCGGTGTTGCGTGAGCTTCGCAAGCTGCGCCCAGAGTGGCCTCGCGCACTCATCGTTGATGATCCGCGTTGGAAGATGATGCAGAAACTGCTGTCCAGATGGCTGGTTCGTTCGGCGACCGATGGGGAGATGACGGCTCTCCATCTGCATCAGCGTTGGATCACTCCGAGCCTGATCACGGCGGCGAAATCCGCCGGGATCGAGATCGCCGTTTGGACCGTGGATGATCCGGCGCGAATTTCGATGTTGTCGTGGCTGGGGGTCAACTCGATTATCACGAATGATCCGGCGCTGGCGAGACAGATAGTCGGGGGACTGAATCTGTCGAGAGTAGATTCCGCTGGTGTCTAACCCGCCACTCAAAGTCTCCAACAGAAAGAAGGATCGCCTGCCATCACTGAGCCACCATTTCGTCCTTCGCCCGAAAGCGGGAATCTAGCGCGTGAGGGTAGGACTGGATTCCCGCTTTCGCGGGAAAGACGGTGCAGGGATCATACACACCCGACTGCGTGGACACTCAATGCGGTAGAGGGCCCAAGAGACTGACAATCCCGCGCCAACCAATGCATTCGAATTGCGTTTAAGTGTGCGGCTTGAAGGACAACTTATCCATGACTGAATCTGTTGCGACCAAAGCGATGTTCTGGGAACCGCGCGCCTCCGATGCGGTCGTGTGCACTTTGTGCCCGCATTTGTGTCACATTGGCAATGGACTCTACGGAGTGTGCGGGGTGCGCAAGAACAACGGCGGTCAGCTCGACACGCTGATCTACGGCCTCGCGGCCGCGGTCAATGTCGATCCCATCGAAAAGAAACCGCTCTTCCATTTTCTGCCGGGAAGCCGCTCGCTGTCGATCGCCACAGTCGGCTGCAATTTCAAATGCGCCTTCTGCCAGAACTACGATATCTCCCAGGCAAGCAAAGGGAAGAACCGCGAGCAGTTCGGACGCGCGGTGACACCGGGTGAAGTTGTGGCGATGGCCAAGCAAACCGGCGCGGAAACCATCGCGTTCACCTACTCGGAACCCACGATCTTCTATGAGTACGCCTACGACTGCGCCAAGCTCGCTGCCGAGGAGGGAATTCGCGGCGTGTTTGTCTCCAACGGATTCATCTGTGAGGAACCGGTGCGGGCTATCCGGCCGTACGTTCACGCCTATAACGTGGACCTGAAGTCGTTCAATCCCGAGCACTATCGTAAGATAATGGGCGCGCGGCTTGAGCCGGTTCTCGAGGCGATGAAGTTGATCAAACAACTGGGCTTCTGGCTTGAGGTCACCACGCTCGTGATACCAACTCAGAACGATTCGAACGAAGAGTTAACAAAGATCGCGGAGTTTGTCGCGAACCTCGGACTGGAAACTCCCTGGCATGTTTCTGCGTTTCACCCCGACTACAAGATGACCGACCTGCCGCGCACGTCGGTGGATACTTTACGCCGTGCCCGCAAGATCGGGCTCGACGTCGGCCTGCAGTATGTGTACAGTGGCAATGTCCCCGGCGACGATGGCGAATCCACGTATTGCCCATCCTGCGACGAGCGTCTGATTCATCGCATCGGCTATCGTGTCCTCGAGAACTTGGTCAGTGATGGCAAGTGCCCCGAATGCGGGCAGGCCATTGCCGGCGTCTGGAGTTAGCGCTTCAACCTGATTAGATCCCGTCAGGAACTCCACTACAGCAGCCACGCCTCCGGCCGCGTATCCAGCCGCTCCTTGGTGCGTCGGATATCATCAAGATCGATTTCAAAAGTCTGCCACGCGGGTTCGCCCGAAGTTGGATTCGGACCCAAGGCGAAGCTCTCTGCCCCATCTGGACCGTAGGCGTATGATCCGCCGCCTTCGTCATCGCGGGAATCGACTCCGACCGTGAAGCATTGATTCTCGATAGCGCGCGCTTGCAACAGCACCCGCCACGCCTCATTCCGCACTCGCGGCCAGCGTGCCGGAACGAAGAGAATATCGAGCCCGGATTTGAACGACGGGCGCACTGTCTCCGGAAAACGCAAGTCGTAGCAGACGATCACCGCCATGCGTACCTTCTGCCCCTGGCAATCCACTTCAATCGGTAGACCGGGGTGATCCGGAGTGAAGTAACGATCATCGCCAAGCGGACGATACATGTGGGATTTCGAGAATCGTCCGGCAATCTCCCCACGGGAAAATACGAGGCAAGTGTTTCTGACAACTCCTGATGGATCCGGAAGAGTCATTGTGCCCGCGATCAAGTTGAGATCAAACTTTCGCGAAATTTGCGCGAATCTCTCGGTGAACTCGGCCACATCCTTCCGGGGTCCGCCTTCGCGATGCAAGCGGGCGTACCCGCCATCGACAAGCTCCGGCAGCACCAGAAAGTGAGTGCCACGAGTCCTCTCCCCGGCGGCTTCGAATGCGGCCAGGCCTTCAAGATCAAATGCGCAGGTGATTTTCAGAACCATTGGGGCCTCGTCCTCGTATTGCCAAGACGTACCGTCGGATGCCGTCGCACTGCCGGCGGTGATGGCAAGACACGACTGACAGAATATCGTGCGACAGGGAGGGGATTCAACAACGATTCGAGCAAACGATTGACCTTGGCTCCGCCGGGGTGGTTTATTGACCGACTCGATGTAACCCGCGTCTTTCTAACCGGACGCGACAACCTTATTGGATGGATTCACAAGGAGTAGGACATGCGACGTGGATTGAGCGTGATCGCCGGACTGTTGCTCTTGGCATTCGCGGCGGGCGCTTCGGCTGAGGAAGCCCGTCTCCTGCGGTTCCCCGCCATCAACAAAGACAAGATCGCGTTCGTCTACGGCGGCGACATCTGGACAGTGCCGACCGCCGGCGGCCAGGCCCGCAAGCTCACCAATTCCGAGGGTCTGGAACTCTTCCCCAAGTTCTCCCCCGATGGCAAACAGATCGCGTTCACCGGCCAGTATGACGGCGACCAGAATGTCTATGTCATGCCGGCCGACGGCGGCGTTCCCAAACGGCTCAGTTATCACCCGGCGATCCGGCAGACGTCCGAACGGATGGGCCCCGAGAGCATTGTCATGGGTTGGACCCCGGACGGATCGAAGATTCTGTATCGCTCCCGGGAAGCGACCTACTCCGTCTGGGAGGGGAAGCTCTATCTGGTCAGCCCCGCCGGTGGTTATCCCCAGGAACTTCCGCTGCCGCGCGGTGGCTTCGCGTCGTACTCCGCCGATGGCTCCAAGATCGCTTATTGCCCCATCTCCCGCGACTTCCGCACCTGGAAGCGTTACAAAGGCGGCACTGCCCAGGACGTCTGGATCTATGATCTCAAAAACGCCAAATCCGAGAAGATCACCGACTGGGTGGGCACCGACAACATGCCGATGTGGGATCCTGCATCGGGGAAAATCTACTTCAATTCGGACCGTACCCCCACCGGACGGTTGAATCTCTTCTCCTACGATCCGGCGACGAAACAGACGGCCCAAGTCACCGATTTCACCGAGTACGACGTCCGCTGGCCATCGCTCGGCCCCGGCGCGATCATCTTCGAGAACGGCGGATATCTGTATGTTCTTGATCTGCCGAATGGCAAACCGCGCAAGACCAACGTCGAACTCGGCTCGGATCGCGTCCTGGCGCGTCCCAAGTTCGTGTCGTGTGGCGACCGGGTTCAGGACTTCTCCGTCTCGCCGGACACAAAACGCGCCCTGTTTGGCGCGCGTGGCGAGATTTTCACCGTCCCGGCCAAGCATGGCAACACCCGCAATATCACCAACACACCCGAAGCGCATGAGAAATACGCTTCGTTCTCACCCGATGGAAAGTGGGTTGCGTACATCTCGGATGCGTCCGGTGAGGACGAGGTTTACATCCTCGATCCGAGTGGAAACGGCAAGCCGGTGCGCCTGACCACCGATGGCCACTGCTACCGCTATGGCCCGGTCTGGTCACCCGATTCCAGGAAGCTGGTCTGGTCGGACAAGGACACGCGCGTGCACTGGGTCGATATCGACTCGAAGAAGCAGATGGAGATCGATCGCAGCAATGGGGGGGACATTCGTTATTACTCGTGGTCTCCCGACTCGCGCTGGATCGGCTATTACAAGAACAATGCTGCCGGCATCACCCAAATTTATTTGTACTCGACCGAGGAAAACAAATCACATGTGGTCACCTCGGGCGAGTTCAACGATTACGACCCGGTGTTCGATCCCAAGGGGAAGTACCTCTACTTCTTCTCCGACCGCACATTCAATCCGATTCTCGGCAACTACGAATTCGATTACGTGCTGAACAAGATGACCAACATCGTGGCGGTCACGCTCGACGCCGACTCCGTGTCCCCGTTCGCGCCCCAAAGCGATGAGATCAAGGCCGCCGGCAGCGAGGCCTCGGCCGACAAGGGCGAGAAGAAAGAGGACAAGAAGAAGGGCGATAAAGCAGAGGCCGCGAAAACACCCAGGACGAATATCGAGTTCGACGGCATCCTCAACCGCCAGGTGAAGTTCCCGATCCCCGCCGGCAATTACAGTGGGCTGTCTGCGACCGAAGGGCAGGTGTTCTACCTCTCCTCTCCGATGGGCGGCCTCGGCGGGCCGGTCGAGTCAGGCAAGCAGAGCCTTCATGTGTTCGACATGGACAAACGCGAGGACCACGAGTTTCTGGCGGAGGCGGACGCGTATGAACTGACGCCCGACGGCAAGAAGATGATCTACAAGAAGGGCAGTATGTACGAGATCATCGACGCGAGCGGTGAAAAGGCGCGGACTGGTGAAGGCGTGCTGGACCTGAGCAAGATGGAGGCACGCGTCGACCAGACAGCCGAATGGCGCCAGATATTCGAGGAAGCCTGGCGCATTGAGCGTGATTTCTTCTACGATTCCCTCATGCACGGCGTGAACTGGAAGAAGATTCATGACCTGTACGCCCCGCTCGTGCCGCATGTCGCCCACCGTTTCGATCTGACTTATATCATTGGCGAAATGATCGGTGAGCTCGCCTGCTCGCACACCTACACCGGCGGCGGCGACCAGCCACACATGGCGTCGGACAAGATGGGTTTGCTGGGAGTGGACTGGGCCATTGACTCCTCGGCCGGCCTGTTCCGCATCGGACGGATCATGCAGGGCCAGAACTGGCGCGAAGGCCGCCGTTCGCCTCTGACTGAACCGGGAATCAAGGCCGCCGTCGGCGATTATGTGCTTGAAATCAATGGTACGCCGCTCAAATCGTCTGACAACCCTTACCGGTTGCTTGAGAATACCGCCGGTGAAACGGTCACGTTGAAACTCTCCAAGACTCCGAGCACCAGTGGCAGCTGGAACATCGACGTCAAGACGATCGCTTCGGAAGACGAGCTGCGCTACCACAATTGGACCGAGCACAATTATCGCTACGTCGACTCCGCGTCGGGCGGGCGAATCGGTTACTTGCAGATTCCCGACATGGGTGGGCCGGGGCTGGAGGAATTCACCAGCACCTACTACGCACAGATCCGCAAGGAGGGGCTGATCATCGATGTTCGTTACAATGGCGGCGGATTCGTTTCGCAAGTGATTCTGGAACGGCTGCGCCGTGTCCTGGTCGGCATGGGGTCCGCGCGCAACTGGTCGGATCCGGGCACATACCCCGGCACGGTCTTTAGCGGCTACATGGCGTGCCTGATGAATGAGCATTCCTGTTCTGACGGCGACATCTTCCCGTGGTTCTTCCGCGAGTACGGTCTTGGACCGCTGATTGGAAAGCGAACCTGGGGAGGAGTTGTTGGTATCCGCGGATTCCGTCCATTCACGGACGGGGGCTACATCACGGCGTCTGAGTTTGCCCAGTACGACCTCAAAGGCAAATGGCAGATCGAAAACCACGGCGTCGATCCCGACATCGATGTTGATAATCTCCCCGAGGTTTTGATCACGGGTCGTGACCAGCAACTGGATCGCGCCATTGCCGAGTTGACGAAGAAGATCAACGACGCGCCAAGGAAGCTGCCGCTGCCGGCGGGTCCGCCGGATAAGCGGTAGTGGAATCTTTTCGATCCTCATTGTAAATTCACCATGGCCGGAGGAGCGGGATTAAGCCCGCCCCTCCCGGCCATTTTAGGACGGACTTGCAGAAGAACTTTGGGAGTTGTCCTTGGGAGAGGTTCATTGGAGGTGTTGAGATGATTCGTTTTCCCCGACTCTGTGGACGGTTGCTGGCGGCAGGAATCGCCATTGCAATAACGGCGGGCGGAGTCCGATCAGAAGATTTCGCCACGCCGGCCGAGCGCAGCAATTACCGCCTGGGGGCGACCTTCGACGAGACGTTCGACTACTTCCAGCGGCTCGAAAAGGCTTCTCCCTGGGTGAAGGTCACGCAGTTCGGCACCAGCCCGCAGGGACGAGCGCTTCATCTTGTGATCGTTTCCAAGGACCAGGCTTTTACACCGGAAGCTGCGAGGAAGACCGGGAAAGTTCTCTTCCTGATTCAGAACAGCATTCACGCCGGTGAGATGGACGGCACCGACGCCAGCCTCGCGTTGGTCCGCGACATCGTGATCACAAAGGAACGATCCCGGCTGTTGGACAGCGTGATCCTGCTGGTCATTCCCATTTTCAATGCCGACGGTCACGAAAACAGGATTCGGTACACGCGCCCCAATCAGGGTGGACCTGAGAATGCCGGCTTCCGCGCGACCGCCCAGTTTCTCAATTTGAATCGCGATTACATGAAAGCCGATGCGCCGGAAATGCGTGCGTGGCTCGCGATGTGGCAGCATTGGATGCCGGACATCTACATCGACGATCATATCTCCGACGGCGCCGACTGGCAGTACCCGATCTGTTACAATGTCCCGATACAGCCCAACGCCCCCGAAGATATCCGCGAGTGGACGCGAACACTGTTCGACCCTGATGTCAAAGCGCAGGTCGAGAAGGCGGGATTCAAGACATTCCCATATGCATTCATGCGCGGCCGCACGTTGCAGAACGGCTTCTCGACTTTTGTCGACAGCCCGCGGCTTTCCACCGGATACTCCATGCTCTGGAACCGTCCCGGCGTCCTGCTGGAAATGCACAGCCTCAAGGACTTTCGTACGCGTGTCCTCGGGAATCATGCCTTTCTCGTTGCCATGCTCGACAACTTGAATCGTACGGCATCGTCTCTGAAGACAGTGATCGCGACGGCGGATGCGCAAACGGTGGCGGGGTTGACGGATCCCTATCCGCTGTCGTTCCGGCCGGATGGCGACTCGGTGATGATCGACTTTGCCGGTCTTGAGTACGACACGGCGCACAGCGTGGCGACCGATGGCCGTTATCCCAAATACCACCGCGATAGACCCAGAGTCTGGCGGGTTCCTTACTTCGGGACATTCAAGCCTCGTGTGACCGTCACGCCACCGCGCGCATACCTGATCCCACGTGAATGGCAAGATCAGATCGAACGTTTGCGCGTGCATGGCATCCACCTGGATTCGTTGATTCAACCGCTCACCGCCAAAGTGGAGCTCAACTACCTCGACAGTCTCAAATGGAACCCCTCACCCTATGAGGGCCGGATGCAACCGCGTTATCGCTGCGTGGTGCACGATACAATGGTGACGTTCCCGGCGGGCACCATTGTGGTCGATCTGCATCAACCCGGAGCCAAGGTGGCAATGCAGGCATTGGAGCCGCAGGGTAACGATTCGTGGATGGCGTGGGGATTTTGGAATGCCATATTCGAACGCAAGGAATACATCGAAGACTACGTTATCGATCCCCTCGCCGATTCGATGCTGGCTGCCGATGCGCAGTTGCGCGCGGACTTCGAATCCCGACTGAAGTCGGACACGGCATTCGCGAAGAATGTCGATGCCCGCCGCCAGTATTTCTATGAGCGCTCGCAATACGCGGAGACGCAGGTGAATTGGTATCCCGTGGCGCGGCTGATGGGAGCCCTCCCGCCGGTTGCGCCGCTGAAGAACAAGTGATTCACGCGGGACCAGTGCGATGGACAATGAACCGGTTGATGGACGGCCGAATCTTTCCGATCTGGAGCTGATCTGGCGGTGCCTGAATTGTGGAGAGCATCTGCGAATCGAGGGCGACGTGCTGCCCAGCCACTGCCCATCGTGCGGCGCTCCGAAAACAGAGTTCGAGCGGGTGAGAGAAGACTGAGATTGGTCCAACAGTGTTCGCAAAATACCTGCCGATAGCACTCTACCTCGTCCTCTCGTTCGTCCTCTGGAACTTTACGATCGACGACAATTTCATCTCGTACCGGTACGCACGGCATTTGGCCGATGGACACGGCCTCGTGTGGAACATCGCTGAACCGCCGGTCGAAGGATTTTCAAACCTTCTTTGGGTGCTGGTTCTCGTCGGAGCGGGCTGGCTCGGTTTGGACATCCCGCTGGCGGCAAAGATTCTCAGCTTTGTGCTCGGTGGGACCGTCATCGCGATGCTTCCCTCATTCACCCGTCGGCTCACGGGTTCATCGGCGTGGGATTGGGTACCCTCGCTCTTGCTAAGTTTGTCGATCCCCTGGTTGCTCTGGTCGGTTGCCGGCGGGGAGGTCACCCTCTTTTCGCTATTCTTCCTTCTGTTGATTTGGGGATTCCTGGAGAGCGAAGGACGTTCACTGAAGCTGTCGATTGGGTGCGTGGGCATGATTCTCACGCGGCCCGATGGGACCGTTTATGTCGCCGCCGCGTTGCTCGCCGATTTGATTTCGTCCCGCCCGTGGCGCGAGTGGTTGCGGCAAACAGCGGCGCCCCTGATTTTGTCGGTCGCGACCGTTGCCGGAATCGTGGCCTTCCGTCTTGCGTACTTCGGTGACTGGGTGCCCAACACACTCCGGGCAAAAGTGGTTACGTCTTTCCCAGGCCTGGCACTCGTGGGACTTTGGGCCGCGCTGGCTTTGCCATTTGCCGCGATCCTTGTGTGGATGTACCGCGCCCAGCATCGGCGCGCATTTATCGTAGTGGTCGCCATTGTTCTGGCCGCGAATGCTTTTGGTGTGGCCCGCACCAGCATCGTCATGAATTTCATCCAACGGTATCACGCCTTCCTTTTGCCCGTCCTCTTCGCGCCGGTCCCCTGGCTGCTCCAGCGAACCAAATCCAGAAACCTCGCCGTTCTAGTGATCGCCGTTGGCATCGCCTGGTCCGCGATCGCGTGGCCGAACGCCTACGCGTACGCCCGCCAGGAGCGTTTCATGTGCGCGTATCGCGAGGAAGTCGCAAAGGATCTCGCCAAGGGACTCCCGCAAGGATCCAGAATCGCCCTCGTGGATGTGGGCATCATCGGCTATCGAACCAGTCTCCCCATCATCGACATCTGGGGTCTATGCAACTCCCGGATCGCCCGGCAGGGGTTCAGTATCCCGACTCTGCTTCACGAAGACTTCGATATTTGCCTATTGAGTGTGCGGGCGACGCGGGATTCCTCGGAGCTGAAGATCACTCCGGCATTCGGAATCGACTGGGCGTTGTCCAAGGACTCACTGTTCAACGCGCGATACACCTCCGTGCAGGTCTTGCGCCCCGACCTGGTCGGCCAGGAGCCGTGGAAGTTCTACTACCTGATGTTTTCGCGGACAAACCCTCCACGACAGTAGACTGACTTGGCTCGCGTTCCGGTGTCAGCATTCTCAAGCAGAAATTGACATCGTGAAAGGCGAAACATCGCTCCAATTGGCCCCCGCTCAACGACGGAGTGCCCGCCGGCCACGGGCCGTGTCTCCCGTGCCAACCGGAAATCACCGCTGGCGTTTGCGGCGGGAGTACCGATAAATTGTACAGGTAAACTTAAGATGGTGTATCAACGGTTGTCGATGGCACCGTTGGATGCGCATGGCCGGGAGAGTTATGAAGGCACAAACGAAGTCATCAGTGACCACCACCAGCGACCGCGAATGGGCCGCCGTTTTGCGGTATCGCCGCGCGGTCAATTTTATCGCCGCCGCCCAGATTTACCTCCAGGACAATCCGCTTCTCGAAGAACCGCTGCGGCCGGAACACATCAAACCCCGTCTGCTGGGACACTGGGGAACGGCGCCGGGAATCAATTTCATCTACACGCATCTCAACCGCCTCATTCTGAGAACCGATGCGGCGATCCTGCTCGTCACCGGCCCCGGACATGGTGCCGCGGCGAACCTCGCCAACATGTACCTGGAAGGCACGCTCTCCGAGTACTTTCCCGAGCTGACCCTGGATCGCGAGGGGCTGAAGAAACTGTTCAACTGGTTTTCCTGGCCCAACCGTTTTCCCAGTCATCTCTGCCCGGAGTACCCTGGCGTCATACACGAGGGTGGCGAACTGGGCTACGCCCTGTCGACGGCGTTCGGGGCGGTGTTCGATAATCCCGACCTGCTGGCGGTCTGCATTGTCGGCGACGGTGAAGCCGAGACCGGTCCCACCGCAGGCGCATGGCATGCCAACAAGTTTCTCAGTCCCGGCACGGACGGCGCTGTTCTGCCGATATTGCATCTCAATGGCTTCAAGATCGCCAATCCGACGATCTTCGGTACAATGTCGCACGATGAACTGACGACGCTCTTCACCGGCTACGGTTACGCTGTGCGCATCGTATCGTTGACAGACCGCATCGATGCCGACTTCGACGAAGCGCTGACCTGGGCATATCAGGAGATTACACATCTGCAGGCCAATGCCCGTGCGGGGAAGATTCCGGAGCGCCCTCGCTGGCCGATGTTGATCCTCGAGACACCGAAGGGATGGACTGGACCGCGTGTGGTCGACGGCCACACCGTCGAGGGCTCCTTCCGCTCGCATCAGGTTCCCGCCAAGGAGGCGAAATCGAATCCGGAACACCTGCGTGTACTCGAGCAATGGTTGAAGTCGTACCATCCGGAGGAACTCTTTGATAAGAATGGCCGGCCGGCGGACGACATTCTCGCATTATGCCCGCGGGGGAACAAACGGATCGCCGCCAATCCGCAAAGCCATGGAGGCAGAATCCGCCGTCCACTCGAACTGCCCAGCGTGGGAGATCATGCAGTCACGCTGGAGGTCCGTGGCGGGAGAGGTGTGAGCGCCGTTTCGAAACTGGGTGATTACCTTCGTGACGTTGTACGGCTCAATCAGGAATTCCGGAATTTTCGCGTCGTCTGCCCTGATGAACTGGAGTCCAACAAACTTGAGGCGATTCTCGATGCCACGGACCGCCAGTATGTTTGGCCGATTCCGGAGGTCATGGAGCACACCGGTCCCGATGGCCGAGTGATGGAGGTGCTCAGCGAGCACAACTGCCAGGGTTGGCTGCAGGGCTATCTTCTCACCGGTCGCCACGGCGTATTCCCCTGCTATGAGGCGTTTCTTCCCATCGTCGACGGGATGATGAACCAGTACGCCAAGTTTCTGAAATCGTCGCTGGAAGTCCCATGGCGCAAACCGATCTCATCACTAAATTATCTTTTGACCTCGGAGGCGTGGCGTCAGGAGCACAACGGATACTCGCATCAGGGGCCGGGGTTTATCAGCAATCTGATGACGAAGAAGGGGCATACGTACCGCATCTATCTGCCCCCGGATGCGAACTGCCTGCTCTACACGATGGAGCGCTGCTTGAGCAGCACCAGCAAGATCAATCTGATCATCGCCGGCAAACAGCCGATGCCCCAGTGGCTCACGATTGATGAAGCGAAAGACCATTGCCAGGTTGGCGTGTCGGTCTGGCCCTGGGCCAGTACCTTTGGCGGCGAAGATCCGGAGATCGTTATGGCGTGCAGCGGCGACAGTCTGACACTCGAAGTCATGGCCGCGGTTGATCTGATTCGCCATGAAGCGCCGGAGTGGCGCATTCGAGTGGTCAACGTGCTCGACCTGATGGTGCTGGGCATCCCGCAGAAGTATCCGGGCGGGTTGGACGAGGATCGCTTCCAGCGCATATTCCCATTGAACACACCGGTGATCTTCAATTTTCACGGATACACGGCGGCCATCAAACAGCTGGCATGGGAACGGCCGCAGAACCAGCGGTTTGACATCAATGGCTACCGCGAGGAAGGCACGACGACAACGCCGTTCGCCATGCAAATCGCCAACCGCACCAGCCGGTATCATCTCGTCATCCAGTGCGCTCAGAAGATCGCGAAGATGAATCCGGCTCATTCGACCCTCGCCGAATCACTGGTCGTCAAGTATGAACGCAAGATTGCCGAGCACGCTGTTTATATTCAGGCACATGGAATTGATATGCCCGAAATCGCCGGATGGAGCCGGGAGTATCGGATCGAAGAGATCGTGTGAACCCTTGTGATTTGAAATTGGGATTTCAAAGCCTATGAAAATGAAAGCACTGAAAGCTGTCGAAGTTCAACCGGAACTTCCCAAACGCCTGGCCGGCCTTCTGGAAATCGCCTACAATCTCTGGTGGACCTGGCAGCCCGAAGCCGTCCAATTGCTGAGGCGTGTCGATCCTGAACTCTGGGAATCGACCGGCCACAATCCAGTGATGATACTTGGGATGATCCAGCAGGAACGGCTCCTCAAACTGGACAAGGATCCCGGCTTCGTTGCCCAACTCGACCGCCTCGTCGAGAGACTTCACGACTATCGCTCGGCCGATACCTGGTTTACCAAGACCTACGGCAAGGCGGAGCAGCCACGGGTTGCGTACTTCTCGATGGAGTTCGGTTTGACTGAGTGCCTTCCCATCTACTCCGGCGGCCTCGGACTGCTGGCGGGCGATCACCTCAAATCCGCCAGCGAACTCGGAATCCCGCTTGTTGGAGTTGGGCTCCTCTACCAGAAGGGATATTTCAGACAATACCTGAATGCCGACGGCTGGCAGCAGGAGACCTATCCGGACAACGACGTCTACAACATGCCCCTGCGCCTGGTGACCGATGCACATGGCCAGCCGTTGAAGTTCGACGTTGAGATGGGCAACCATAACGTCAGCGTGCAAGCATGGGATGTGCATGTGGGCCGGGTGCGGCTGTTGCTGCTCGACACCAATCTCCCTGTGAATTCCCCCGCCGATCGCGCCATCACGGCGGAGCTGTACGGCGGGGACACCGGTATGAGAATGCGGCAGGAGATCATACTGGGAATCGGCGGTGTCCGCGCTGTCGAGGGATTGGGTTGGCGCTGCCTCGCCTCCCACTTGAACGAGGGCCACAGCGCATTCTCGACACTGGAACGGACCCGCCACGTCATGCGCGATCGCGGTGTCACGCTGGATCAAGCGCTGGAATTGGTGCGCAAGAGCACGCTTTTCACCACGCACACGCCGGTGCCGGCCGGAATCGACGAATTTCCCGAATCGATGATGAAGGATTACTTCGGCGCCTATGTCAACTCGATGGGCCTGCCGTGGGAAGAGTTCATGGCGCTGGGACGATTGGGTGAGCGCGATGGCCGCGGGTCATTCAACATGGCCTGCCTGGCACTCAATCTCTCGTATCGCGCCAACGGCGTATCACAATTGCATGGAGAAGTGTCGCGCTTCATGTGGCAGCGTGGCTGGCCCGATGTTCCGCAGAGCGAAATTCCGATCGGGGCGGTCACCAATGGTGTGCATCCATCCTCGTGGATCTCGTACGAGATGGCCGAACTGTTCGACCGTTACCTCGGACCCGGGTGGGCGACCCAGCCGGCCGATCAGAGCATCTGGGAGAACATCGACGCCATCCCCGACGAGGAACTCTGGCGTACCCACGAACGGCGCCGCGAGCGCATGGTCTCCTTTGCGCGCAAGCGGCTGATCTACTTCCTGACCCGGCGGGGAGCGCTCGAGCACGAAATTCAAACGGCACGTGAAGTGCTGGACCCGGAGGCATTGACCATCGGATTCGCCCGGCGCTTCGCCACCTACAAGCGCGGCACACTCTTGTTCCGTGATGGCGAACGGCTCAAGAAGATTCTCTGCTCCCATGACCGGCCCGTGCAGATCATTATTGCCGGCAAGGCGCATCCCCGCGACAACGAAGGCAAGGAGCTGATCAAACAGATCATCCATTATGCCCGGCAGCCCGAGGTGCGCCACCACATCGTCTTCCTGGAAGACTACGATATCGCTCTGGGCCGGAGCCTGGTCCAGGGTGTGGACGTCTGGCTGAATACGCCGCGCCGGCCGATGGAGGCGTGCGGCACCAGCGGTATGAAGGCGCTGTTCAATGGATCCCTCAACGCCAGTATTCTCGATGGCTGGTGGGCCGAGGCCTATCAGGGTGGCCGCGGCTGGGCGATCGGCGCAGGCGAAGATTACATCGACTACGCGCTCCAAGACGAAGTGGAATCGAACGCGCTGTATCACCTGTTGGAAGAGGAGATCGTTCCGTTGTTCTACCAGCGGGGGAACGACAATCTGCCCCGAGGCTGGATTGCCAAGATGAAGACCTCAATGCGCATTCTCTGCCCGATGTTCAATTCCAACCGGATGGTACGGGAGTACACGGAACGATTCTATCTCCCCGCCATTTCCGAGTGCCGCAAACTCACCGAACACAACGACGCCCTTCCCAACTACTGCCACTGGAAGAACACGATTCGGCAATCATGGAAGGACGTGGCCGTGGTGAAGGTGGAGTCCATCAATCACGACCGGGTCACGGTCGGTCGCCCGATCTCCGTGAAGGCCACCATCGCCCTTGGCGCGCTCACGCCGGCGGATGTTCAGGTGCAATTGTACATCGGCCGCACCAATCCCGAAGGTGAAATTCTCGATGCCCAGAGCGTGGTCCTCGAGGATCCCCGCCCTCAAAACGATGGACTCTGGGTGTTCTCCGGCAGTACGACTTGCCGCCAGAGCGGCCGGTATGGATACTCGGTGCGCGTACTTCCTGCACACCCGTCCATGACGCACTCGCTGGAAATGCGCTTGATGCGCTGGCCGGCCCGGAGCTAATCGGCGCGCCTGCGAGGCGCTGGCATCGGCAGCCAAATTCAGTAAGGATCAAGTCGGGCGGCGCTATTCCATACTGACGCACTTAAATGCCTGTACCGTCGTGCCGTCTTCGAGCGGAATCTGGGCTTCCATGATATTGCGGATCCGCATGGGGGTGATGAGTTCCGGATCGAAGGTGAAGACAACCCGGTGGTCCGACGCGAATGTTTCGATGCGCTTGATTCCCGGCTTATCCTTGTAAAGCGAAGTGAAAAACTCGGCGGTGCCTTTGCATTTGACGCCATCGACGATGCAGTCGAGGGTCATCCCTTCGCCGGAACCGACAACGACATTCGTGGTCGGCTGAGTGAACGCGGTGCGCAGGAAATATCCGCCCACGAGGGCGATCAGCACGATCAGAGGTACGAAATACTTCGGAATCTTCATCTTATCTCCTCACAAACCGGCTCGAATCGAAAGCACGCCCTCTTCCGGGCAGGCATCGACACATTCCAGGCAATTCGTGCAATCGCGGCGGCGGACCCGCGCGAGCGAATGCACCGGGATGTCATGCGGACAGGCCGTCTGGCAACTGGCGCAATTCGTGCACTTGCTTTCGTCACGATAAATTTTCACGACTCCCAGCCGGCTGAACGGATCCAGGACCGCTCCCAGCGGGCACAGGTAGCGGCAAAAGAACATCGGCACCGCGAATGCGCCAATGACAAGAATCGCCATGGTGGCATACGAGAACACTCCGGCTGTGCCATGGCCGATGCCGGAGAAGATCAGGTAGAACGGATCATACCCGCGCAGGATCAGTTCCCCGGCCTTGTAGGTGAACACGAGCGCCACCACGAGGACCACGTACCGTAACATTCGCAGTGTCGTGTCCAGCCGTTCTCCCGGGCGCAGTTTCTGCTTATTCACCACTCCGCCGGCATGCCCACACAGTTCGCCCAGAAAACCGATCGGACAGGCCCATCCGCAAAACGATTTCTTGGCAAGCAATGCCAACAGCAAGACCGCAATGAGCATGGACAAATTGAGGGGACCCAGCGCGCAACTGAACTCACCGGCGCGAAAGAGGCCCCACAGGCTTTCCATTCCGCCAAAGGGACAGAATGCCTCAAAGGATTGGACGCCAAACCCGAGTGCCAGGTAGGTCACCAGGCCCAGCGAGACGGTCAGAAGCGCGTAGCGAATGTATCGGGTCTTCAAGACGGGCTCTCCCTAAAGCTGAAACATACTGGAGCATCGAATGATCGAACCTTCTCCTCACCTGTCGGGATTCTCGTGCGGAATTCCCGAATGTCAAGATAGCGCGTATGTCACGATTGTCAAGGTTGCCGGACAGCCGCAATGTCAATTCGGCGTTCCAAGGCAACCGTCGTTGGCGTGAGTTTCACACCAACGACGGCGGATTGAATTCCAGGAATTTCGGAGCTTGTGATGCGTCCGGCTAGGGCGAGACGGATTCGACTGTCTCGGCAGGCGCAAGCTGGCGCAATGGGATATCGGCGACGGCAGAGGGTGGCACGGTCGCTGCACGATCCTTACCCGACGAATGCCTTCCAGAAGTCTCACTCAGTTGCTTGACACGCTTGCGGAATGACAGCAACCCGCCTAAGACCACGAGCATCGCTCCGGACCAAAAGAGATTGATCAGCGGTTTTTCAGAGATCTCCACCCAGAAAACCGAGGGAGTCGCTTTCGGGTTTTGACTGTCGGCGAGGCGAAGATCAACCGATTCGGCTGAGGCGTCAACCTTGTCGACGGACAAGGTATAGCGTCCGGAGGCGAATTGCGCAGTGACCTTCTCCAGTCCATCGGGCGTACTGACCAGGGCGGGACGGACGGTGTCCATCAGCATCTCGCCAGTGACCTGCACCGGGCACTCGACTTTGCCGACTTGTCCCTCGCCGTGTCCATTCATGTTGAATCCCAGGAAGGTCAAGTCGAGACCACCGAGCGTCTTGGTCTCGCCACGTTTGAACGTCGCGATTTCCCCGACTTTCTCCGGTCCGCCGACTTCCTCGATCGGAGAGATATAGAGATCCTTGTTCCAGAACTTCATGATCGCCGGCTTTCGCATGACACCCTTGTCGCCGGGAAGCGCGTATTGCCGGGGCGAGGCGATGAACGCCTCCGTACCCGCCGCATCCTGGACGCGGATATTAAACGGCGTCCGGCCATGCTCGGCATTCAGGTCCTTGCCCAGGTAAGTGAAATTCCATCCGTACGTTTCAACCGGCTGTCCCATCGGCAACGCCACTTGGACACGGCGCTCGTACGCACTGGAGACCGCGGCCCCAACCACGAGGATTGCCAGCCCGGCGTGGGAGAGATAAGCCCCGACGACTTTACGGCTAGTCCGGAAACGATTGTAGACCAGCCAGGCGTTCGACGCTGCCGCAAACCCGGCCAACGAGAGAAGAACGATATACAATGGATCGTGGATCCCAGCGATGACGGCAACGCCGCCGGTGAAAATCCCAATTGAGAATGGGATGGCCGCCTGTGGCGCGATGAATGGCTTGGACGGATTGACCCACTTCAAGAATGGAAAGAGGGCCAACGACAACAGGATGATCAGCGCAATTGGTGTAGTCGCCAGGAAGTAGTACTTCAGACTGACGTTGGAGGGCGGTCCGCCGAGACGCGACCACAACGGCGTCGACATGCCGATCAAAACCAGCGCGCCGGCGACAAAGAATGCCAGCACACCGATGGTGGCATAGAAATCGATGGTCGCCGTCGATTCGTACGCCAGCGTCGCTTTGACCTTGCGATAGCGCCAGAGCAAGACACCAGTGCCGAGAGCGCCGAATATCACCAAACACGCGATCAGGTAAGAGTTGATGCCGAGATCGAGAAATGAGTGAACCGAGAAATCACCGAGCACTCCGGAACGGGTCAGGAAGGAACCCCAGAGGACCGCGATGAACGGTAAGATCGAAAAGAGATACGCCGAACGCGCCAGCGAATCCTTCTTCTTGAACATCACCAGCGAATGCAGGCCGGCGGAGGCAAAGATCCAGGGAATAAGCGAAGAGTTCTCCACCGGGTCCCACGCCCAATATCCACCCCACCCCAAGACTTTATAGGCCCAGTAGCCGCCCATCGTGAGCGCAGTGGCCAGCGCGCACCATGCGCCTAGCAACCACACCCAACCGACGCGCGCCCACGAGCGGTAGTCGCCCTGCAGCCATCCGGCTACGGCTATGGCAAATGGGAATAAGGTCAGCCCAAATCCAAAGAACATAATCGGAGGATGAATGGTCATCCAGAAATCCTGAAGCAGGGGATTCAATCCGGCGCCCTCACCGGGATTGAAGCTGCCCGCTTCGAACGGACTCCGTTTCAGAAGGATTACCAGGATCGAGAGGATAAAGAGACTGATGATCGACATGGAGTAGCGTTCGAGCTTTCCCGCCATCCGCATGAGGAACAGGCCCAGAATACTCACGTAGAAGATCCACAACAGCAGTGTGCCCTCCTGCCCACCCCACAAGCACGCGATCAGGTAATACAGGGGCAGGTCGGAGGAAGAGTAGTTGTGGACGTACATGAATTCGAAACGATGCGTCAGAATCAGGTACAGCAGAAGTCCGAGAGCGGTCACCAGCGATGCCGTGACCACGCGGAAGGACCACCGTGCCTCGCGGTTCCAGCGGTCACCCAGCAAATAGAACACGAGCGCGCCGACGGCCCCCATGGTGGCCAGCCAGATTGCGGATTTGCCGATCATCTCCATACGATCTCAGTCCTTTCGAGAAACCGCCAACGACCGGGACGCGCCCCTGGCAATGGCTCTCCTGTTTCGAATTTGAATATCATATTCAGGAGCGCGGGGCACAATCTCAGGGATCGCGGTCTTATCTGAATCATCGTCAACCCGGCGCTTAAACCTTAAACGATATTGGTATCGGAATGGATCCCGGCAATCACGGCTGATTTGCGGACGATTTGGGCATCTGCGTCGATCAGAGCCGCGGTCAGAGCCCGCTTCGCGGCATCCCGGTCAGTGAATCGCTCCACGATCTCACCCTTGCGCGTGAGCAGGTAGACACCCTTGCCGCCGAAGATTCCCCAATCGGCGTCGCGGGCCTCACCGGGGCCGTTGACAACGCACCCCATCACGGCAACCTTTAAGGGAGATTGAATGTCTCGGAGTGTGGATTGAACTTCCTCGACCAGCGAGAGAAGATCGATCTCAATGCGGCCGCAGGAGGGGCACGAAACGAGTTCCGGACCGCGCCGGCGCAGGCCGAGCGCCTGCAGGATCCCCCAGCACGCTTCCATCTCTTCGGACTTGGGACCGGTCAGCGACACCCGGATCGTGTCGCCGATCCCCTCGGCGAGCAATGTACCCAGCGCCACGGCCGATTTCAGCGATCCGGTTTTGACCGGGCCGGCCTCGGTCACTCCGAGGTGCAACGGATAATCGCATTTCTGCGAGACCGAGCGATACGCGGCGATGGCTTCCGCAGGATTCGATGATTTCAACGAGAGAACGATATCATGGAAATCCAGGTCGGCGATCATCTCAGCATTGCGCAGCGCTGATTCCACCAGAGAATCGGGATTGTTGCCACCGTACTTGTCGAGAAGATCCTTTTCAATTGACCCCTGATTCACTCCAACCCGGATCGGCAGTCCGCGGTCTTTGGCGCACGCCACAACTTCGGCAATCTTCGCCTGGCCGCCGATGTTCCCCGGATTGATCCGCAACTTGTCGGCGCCGTGCTCTGCGGCCAGCAGAGCTAGGCGCCAGTCAAAGTGGATGTCGGCCACCAGTGGAATGTGGATTTGGGGCCGGATTTGCGCGAGGGCGTGGGCGGCCTCGGTGTCGGGAACCGCCACGCGAACGATCTCGCACCCGGCGGCTTCCATCTCATGAATTTGTTTGACCGTTCCTAAGACATCGCGCGTGTCCGTATCGCACATCGATTGCACCGCGACCGGCGCGTCGCCGCCGACCGGAACATTTCCGATCATAACTTTCCGGGTTCGATGCCGAGGCAGAACTCCGGAGCTACCCTCCGGCAGTTTCTCGCGATCAAGAATGGGCAGCGCCAGTCCGTTCATCGGGTGACCTCAGGACCAACGCCGCCGGTTTGGCCGGCCGTCTTCTTCTCTTCCATTCGCGAAACCTGGTCGAATGCGTGGTAGGACGATCTGACCAGCGGCCCTGATTCGACATGCGCAAAACCCATCGCCTCCCCGGCGTGCGCCAGTTCCTGGAATTCCTCCGGTGTGTAGTAGCGGTCAACCGGCGTATGGGTGGCCGACGGCGCGAGGTACTGGCCAATCGTCAGGATCTGGCATCCGCTGCCGGCGATCTGACGCATACAATCGAGCAATTCATCCCAAGTCTCACCGATCCCCACCATGATCCCCGACTTGACGATCGGCGGATCGCTCCGGTCGCCAGACATGCGGAGAATCTCCAGCGACCGCCCCAGTCTGGCGCGGGGGCGAACCGAGGGATACAGCCGTGGGACAGTCTCCACATTATGATTGAGCACGTCGGGCTTCGCTTCGAGAACCGTCTCGACCGCCGCGAAATTCCCATCGAAATCCGGAATCAGCACCTCGATCTTCACGCGGCGGTCACGCGCACGCAATTCGCGAATCGTCTCGGCGAAAACCCAGGAACCGCCATCGGGAAGATCATCCCGATTGACGGACGTGATCACCACCTGCTGCAAATGTAAGGCGGCCACACCTTCCGCCATCCGGCGCGGCTCATCCAGATCGTACCCCACCGGGCGGCCCTTGATCACATCACAGAAACGGCAGCCCCGCGTGCAGATGTTGCCGAGGATCATGAACGTTGCCGTGCCATGCGAAAAGCACTCCCGGATATTCGGGCAATTCGCTTCCTCGCATACCGAGTGCAACCGATTGGACCGTAGGGCGTCTTTCACCCGGACATAGTCCGGTGTAAAAGTGGCTTTGGTCTTCAGCCAGGCCGGCTTGGGCGCACTGATCTTGATCGTCTGTCCAACAGGGGTCATATTCTCTAATACCACCAAAACAGTCCTCATTATACGGCGCTGCCCCGAATCCCGACAGTAATAAGCTAAGCCATAGACTCACAAGGGAATACGCCGAGCGACGATCAAGCCATCCCGGTCAGAAAGAATTCGTGAATTCGCCCGTCCCCCGAAAGCTCCGGGTGAAAGGTCATCGCCAAAATTCGTCCCTGACGCACTAAGGTGGGCTCTCCGTCCAGGCGACCCAGGATTTCGACGGATTTCCCAATCGCCTCAAATCGAGGCGCGCGGATAAACCGGCACATGTCGCCATGATCGGCTTCGATTTCGCGAATTTGGGAATTGCCTCGAACAGGCCACCCAGATGCATCAGCTTACGCATCGTGGTCGATTCCCCACCCGGCATGATCAGACAATCGACCGATTCGAGGTCCTCCACGGTGCGGACCTCGACGGCATGGTGACCGGCGCTTTGAACCGCCTGGCGATGCAGGTCAAAATCTCCCTGCAGGGCAAGAAGTCCGGCGATGCGCGCGCGTGTTGCCGCCGCTGGCACGTGTTCAGTACGTTCCGGCGAGTCGCTCCGCCGTGCGGCGCTGACGGCCTCGTGAGTCTTCGAAATGGATGCTGCCAATGGATTCAAATCGCTCACCTGACCTGTAACAACTGACCTTCGGGAATTGTTCGGATTTCCATTCCCCGCATGGCAATGCCCAGACCCTTGGACGCCTCCGCGACCTTTCTTGGATCATTGAAGTGCGTGGTGGCCATAACGATCGCGCGCGCCCGCGATGGTGGATCCTCGGATTTGAAAATCCCCGAACCCACAAAGACCGACTCGGCGCCGAGCTGCATCATCAGCGACGCATCGGCGGGCGTCGCGATGCCACCGGCGGCAAAATTCGGCACCGGCAATTTCCCATGCTCCGCCACCCAGCATACCAGATCGTACGGCGCTGCCAGATTCTTGGCCTCGACCATCAATTCTTCACGCGGCAATATGGTCAGTCGGCGAATGCCATCCATAACCGCGCGCATGTGGCGCACGGCCTCGACAATATTCCCAGTCCCGGCTTCCCCCTTGGTGCGCAGCATGGCCGCGCCCTCACCAATACGGCGCAGCGCTTCACCCAAATCCCGGCAGCCGCATACGAAAGGAATTTTGAAGAGGTCCTTGTTGACATGGAATGCCTCATCCGCCGGGGTGAGGACCTCGGATTCATCGATGAAGTCGACTTCCAGCGATTCCAGAATCTGGGCTTCGGCAAAATGGCCGATGCGGCACTTGGCCATGACCGGGATCGTGACGGCCCGTTTGATCTCCTCGATCTTCAGCGGGTCGGCCATCCTTGCCACACCACCCTCGGCGCGAATGTCCGCGGGGACGCGCTCCAATGCCATCACCGCGACCGCGCCGGCGTCTTCGGCAATCCGGGCCTGGTCGGCATTGGTGACATCCATGATGACACCGCCTTTCAACATCTCTGCCAGGCCGATCTTGATTTTGCGTTTGTCTTCCGCGTTCATCTTGTGCTCCTTAATAGAACGGTCGCGAACTGTACGGCAGTCCCCGGGACACGTTTGAGGGGGGTGCGGCCAGCCGGCCTACAGGTCCCGCTTGTGCGAAACCGGGATCCAATTTATCGCTGACAGGCGCTCAAATCAATCGCTTCGCGCACGAGTAATGGACCCGCGGTCACCCCGCCACTGATACGCAAGAGGTTTCGGATGCGACAATCCTGGAAGAGAAATATGACACAGATTCCCCGGATTCTGACGGCTCTGGCGCTGATTCTGATGATTTCGTGTGTTCGCGAAGCGCCCAAAACCAAGTCCCAGACGGCGCAGAGTTCCCCCGCCGAATCCGTGGTCGCCAGCCCCCCGGCCGCCGCACAGGAAGTGGAGGCGTCATCCGAGCGGCCGTGGGCAATTCTCTACGCGTTTCCCCCGGAAGGGGAACAACTGCGGAAGGCCGCGCTGGTCAAGAAGGACACCGTGTGGGCAGGCCGCTCGATTGTGTTCGGATCGCTCGTCCAGCCGGTTGTGATTGCATCATCGGGCATCGGCATGACCAACGCCGCCGCCACAACCCAGCATATCATCGACACCTACCACCCCAAGGCGATCATCTTCACCGGCATCTGCGGCGGTGTCAATCCGCAACATCAGATTGGCGACATCGTGATCCCCGAACAGTGGCTCACGCACGACTACGGATTCTGGGGGAAGAACGGCTTTAAGACAGACTCGATCGACGTCGGCCAGCCGGGAACGGGAGAGCATCGGCACATGATGGATATCGTTGTCGACACCCAGCTCACCCGAAAACTCGCCGAGGCAGGAAACGCCATCGCGTTTCGCTTCCGAACCGTCGCCGGCAGACTGCCGGAGATCTACGTGGGCGGGCTGGGCGTATCGGGAAATACCTTCATCGATTCGAAGCCCAAACGCGAACAGCTCTTCCACGAACTGCAGGCCGAAATCGTGGACATGGAATCCGCCGCCGTCGTACAGACGGCCCACTCCGCCGGTATTCCGGTCGCGGTGGTCCGATCCTGCTCCGATCTCGCCGGTGGATCGGGATCGGAAACCGCCTCGCGGCAGTTGGAAGACTTCTTCCAGGTGACCGCCTACAATTCCGCGCTCGTCGTGCAACAGTTTCTGGAAATGCAACAGACGAACAAGTAGCGCTTCGGTTCCAACCCATGGCTGGCGCCATGGGCTATTCTCTTACGCCCCTTCGGGCCGGAAAAACTGTACCTGACTTGAGAAGATGATCACGACCGAACCCGTCCCCGCGCCAGCGAGATGAATATCCCTGCGAAACACACGATTGAACCGATCACGAACGACGTGCGGACACTGGCCAGGAATTGCGGATAATTCTCTGGCATGATCCGCACCCGGCCCACGAAAATCGCGAAGAGAACCGTCCCGCATCGTGCCCAGCGTCGCCGAGGCCACGCCATATCGCGCTTTCTCCACGGAACCCATGACGGCGTTCGTGTTGGGCGACGAGAACAGGCCAAAGCCCAATCCCAGAATCAGCAGGCTGGCGATGATGTACGCGATGCTGGTCGTGTCCGAAAGGAAGATCAGCATCGCGGAACCCGCGACGGTCACGGCCATTCCGATTGATGCGACAACGCGCGACTCAATCCGGTCAGAGAAATGGCCGGCGAATGGCGACAAGAGCGCCATCACCACCGGCTGCGCAATCAGGATCAGACCGGCATCGCGCGGATTCATTCCCTTGATATACTGCAGGTACAGACTCAGAAGGAACCCGGTCGCAAATGTGGCGCTGTAGTTGATCAACGCCGCGAGATTGGACATCGCGAAGACTGTGTTGTGCCTGAACAGCATCATGCTCAGCACCGGGTGCTGCGCGCGAAGCTCCCAGCGGACAAATACCGCCAGCCCCACCAAGCCGAGCAGAATGAAAACCGCGCCAACCGGATTCGGCAATATCGACAGTCCGCACATGACGGCCACCAGGGTCAGGCTGTACAGGATCGCGCCTGGCGTGTCGTACTTCTCCCCTTTTGCCTCCGCCCACTCCCCTTTCAGTTTCCAGAGGATGATCACCACAACCAGAATTCCCAGCGGCACATTGGCGTAGAAAACGCTGCGCCAGCCGAGGTGCTGCGTCAGGAAGCCGCCGACAACCGGACCCAGCGACAATCCCAGATAGACGGCCGCCACATTGATCCCCAGCGCCCGTCCGCGCTCGCCGGGCGGAAACACCGACGTCAGAATCGCCACGCCGGTGCCGAAGATCATCGACGCGCCCAAACCCTGCAACACGCGGTAGATGATCAGCCAAGCCGGCGACTGGGCCGTCCCGCAGAGGAACGACGCGATCGTGTAGATCAGGATACCCCAAGTAAAGACCCGTTTGCGGCCGTGGATGTCGGCAAGCTTGCCGAACGGAACAAGGAAGACCGCCGCTGCCAAAAGATACGCCGACGCCACCCAACTCAGCACGATAGCGTCCATCGCGAACTCTTTGCCGATCACTGGCAGCGCGACATTGATCGCCGATCCCATCATCGGCGTGAGAAACCCGCTGAGCGTGGCGATCAAAAGGATGATGCGCTTGGTAGATCTGACGTTAGATGAGTCAGTCATACGGAAGATCTACGTGGGAGGGCGAGGCTCCCGCCGAGCCTCTTTCCCGCGCGGGAAGATGGCTCGGCAGGAGCCTCGCCCTCCCAGTGATTATGCTATCGCAATACCAACGCTGTCAGGCATGTAAGTGATCAGCCCTTCCAAATGTGCACGGCCTCGCCACGTGCGTCGGCGGCCGATTCCATGAGCGACTCGGAGAAGGTCGGGTGGACATGGATGGTTGATGCCAGATCCTCGGCCGTCGCTTCCATCTCGATGGCCAGTGCCGCCTCGGCGATCATGTCCCCGGCTGTCGGAGCGACGATGTGCACGCCCAGGATCTGATCGGTCGATTTCTGCGCGATAATCTTGGCGAATCCGTCCATCGAACCGGTCGCGACCCCACGGCCCAACGCCACCAACGGGAACTTGCCGATTGAAATTTCGACACCGGTTTTGCGCGCCTCCTCTTCGGAGAGTCCCACTGTCGCGATCTCGGGGTGCAAGAAGACCGCGCCCGGCACCGCACGGTAATCAATCGACGCCGCATGGCCGCAGGCGGCTTCGGCGGCGACATGCCCCTCGCGGGAGGCCTTGTGGGCCAACAGCTTACGGCCCGTCACGTCACCGATGGCGAAGATGTTCGGAATGTTCGTGCGCATCTGCGCGTCGGTCGTGATGAATCCGCGTGTATCGCACACTACACCTGCGGTCTTCAGGCCGAGATCCTCGCTGTTCGGTTTCAACCCGACCGCGACGAGCACCCGATCGGCGACCAGCGGCGTCGGTGCCGGACCCTTGGTGCTCTCCAGGGTGAGTGTCCAGCGCTTGTCTTTTCCCTGCACGGCGGAGGCGACTTTGGTGTCGGTCATGCTCGTGACGCCCGATTTCTTCAGTCCGTCGGCGGCCGCTTTGCACAAATCGATGTCAAAACCGGGGAGCAACGTCGGCATCATCTCCACAACCGTCACCTTGGACCCCAGCGCCGCATATACCTCGGCCATCTCGAGTCCGATTGCTCCCCCGCCGACCACGACGAAGTCCTTGGGAATCCCGCGGATCTCGAGCGCTTCGAAGTAGGTGATAATCGTCTCACCGTTCGGTTTCAAATTGGGCAACTCGACCGGACGCGCTCCGGTGGCGATGATGATGCTCCCGGCGTCGATCATGGTCGACTTGCCATCGGCGCCGGTCACGACGATAGTGTTGTGCCCGGCCAGCTTCGCCTCCCCGGTGATCCACTCCACGCCGTTCTTCTTGAGCAGAAACTCGACACCCTTCACCAGCCGTTCGGCCACACGGTCTTTCTTGGCGCGGAGTTTGTCGGTGTCGATTTTGATTTCACCAACGGTGATGCCGAACTCACCGGCGTGACGCAGGGCGGTCAAAGTTCCGGCGGCGTGAAGAAGTGTCTTGGAGGGGATGCACCCCCACGATGTGCAGATGCCGCCCGCTTTGGCGCGCTCGATGACGGCCACTTTCTTCCCCAACTGGGCGGCACGGATCGCCGCGACATATCCTCCCGGCCCGGCCCCGATCACGCATATATCGTATTTCATCGCTCTACCCTCTTTCCAGTTTCGGCGGCGATCCACCGCGACCGCCGGTCTCAGTCAGCCAAACAAGGAACCGCAGACGACTTTCATTGTCAAGACGGGGAGCGGCGCGCGCTGGTTCCTGCGGTCCTGAAAACCTGACTGGCAAATGGCATGAAGGGGCGGATTGCGCCCGTCCCCCGTGTCTTTAGGGCGTGTTGACAACACCTCGCCGACGGAGGGAGCAGCTGGTTCGGAGCGAGGAGATTGCTTCGCTCCGCTCGCAACGACTGCCTACGCAATTTATCGAATCAGATCCGACAGCAATCGTTGCGAGGAACGTCCCCACCGAAGGTGGGGGGAGTGACGAAGCAGTCTCATCCTTTACCGGACAAGAGTGCCTCAGACGCAGGGTTTTTCACACGCCCCCTGAGGCGGGGAATGCCTTTGACTCAAAGCGTTTCCGCCCTGTATAATCGCACAGGCTGGGGGTGTAGCTCAGTGGTAGAGCATCTGCCTTTTAAGCAGGTGGCCGTTGGTTCGATCCCAACCACCCTCACCAGTCTGCGTCAAACTCACGATTAATGAGAGAACTATTTCTTCGGTGCGTGGTCGTTCACCGTGGCCGAAAGAACGGTGATTGCGGTTCAAAGCTTCCCTCTCCGGTTTTGGGGAGGGGGGTCGGGGGGGAGGGCGTCCCCGCGCGCTTCGCGGGCACGCGGGCGAGGGCGCCCGCGCCACACTCCTCACCCGCCCATCTTCGCCTCGATCCGACGGTCGGGGACCAGCCAGATCAGGGCGACCAAGATGTAGATCCCGATGGCAAGCCAGGGGTGGATGAAGGCGAGTGGGATCGAAAGACCGTACAGCGCGATGGAGGTCTTCCCCTTGAGATAGCCGCCGATCGCCTCGCGCAGTCTCGAATCTGGCCCCTGGTGCGAGACAATGGTCTGTTGCAGGATCAGGTAGGCGACCGCGGCCATGAGCATCACTGCGCCATAAGTCGCGGTCGGCAGCGGCGCCGCATGGGTCCGGCCCATCCAGCCGGTTTCGAAGGGAAAAAGTGAAAGCCAGAACAACAAGTGCAGGTTGGCCCAAAGGATCTTGCCGTTGATCCGCTCAGCGGTGTGCAGCATGTGATGATGATTGTTCCAGTAGATACCGAGAATGACGAAACTGAGGATGTACGACATGAACACCGGCACGAGCGGGACCAGCGCCTCCCAATCGGCACCCTGAGGCACTTTGAATTCCAATACCATGATGGTGATCAGAATGGCAACCACGCCATCGCTGAAGGCTTCGAGACGGTTTCTGGTCATGTCACTCAAAACCCGTTGAGAATCGTGTGGGTTCCAAACCGGAGAACTCCCCGGTTCACGCGGTGTCGTACTCGCCCTGTGAAACTGCGACGGCCGCCGCGAGATCACCAGTGACATTGAGTGTGGTACGGCACATGTCGAGGAAACGGTCGACACCCAGAATCAGCCCCAATCCTTCGACCGGCACGTGGACCATTCCGAGGATCATGGCAACCACCGGCAACGACGCAGCCGGGATTCCGGCGGTTCCGATCCCGCCGAGAATACAGATGAACACGACCAGCACCTGTTGTGTCACGGAGAGCGGCACACCATAGAATTGGGCGAGGAACAACACGGTCATGCCTTCGAAGAGTGCGGTCCCGTTTTGGTTGGCGGTCGATCCGATAGTGAGCACAAACCGGCTGATATTGGAGGGGAGCTTCAAGTTGGTTTCTGCGACACGAAGGGTTGTCGGCAGCGTGGCATTGCTCGACGCCGTCGAGAATGCGGTCAGCATCGCCTCCTCAATATCTTTGAAGAATTTCCGGGGACTTCGCTTTCCGAGAAACCACACAGATAGCGAATAGACGCCGAACTGGTGAATGACCATCGCCAGGACAACCACGCCGACATACCGTGCCAGTTGCAATAGCACTTCGTAACCGAGCTGGGCGGTGATGGTGAACATCAACGCCGCCACACCAATCGGCGCGAACGAAATCACCAATCCAATCAAGCGCATGGTGACATCATACAGCCCCTGGAGCGCTTCCTCGAATCTGCGGGTCGCGTCGGTGCGCGACAAAGTGATCCCGACGCCAATCATAAACGCAAAGAACATGATCGCCAGCATGTCCATGTCGGTGGCCGCCTTGATGGGATTGTCCGGAATGACCGAAAGCAGCAGATTCATTCCGGATTTCTGCGATGCCACCCGTGCGGTGACCGCTGACGCCCGCTCGGAGGCGCCCTCCAGAAGCCGGGCCCTGGTTTCCGTCGACATGCCCTCGCCTGGCTTGAGAACATTCACGAGAAGAACCCCGAGCAGGACCGCGACGGATGAAACGGCAACCGTGTAGGCCAGCGTCTTCAGCCCCACTCGTCCCAGCCGCCGTGGGTCGCCGATTCCCGCCACACCAAGCGCCAAAGCCGAGAAGATGAGCGGCAAAACCAGCATGAACAAAAGCCGAAGGAAAATCTGGCCCAGCGGCTGAGTCCCATACCGGATCAAGGACCCAAGCCATTCGGCATCGCCGAAGAAGAGAAACGAGAGCAGACCCAGAAGCGCCCCGGCCAGAAGACCGATGGCCATGCGTTTGTGGAGTGGCATTGGCATGGCACTCTATGGCAGGCTCGATTCAAGAAAGCAAGTGATTCCGATGCACCGGGGCCGACTCATGGGCAGACTCAAAAATCGTTTGACTGAGTCAGTAGATCATGATTTGTTCTGTCTCCGGCGCGGCCGGGAAAGCGGCGGCTTTAGGCTTCTTTCGGTGCGCCAGACGCAGTTCGATGCGCCCATAGCTCAGTTGGTAGAGCAGCTGACTCTTAATCAGCGGGTCCAAGGTTCGAGTCCTTGTGGGCGCACCAAGTATTATTCACCCTGACAATACAGAAGATTCCTCGCTTCGCTCGGAATGACATGGGTGGGGGCGGTGGACTGACATGAGTGGGGGGGTGGAATGACATGCGTGGAGCGGCGGTATGACATGAGTGGGAGGGCAATGACATGAGTGGGGGGGTGGAATGACATG